>JALBWU010000010.1 GCA_022678445.1 Candidatus Aramenus sp. CH1 | reverse complement strand
TTCCACAGCTTTTCAGTCACGTCCGCCAACTTCCTCAATTTCCTCTGTTTACCCACTTGGGAAGAGCCTCACAACTGCGGTTTTGACGCTTCCGGAATTGCGGGAGTAATCTGGCTCCTCATCTTTAGTTCGCCAAAGAAAGCGCCATAAAAGGAAATCGTTTTCATGTTAAAACCTTAACCCCGCTAGGCGAGGTTTGTCTTCTTATTTATCACCTTAACGTGCCCATTATGGCTATCAGCTCGTCTGTGAACTCCTTGGTGCCGAGCGGGGTGACTCCCATGTACCTAGCTATGTCTTGGGTTACCTTCTTGGTCTCTATTGCAGTGTTAATGGCCTTCTCTATAAGGTCCGCCGCCTCGTTCCACCCCATGAACCTGAGCATCAGCTCTCCTCCCTTTATCATCCCAGTCGGGTTTGCCACGTTCTTTCCAGCGTACTTTGGAGCTGTACCGTGGATCGCCTCAAACATCCCGCCCGAGTCCCCTATGTTTGCCCCTCCTAGCAGTCCTATGTTGCCTATGAGGGCACCAGCAGCATCAGATATGTAGTCTCCATTTAGGTTGGGGGCTAGTATAACGTCGTATTCGTCTGGCCGGGTGATTATCTGCTGGAACATGTTGTCCGCTATCCTGTCGTTCACTATGACTTTCCCAGTTGGGTCTGCTCCTTGGTTTACCTCTTCCTCCGTTACTATCTTGTCCCTGAACTCTCTCTTGGCTAGGTCGTAAGCCCACCACATGAAGCTCCCCTCCGTGTACTTTAAGACGTTCCCCTTGTGCATGATAGTTACCTTTCTCCTTCCGTGGTCTATGGCGTACTTTATCGCCATCCTAGTTATCCTCTCTGTCTTGAACTTACTGATCACCTTAATGCCTATCCCTGCATCGTCCTCTACTTCTACGTTTAGTTCTTTCTTGAGAAATTCCCTGATCTTCTTCGCTTCCTGTGAGTCGTATGGGTACTCTATACCCCGGTATAAGTCGTCTGTGTTCTCCCTGAAGATTACCATGTCCACCTTTTCGGGGTTCTTTAAGGGGCTCTCTATCCCCCTTATGTACTTAACTGGCCTTATGTTTGCGTAAAGGTCCAGCATCAGCCTTATCTCCACGTTTACTGACTTCCACCCCTTTCCAACCGGCGTCTGAAGTGGTCCCTTAAGGACTACCCTGTAGTTCAGCAGGGCCTCCCTTGTCTCCTTAGGGAACCTGTCGCCAGTCAGTTGCTGAGCCTTGTCTCCTGCGTAAACTTCCACCCACTTGATTTCCCTAGATGAGCCGTAGCTTTTCTCCACCGCCTTGTTTATTACCCTTATTGCTGAGTTCGTTATCTCCGGTCCTATTCCGTCTCCCTCTATGTAAAGGATAACGGGCTTATTGGGGGTTATCCACTGCCCGTTTTTGAAGGTTATTTTTTCTCCGTCTTCTGGAAATTTATACATCGCTATTCTGAGAAAGTGCCACGCTTATATTCTTTCTTGTGAAGTCTAGGACTCTGTATCGAAAAGATTTATCTTTCTTTGGGGCTAAGGATTGACATGTTAAAGGAGTTAATTACCCTCATTTTCCTAGTAGGCTCCGTTATCCCCTTGGTGGGAGTTAACACTCACGACTTTCAGTCGACCTTAAACAAGGACGCTTACGTTACAGTAACTGTTGTGGAACAACCGAAGAACTTAGAGCTCCTCCAGATGTATGTGGAGAACCACACGGTGCTTAACTTGACTCAAGTAGAACGACTGTTTATCCCCAATGCCGAGATTCAAAGGGCCGTAAACTACTTCCACCAGTTTGGTCTGTCAACTCAGACTTACCTTAACGTCATAACCGTGAGCGGAAAAGTTGAGGTCTTGGAGAGAGCATTACACGGCACGTTTTACGTGTACAAGTTCGGGAACATAACCTTCTACGAGTTTGAGGGAGAGGGGCCTTCTCCAATAGGCTCTGCCTATCTAATATCAACCAACTTCACCAAAGCCCTCTTGTCAAGGCCAAATACCCTGTACAACGTGACCCAGGCTGTAGCCTTCTCCGAGGTAAAGCCAGAACAATTGAGGCAGGCATATAACGTGACGGTACTGCTTAACCACGGCATAAACGGGAACGGTACTTCCGTGGGAATACTCGACTTCTACGGAGACCCATACATTGTTCAACAGTTGAACGATTTCGACAAGACCTTCAACGTGACGGCCCCACCGTTCTTAAAAGTGGTGCCGATTGGCCCATACGACCCAAACGACGGTATTAGCAACGGATGGGCCCTCGAGATTTCCCTAGACGTCGAGTACGTACACTTGGAAGCCCCAGGCGCTGGGATATACCTTTACGTCGCTAACCCCGACATCTCCTTGGTCGAGGCCATAGCGTTCATTGACCAGCAGGACAAAGTCAACGTGTTGTCCCAGAGCTTTGGAATCCCAGAGATCTACTTCGACCTGGGCGTCCTACCCCTGAGTTGCGTCCAGGCCCTAGACTACGAGTACTGGTTAGGAGAGGTGGAGGGGATAACATTTGTCGCAGCCAGCGGTGACGCCGGGGGGACCGGCAACAACTTCTTCCTCTTCCCCAACGGTAACTTGGTCTTCCCAGCAAGCGACCCTTATGTCCTAGCAGCAGGCGGTACGTCCTTATACGTTGCCGGCAACCTCACGGAACAGACGGCATGGAGCGGGGAGAGCGTTTTCGGCGCCTCAACGGGGGGGTTTAGCTCAATCTTCCCCTCACCTTGGTACCAAGGTAGCAGGGGCTTTAGGGAAGTACCAGACGTCGTAGCTGATGCAAACCCCTACACTGGGGTCCCAGTAATTTACTATTACAACCAGACCTACCTCGTGGGTGGGACGTCCCTTGCTTCTCCAACTATCGCTGGGATCCTCGATCTAATGAGCCAAGTTTACGGAAGGCTGGGGTTCGTGAACCCCCTACTTTACCAGCTTAGCGGTACAAAGGCTCTAGTGCCCGTGACGTTTGGCTACAACACGCCGTACATAGCGAATTCGTCTTACAACCCCGTTAGCGGTCTAGGTTACATTAACGCAGGGTACATGCTCTCATACCTTGGGAAAGCGATAAGCGTGCCTACCGTGACAGTAGCGGTACAGAACACCTCCTACTTGGATGGGCAAACAGTTAAGGTAGTGACCAAGGCTCCTCTAGGCACAAGGCTAACAGCTTACGTGTATAACGGGACCTCCATAATAGAGCGGTTCCCCTTGCTCTACAACGGCAGTTATTGGGTGGGGTCGTTTACCGCTGAAGGAGATGGAGTTGAGGAGGTAGTAGTAGAGGGAGGGAACTACACTTCTGGAACGTACGTTGTGGTGGGACTGCAAGCGATATTCCTGTTACCTCAGGTCGCAATATACTATCAGCCGGGAGAGATCCCGATTCTAGTCCAATTCGCCTATCCTAATGGTTCCGTGTCTAAGCCCCCTTCCAACACCTCAGCGGAAATCTATAACTATAGCGTAATATACGACAACTTCTCCCAAGTTGCCGACGTGTATCTTACCAGGGCTGAGGTGATAAACATCTCAGCCTTTGGTATATCGATTTCCTCCAACTACTTGGACGGAGCTTACAATATCTCTGGTAACATTGGAGGGATTTACATGGTTAAGGTAAATGGGGCCTTCGGCTTCGACGAATTTGTTGAGGGCATCTACGTTGTACCCGCCCTAATACCCTCCGTTTTCACTGAGCCGACCGTGACCTCTCCCGGTTCCAACGTGACCTTGGAGGTTATAGCCGAGACTGTGGGGTCGCCTAACGTTACCGTTTACTTCTACAAAGGCGACAGGGTTGTTTACTCTACGGAGGTAAACTCGATTTACGTCGATGGGACCCAATATTACGTCAAGCAGATTACCATTCCAAGAAACATGAGCCCGGGCTACTATAAGGTAGTTGCGGTTGCAGACTACTACCACGAGAGCTATACTGACAGCGGCTTAGGGTTTACTCAAATATACGTGTCGCCAGGATCCTTGTCGGTGAAGGTGTCCAACCCTAAGGTAGTATTTCAAGGTACTAGCTTAGGCGTTTACGCCAGTATAGACTACCCCAACGGTAGCCCAGTAACGCTCGGATCTTTTACTGCCGTAGTTATCCCCTCATTCATGGCGAAAGACTTCGACTCCCTTAGCATTTCGTACGCATACCCTATGGTCTACGTCAATGGCACGTGGGTGGCTAACGTGAGCGTCGTCAACGGTTCTACTCCCAACGGCTTTGGGCTGTCAGAAGGTGCCCTCTCTTCACCGTGGTACATATACGTCTTTGGGATCGCCGCCTCCGGGTACCCAACTGGGACTCCATCTTCTCTAAATTACAATACATTGACCATAGCCCCCGACTTTCCCAGCTCTTCGTTCATACTGTTGCCCTTGGTTTACGTTAGCTTATTTAACGGTTCCTACGCGTACGGCGATTACATTGACTACGCGTATATCGTGAACCACAACGCCACTATAGTGGACTCCATAGTACGGAACGCCACCATTATCAACGCTACCGTGACACTGATCAACAGCCAAATATACAACTACACGCTAAAGAACGGGGCTATCGTAAGTAAGTGGAACCTTCTGGAGTTCCGCGGTAGTCTGTACAATGTAAGTGTGACCCCTACTCAAAACACAACTCCTACTACCAGCGCACAGGTAGCAAACCAGGCAGAGACGACTGTTGCGGAGCTTGTAGGAGAACTAGCCGTGGTGGGAGTGGCAACCGCTATAGCGGTGAACGCTATTAGAAAAGCTAAGAGACCTACTTGACCTCAGTTATCATCCCAACCCAGTTTTCTTCTTCGTACATTATGTATTGGACTTGAAGCGTGATCTTTTTTGTGGAAGTTTTGGTCTTAACCTTCAGCGTGTAATTGAAGTAGTAGATGTTGCCGTCTATCTCCATTTCAGCCTTCTTGGGGAACTCAACGTCGTAACCGTAGTCCTCCGCTAAGGACTGTATCTTGCTCGTAATCCTAGTTATGATGCTCTTTATGTTCTCCCCGTAAAACGGCTCAAACGTCATGCTCCTCAGCTCTTCCTTGAACGCCAATATGCTCTCCCTGCCTTTCCTTATGCTGCTCGTGGATTTCTCTCTTGTTTTTCCCTTCACAAGTTCAAAACTCTACTTCCAGCTACATATAAGTTTTTATCAGAGACCTTGGGTGCCCCCTAAAGGTAAGAGGAGGAGGACTTTATGTCTTTTATTATCCTCAGCACCTCAGCCTCAAACTCGTTGGTAGGTTGGTCTTTTATTTCGCTCTTCTCCACGAAGTTTACAGCGTCTCTTATTCCCCTCTCAACTAGGATCTTGTCGAACGCTCTGGTCCTTTCAGCGGCAAGGTAAAATACCTTCAGTTTTACCTCCTCTAAAAACTTATCAAGAGCGTTAGCCAAGGACACGGCCTTCAAGCTCTTTTCCTCTGAAATGGTCTTCGCCCAAGGGTAACTCCTCTTCAAGCTATCCATTACTTCGCTGTTGTAGGCTATCTCGTTGAAGAGCTTAACGTTGTCTTCATCGTCGTCCCTTCTCCTCTTCTCCACGATGTCCCTGACGAATCCACTGAAGTCCGCCTTTATCTGCTCCCCCATGGAGGGGTACGGATAAAGGGACTCTTGGTTTGCCACTTGCCTAATTCCCTCGTAAACTTCTTTCATCTCCCTTTCAATTAAGGTGTAAGGGATGTTGTGATCCCCGTGAAGAAGGAAAAACGAGGTTCCCACTATGGAGTACACGTCGAGCATCACCAGTAGCTGGAACGCCTCGTTGTAGCCCGGTTCTGCCAGTTTCGGGTAGTGCTTCCTCCTCTTGAGGTAGAGCAAAGGCCAGTCCTTTAATGAGTAAGTTATGGGGGGTTTCGAATAGTATAGTAGGACGTAGTACCCCCCGTTCATCCTCTTATAGACGTAAACTGCCTTTTCCTTGTCTATTCCAACTTGTTCGGCCAAAGATATGTAATCCATGCTAAAACCTCAGCCCTGGGACTCCCATCACCCTTCTGCTAAGGGCGTGGTCATCAGGAGAAAATTGAGGTTAGAAGAAAAAAGTTTTACTCTATGTACCCTTTTTCGACCAGTAGCTCTGCAGCTAGGATGCCTCCTCCTGCAGCTCCCCTTACCGTGTTGTGGATAAGGGAGACCATCCTTATAGTCCTGCTGTTTACTTGTTTGACTCTTCCCACTACTACGCTCATTCCTGGCGGGTTACCGGACCACCTATCGAAGTACACTTGAGGCCTATTGTCTTGGTCAACGACTATGATGGGCTTTTCGGGAGCTGTAGGTAGCTTTAGCTCCTGCGGCTCTCCTCTAAAGTTCTCCAGCACTTCCCTTACTTTCCCTGCATCCGTGTCCTCCTTGAATGTCACGTAGGTTACCTCGTAGTGGCCGTGGATTGTTGCTATCCTGTGGGTAGTAGCTGCTAGGGACACCTCTTGCATTGGTGGGTCGTTAACTGCCCTTCTCGTCTCGCTGAGTATTCTCGTTATTTCCTTGACGGTCTTAGCGTCATACGCGTCGCCTAAAGGTAATATGTTATCCACTACGTCCAGTGACGGAATGCCAGGGTATCCAGCTCCAGACAGGGACTGGATAGTTGTGATGAATGCACCGTTCATCTTAAAGTTCATGTAGATAGGAGCTAGCGGTATTGCCGCACCTTGAGCTGTACATAAGGGTGTTGTGACTATGAATCCCTTCCAGTCCCTTCTCTTCCTCTGTTCATCTATTAGTTTTACTGTGTGTGGGTTTATCTCGGGGACCAGTAATGGAACGTCTGGGTCAAACCTGTGGTCTGGGGAGTTACTTATAACTGGGAACCCCAGCTTTGCGAACTCTTCCTCTACGGGCCCGGCAGCTCCCTGTGGTAATGGCGAGAAGATCAAGTCAACGTCGTCCATTAGCTTAGGGTCTGTTGGCTTCACTTCCATATTAGCTACTTCCTTCGGCACTTGGCCTGTTGTCTGCCACCTCACTACCTCTTCGTACGGCTTCCCTACGGATCCCTTGCCTGCCAAGTAGGCAGGCTTAATGTAGGGGTGCTGTGACAACATTCTTACGTATTCGATTCCAACTAGTCCGGTAGCCCCAAGTATAGCTGCCTTTAGAGTTCTTCTCATGGTGATCAAAATATTGTGGAATAACCGGAATATAAACTTACTTTAACAATATAAGCGTCTGAATTTGAGAAGAGGTAATATATTCATAATGAAAAAATCTAATGAGGTATAAGTACTGCGCCCATGGAGGCAGACGCCACTAGGCTAGCGTACTTGGCTAACAGACCTCTCTCGTACCTGGGCTTTGGGGGGCTCCACTCCTTTAGCCTTGACTTCATTTCCTCCTCTGACAGGTTAACTAGGAGCTTTCCTTCCTTCGCGTCTATGGTTATTTCGTCTCCGTCCCTTAAAAGGGCTATTGGTCCACCCACCATGGCCTCCGGAGCCACGTGGCCAACCATCATTCCCCTAGTAGCCCCGGAGAACCTTCCATCTGTAATCAAAGCCACCTTCTCTCCCAATCCTTGACCCACTATTGCGCTAGTCACATCTAACATCTCCCTCATTCCTGGTCCTCCCTTAGGTCCCTCGTACCTTATCACTACAACGTCGCCTTCCTTAATTTTCCTGTTTATTACGGCGTTAAAGGCCTCTTCTTCGGAGTTGAACACCTTTGCTGGGCCTCTGTGGAATGTGACTTTACTGGCGGAGACCTTTATTACTGCCCCCTCTGGAGCCAAGTTGCCCTTAAGTATCTTTATGCCTCCCTCTGGATACAGGGGATTTTTGACGTCTTTGACTATATACGAGTGGTCTACTGGAGGTATCTTGAACTCATCTAGGTTCTGTTTCACTGTCTTTCCGGTCACGGTAATGGCATCTCCGTGGAGGAGACCTGCGTCAAGGAGTTTTTTCATTAAAAGGGGAGCTCCACCGACCTTGTGTAGGTCAGCCATAACGTATTCTCCTCCGGGCTTCATGTTAACTATCTCCGGAACTCTCCTCCCAACTCTCTCGAAATCGTCTAGAGTTAACTTCACCCCTGCCTCATAGGCTATCGCGAGCAAGTGCAGTACCGCGTTTGTAGAACCGCCTGACGCCATTAGGACTGAGATCGCGTTCTCAAACGCCTCAAAGGTGAGGACGTCCTTGGGCTTGAGCCCTAGTTCCATTACGTGAAGAAGTGTCTTTCCGGTCTCCTTAGCGTATTTAACCTTCTCGGCGTCCACCGCAGGAGGAGAAGCGCTTCCAGGCAATGCCAAACCAAGGGCCTCCGACATTAGACCCATGGTATTTGCCGTGTATAGTCCACCACAAGTTCCCGGCCCTGGAATGGCGTGGTCTTCCATTAACCTTAAGTCGTTTAAGCTTATCTTGCCCGCCGAATAGGCTCCTACAGCCTCGTAAACGTCGCCAATTGCTATGGGCTTCCCCATGTAGTTTCCGGGCAAGGTGGTTCCTCCGTACATCACCACCGATGGTATGTTTAGCCTGCCCATGGCCATCATCAGCCCTGGCAACGTCTTGTCGCATCCCCCAATCGCTACGAAGCCGTCGTAGCCGTGGGCGTTTACGGTCAACTCTACTGTGTCCGCTATTACCTCCCTGCTCACAAGGGAGTACTTCATCCCTTCGCTTCCCATTGCAATGCCGTCAATTACTACCGGGGTTGTGAATATCCTTGGGGTTCCACCAGCCTCCCTTACTCCTTCTTTTGCAACGTTTGCCAACCCTAGGGTGTGTATGTTGCAAGGTCCTGCCTCGTTCCACGCTGCCGCTATTCCAACAAGGGGTTTGACGTCTATGTCCTCGTCTGTTAACCCCATAGCCTTGAGGAAGGCCCTATTTGGAGCCTTTTCAAAACCTCCATAAACTTTTCTTGACCTACTTTTGTCTATCATGGTGAAATAAACCTTCTCGCCAACTTTATTAAGCTTTTAATCTAAGGTGAAGGACTCAGTCCTCCTAAGGAACCGATCAAGGGGTTCTCTAACACAGTTGTGAGCTTTCTTTCAATTCCTAGATTTAACTACGGCTATCGTTAGGCTTAGAGTCCTTGAGCTTGCACTCCTCCAAGTAGCCCAAGATCTCCGCTGTTATAAGTTGAAACTTTTTAAGCACCTCAACGTGGTTGAAAAGAAACGCTTTCCCTCCTTCCGTAAGTCTGTAGTACTTTTTCCCTCTACTGTTATAGCTATCTATTATACCGTTGTTTACCATTCGTTTCAGGGTGACGTAGATTAGACCTTGAGGGAGTTTCCTATTGTTTATTTCCTCAAGTCTTTTTTTAATCTGATAACCATACATGTCTCCATAACGATATAGAATGTAACATACTATGATCTGTATAAGTCCCTTTAAAACCATCATTTTCGGCGTTTCTTTGTAGGTCATTACATTCACAGTAGAGTTAATTTTAATTGTATTTAAACTCTCAAATAGATTTTAACGTCAGCCTGACGTGCATCAATCATCAAGTCAGAAAAGACCAATTCAATCATCTATATAACTTTTCAGTAGAAATAATTTAAATTTTACCTATCTTCAATAGAATAACTACAGCAATTGCGATAGCTACAACGAAAACTATTAAAGGCAGGTAAGAAAACGTCGAAGTCGAGGTTGACGTTGAAGTTGTTGGAGTTTGCATTACCTCTACTATTACTCCATCGCTACTCCCGTTTAGCGAGTAGAGTACCCCGTCATTAAAGTAGGCGGTCACAGGGATGTTGTACTTGCCCAACGCGTTAAAGATTCCCTTGTACTCCTGCATCTGAACTCCGTTAAGTGTCGCGTTTCCCACAAAGGTTAAGTCAGATGTGTTAAAGGCCCTGAAGTCCTCAGGTAATGGATAAGGGTCGTTAATTCCCACCACGTATTTCTCTGTAGTTTTAAATCCCAAGCTAGACACAGTCATGTTGAAGGTTACTGTTGACGAGTTCTCTTGGAGTACAGTAAAGGTATACGTGAACTGGTAAACAGTGTTGTTAACTGTAACTGTAACGGAGTAGCTCACGTTGTGATAGGGTTGTGCTAAAACTAAAAGAAATAATAAGGGAAGTATCATTACGTGATTATTTAAACTGCAAGAAATAAAAAATTATTCCGATTGATAAAGAAGACGGGCGTTTCTTGTTGGTTGATACAGATGTCTGTTACCCCTGTCCTTTTTGTGAGCAACTAACCCAGTTCTCTCAAGCAATTCGAGGTGGTATTTTACTGTAGAATAATTTAAATTCAGTTTCTTTGCTAGTTCATATGCACTCATTGGCCTTGAAGAAATCTCGTTAAGTATTCTCTTCCTTGTCTCCCAACCTTTGCCCGCTAAGAGCTCTTCTATCTTGGTTATCATGTGTACGATATTTCCCAATATTTTTAAATAACTCTACACCTTTTAGGTGAGCTATAAAGTCCATTCCGTTTCCCTTAAATTTGTTTTAATTTAGATTAAGGTGGAGTTAAACCATTAAATTTATTTATTAGGAGTAAATTTTGTAAGAGATTTATACAGATTAAACAAAATAATAGCTAAAAGTAATATTATTGATATTGTGTAAAAATCTCCATGTAACGCTAAAGGCAAAAGTAATAGTAAAGATAAAGGAATGAATACTCTGCTATGATAAATATTTAGAAAACTTACGCCTATTGCACCAATGATAAATATTGGATAAAGAATAGAGAGTATTAGGAAAATGATGAGTAAGAACAGCAATAATATGCCTATGTCGAACTTCTGAGAAATCATACTAGGATTATTTAGTCTCTTTTTCACTATTAAATGTTCCACATAGCTCTATGGAAGTCCCTGTTGTGATCCCTGAAGCTACTGAAATACCTTGCCCTTCTAATGTCCTCCCTGTCTATTGAAGACGTGAGCCTCGCCTCCTCGAACTTTTGGGCCCTAGCTATTACCACCCCGAGCGGGTTCACTATCATCGACCCACCCCAGAAGTACTCTTCCTCTTGGCTACCAACCGCGTTCACGAATGCAGACCATATGCCGTGCATTATGGAGTGGGCCTTCAGGAGCGCTTCCCACTGGTCCTCTATTGCAAGTCTAGTGGACAGCCTCCTCATCGGCGATGCAGAAGGTATGAAGACTACTTCGGCTCCTAATAGGGCTAGGGCCTCAATAGGTTCTGGGTGCCACGCGTCTTCGCAGATCGCAACCCCAAACTTGAAGCCTTTATAAGAGAAAACCTTTAAGTCCTTCAAGGGGTTCCCGGGCTGGAAGTACCTCCTCTCCTCGAACAGTCCATAGGTAGGGAGGAAGAACTTGTAGACAAAATCTAGCTTGCCCTCTATTGCAACTCCAGCAGAATTCCTGAGCACCCCTGGCATCACCTCGTCTATCGTGCCAAAGATCGCACATTTCGCTTTATCAGCTAACTTTTGCGACGCCTTCTTTAAGTCCCTGTACACCTCGTAGACAAGATCCCTCAAGACGTAACCCGTTAGGGAGAGCTCCGGAAACACCACGCAGTCGGCCGAGGACGTCTCTATTATCTCCACGTGCTTTGATAGGTTGAATTCGACGTCTCCCAACTTTGGCCTTATTTGGGCTAGCTCTACCTTTAAGACCATCCTCTGGGATACCTCCAGTCAGAGTTAATTGCCCTTCCGCTTAATCTGAATATCTCTGGGGGAAGCCTCTTGTGCTGTGACGTCTTCACAAGCCTTTCCACCCTCAACACGAGCGATCTATCCACCCCTAGCTCCTGAGATATCTCCTCTGGCGTCCTCATCTCCTCAAACCTCAAGTAAAGGATCGCGTCAGCCAGTTCGTAGCTGATCCCCAGCTCCCCCTCGGCTGTCTGCCCTTCCCATAGGGCTGGCGAGCTAGGTTTCTTAACTATCCTCTCAGGGAGTCCAAGCTCTGCTCCTAACCTCCTCACTTGTGTCTTGTATAAGTCGCCAATGGGAAGTACGTCAACTCCCCCGTCGCCGTACTTCGTGAAGTAGCCTAAGAGCAACTCGCTCTTGTCTCCGGTGCCTACCACAAGGTAGTTTAGCTTCTGGGCGAAGGCGTACAGTAGTATCATCCTGATTCTCGCCTTAACGTTGCCTATTACTAGCTTGTCTTGAGTTTCCACTTTCTTCGAAATCTCGTTAACCACATCGTCTATTGGAATAAGCTTGCTCTTTTCCTTTGCCTTTACCATGGAAATGACGCTGTACGCGTCTTCCATATCCTCTTTGGGCGTCGAGGAGGAGGGCATAAGGAGGACAAAGAAGTTGTTTGTAGCCTTGCTGACCAAGACGGTAGTCACAGAAGAGTCTATTCCTCCGCTTAATCCAACCACTAACCCGTCCTTTCTGCTCTCCTCTAGGTACTCCTTTAGCCTGTTAACAATGTAATTTACAATAACGTTATAATTTACGTCAAGAAGCCTGTTTAATACTTGCTGTAGTCCCATTAATTAATACGTTGGTTGCGTTGATATTAACTTTGTATGACGAGATAAAGTACCCAGAGTAAACTTGGACGGTGAACGAGGTGCTATTGATCTCCATGGTAGTATAATTGGTATATGCCAAGATTTTAGTAGAGGAATGAGGGGGCACTTGGCTAGGCGAGAAGTTCCACACCATATTGAGGTTACTGGAAATGGATACCCTAACTAGAGTTATGTTGACTGAGATATTTGCAGTATTGTTTACCACAATGTAAACTTTTGAAATGGGCAGAAAGTCAGTTGGCACAATGACTTCCGAGATCCTTATGGGGTTCTCTGCCACGTACTCTGCGTGGGCATAACCGCCAGCAACCGCTAACGTGAATACCACACCCAAAAACACCGCTATTAACTCGTTTTTGTTAACGTTAAGTCTTATAGTAATGGGCTTTCTGTTGTAGTCCATCGAGAATATAGAGAGCAGCATTAGTTCCGGCCAGAAGAGGAAGTAGTCAGTCAGAGTCCTCCACGAGAACCAGAGTATTATCATAGGGAAGACCCAGAGGGTCTCCTTTAGTACGTCGAAGAAACGGTAGTACGCGTAAATCAAGAACGCGAACGTTATTGCCATAGCTACTGTGAAGAACCACGGCTCTACCGAGAAAAGGGTTGTGAAGTTAAATATCGTAAAACCCGTTACTCCAACTGGGATCGTGTTTTGATCCAGCGTAACCACGTCTAGGAACTTCGCTGGATTCCAAAGGAGGAAAGGAAGGTCTACAACTGCTACAGCGAGCAAAAACCCTTTAAGAATCTCAACTATGTTACTTCTTTTGTATATCAGAATAAATGGGAGCGCCAACCAGGCGAGCTGGCTAAAAGACGAGGCTAAGCCCAAGAAGACGCCGGACTTCTTGCCTTTAGAAACGTAGGACAGGGCGAGAAAGCTAGCCCATACTGCACCGTTTACTCCGTAAAATGACGGGGCCAGAATTCCTCCGGTAATAAATGCGAAGACTACCGATAACGTAGCCATTGGATTATTCCTCTTCCTTGCCACCCAATACGTCACCAGAACCAAGAAGTCTTGGAAAACCACGTTTAACCCATTGATAAAGTATGAACTTACATCCGAAATTGAAAGTAAGAGGTAAAGAGGGATATATAGAAGGAAGGACAGTGGAGGATAAACGAAGTTGGACGCAATAGCCCCGTTAATTAGGTAGGTTGGCTGCACGCCTGAGGGGTGATACAGCTGTTCGTAGGGATCCTTCATGTGTAGAAAATAGGTAATAGCCCGCGAAATGTATTCCATGTCGTCGGTTCCGTAACCGTTAATGAGCGATATTGCGATCACTGAGTACGTCAAAACGGATATGGCGACTACGACGTCGTCTATTTTTTCCATATCCCTGTTTGGGTCAATCAAGTGAGGATTTAACGAGATGACGAAGATCGTCACAGCGGAGAAAAACGACACAGCCACGACTGAAGCCTGGATGGGGTACTCGAGGACGTTGTCCCTAAACTCGATGATAAATAAGGACGCCAAGAGCGTTAAGCCGACGATAGCGTAAACGGCTGACCTCCTCTGAAAACTCATTAAGAGATAGACACGCTTATTGGGTTATAAGATTTTTCACAAAATGCATTGGATTTTTGAAATCTTGAAAGGCGAAAGGTCGTGGCAAGTATCTCTAGCGTCAAGATGGCCCAAGTAGGCTAAGTTTTTCGCCTCATTTCGCTTTAATAGAACCCGGTTTGAACACATCTTATGCTCTAACCTGCCACATGGCTAGGTAGCATTATAGTTGTTTTAGGCTTTAGATGCGAAGATTATCCATTTTCAAATATATTGGGTCATAAGCATAAATATTAAGTCCTTGCCCCATTAATTCTGAGTCTTAGCGAGCTCTGTTAAACGGATTTACTACGATAAGGCTTTTGTACTATTTAATCGCAAAAAGTAATCTGTAGAAGGTCGGGATTGTGAGTATCTTAAAAGTGTACTCTGACCCAGTGAAGCCAACGATTATGTGCTCATTAGTCGACGACGATGGCAACGAAAGAGATATCTTAACTATCACGCTAGAAGACAACGGAATTCACGTCCACAAGAACCTAGGTACTGATGACCACTACATAGTACCCCCAGTTCCACAAGTAGAGACCTTAATTAGGGAGGTAATCGAGGAGATAGCTGAAGAACTGAACGTTAAGTCAGTTGTGTTCACGTACGGTGACGAGGAAGAGGAAAATACTGAAGACCTAGTCCTAAGCGACGAATGGTACAACATAGAGAAGCTCGCCCTAGCTGCGTCCAAGCATACGGCGCTCTCTACAGAGGTTGATGCGAAGGTCGTCATAGGGGTCGTCAAGTTTTCCAATTTCATATACTCTGCTACAGTACTCAGGAAAGAGGACACCTTTCCATTGCTCCAGGTCTACATGGACTCCTCCTCTGACGTACCCCTCATAAGGATCTACAACGAACTCGGCCAACTAATCGAGGAGAGACGCGAGA
The DNA here is from genome assembly GCA_022678445.1 of Candidatus Aramenus sp. CH1. Classification (NCBI taxonomy): domain Archaea; kingdom Thermoproteati; phylum Thermoproteota; class Thermoprotei; order Sulfolobales; family Sulfolobaceae; genus Candidatus Aramenus; species Candidatus Aramenus sp. CH1. Next base: position 80,776 of record JALBWU010000010.1, on the reverse strand, counting down.
AGGTTGAGGACTTCGAGGAGTACGTGAAGTCGCTAGTGACGTCTAACGAAATTGCGATAGTGTACAGGGAGGAAGTAGAGAGCTTTCCGTCTCCTAAAGAGGTCGTCACGGAGAACGGATCCACCTTCTACGTAGGCGTCATATTTAAGTACGTCCTCGGCTTCCTGCCTTCTTCCTCCATAGATGACGTCAAGACTAAGAAGATCTACGTAAAGAACAAGTCTAAGCTGGCAAAGCTCCTCAGGGCAGTGCTCTACCTAGATAAGCTATCCTCCAACGGCGGAGTAGAAGTTCTAGTGCCAAGCTACGCAGTACCGCTGAACGAGATCCCCAAGGAGATAGAGAGGCTTAAACAAAGGGCAGTAAAGTTGCTCAAGCGGTACAAGGTGAACGCGGTCAGCTTTTACGGCGTCAACGAGTCCTTACTCAAGGAACTATTTAACTATAAGCCCAAGTTCGAAGACGGCGAGGTCTACTTGGGGATAAGGGTGATCCCAGTGGCCTTCGTGATAATGGCTCAAGACAAAGGCGAGTTCGAGGAGTACGTAGAGAGGATTCTGAACGGCCCCACGTCAGATGGGTACGAAATACTTGACGAGGCTATAAAAAAGTACGTCTCCAGTTACTTTATTGGCTACCTCATGGACATAGAGGAAACCCTAATTATCTACTCCGACATAATTAACGAGTTGAACAAAGATGGTAAATGAGGTCTTCATGCTAGTCCTGTCCGTGGGTCTGGACAGGACTTGGTGGAGTATTCCAGTAATTGAAAGGAAAAACATCATAAGTAAAGTGGACGAGGTAGAGAAGAAGTTCTCAAACGATTTCGTTTCCCTAAAGAGGTTCGCATCCATAACTCAGGGTTCCCAGCTCCTCTACTGGGTTTCCTCTACATACACTAGTAAGATTGTGGACTTTAGGGACGCAATACTGTCCTCTTTTGAAGGATATGCTTATGAGCACGTCTCCCTCTTTTCCGTGTTTAAGCCTTCTCCATACATGAAGTCGGCTGGAGACATAGAAAAGGCCTTAAAGTTGCCTCCACTTAGGTACTTCATTGCCTACCCCATGAAGAAGTCGGTGGAGTGGTACTTGTTGCCCTTTGACGAGAGGGAAAAGATAATGAGGGAGCACATAGAGATCGCTAGAACTCACCCCAAGAACGATGGGATAAGGTCTTACACCACTTACTCGTTTGGGGTGGCAGACTACGAATTCGTGGTAATATACGAGGCGCCAAGCCTCATAAACTGGATAGAGGTGGTGGAGAAGCTAAGGGAAGCGAAGGCAAGGAAGTGGGTGACTAAGGAGGAACCGATTCTGGTGGGCGAGCTTAGGGGTCTAGAGCACTTACTCTACTAGGTGTCTGTTGTTTTCTAGGTAAAGGATACCGATCATCGTCTTAGCGTCAACGATCTCCCCTTTTCTAAGCATGTCCAATGCTTCGTTTAGGGTAACGGGAAGGGATTCTATTACCTCGTACTCCTCCGGGTGGCTACCAACGTATGTTAGGTCTTTGGCTAGGTACATGTGCATTAGTTCGTTGGTTATTCCAGGGGAGGGGTAAAAGTCAAAGAGATGCACCATTTCCTTTGCCTCGTAACCTATCTCTTCTACCAGTTCCCTCTTGGCAGTCGTGAGCGGGTCCTCGTTTTCTTCAACAGTTCCAGCAGGGAACTCGTAAATCCACTTGCCTATCACTGGTCTATATTGTTTTATTAGGATAACCTTCCCGTTAAGCACAGGGATAACGACTGAAGACCCCCTGTGTTTAACGTATTGTAGTTCTCTCTCCTTGCCGTTAGGTAACTTTACCTTTTCTACGTATACCTCGAACTTTTTGCAGGAAAATACCTTCATACAATCTTAAAGATGGGCCCAAGTCTATCTTTAAACTTGTTGTAAATAGATTCCCAGTCGACCTTGAATATTACCACGCCCAAGATTGTGAACACCACTGAGGATATCACTCCCAGCAGGAAAGGAGAGACGTTAATGATTCCTCCTACTGCTATTAGCCCATAGGTTTCTAAAGGTATCTCTATTGACGACTTTATGAACTTCGAAGCAAATGTAACCTCTATCATCTTGGGTAGGGATGCCTTGCCTGCTCCCCCTATCAAGAAGACGAAATCGTCAAAGGGCACTCCTGGCAATAGAGCTAAGATGAAGAGCGCAACATAGAAGGACCTGTGGTTTATAAACCTGCTGAAGAAGACCACGTTTTTGTTGTGTTTCAGCGTATGACCTATGCCGTAACCTATCGCGTACATAACGCTCTTAGCGATTGCAGCACCAACAGCAGTAACCGCTATTACCTCTGCAAGGTTTAACGGTGTGACTCCCGATTTCAGCAGTATGGTAGAAGCTACGATAGTATATGGAGTCCCAAAGAAGGGCGTAGCGTTAGTCGCCACAGAGATGGCAAAAATTATCATCAAATAGGTCAAGTTCACAGTGATAACATTACGCCTTATCCATTTTATTTTTTCCCCAAATAAGTTACAGTACATGCAGATACTGCTTCCCACGGAAGGTCTGTATGGTAGGATAGTGGAGGTAAGGGTAGACAAGGAGTACACGCCAGAGTTCGCTCCTGACTCAATTCCTCTGGGCTCAAAAAAGATGGTACTGAACATAAACCACAACTTTAGGAAGGGGAAACACATAATCGAAGTAATTACTGACAGGGGCAATTACTCGAGGTTACAAATAGAGATATGAACTTTTCCTCTGGCGAGAATTCTCCCTATAATCTCCCTATTTTCCTTTGTTCTGTCATACTCAGTTAAACGCGTCGGCGGAGGACGTTATCGGCATAATTTCATTTATTATAAGCTTATTTGTCCACAGAGAGTTGTTAGGATAGATAAACTATGTGCATATTCTGTGACATCATTCACGGTAAGCTGGAGGGTCACGTAATCTATAGGAATAAGTTTGCTACAGTTATCTTAGATAAGTACCCTATATCGCCTGGCCACACTCTGATCTTGTCAAATACTCACTACGAAAACTTTCTAGAGGTGTCTCACGAAGACATATGCGAGATATCAAAGGTAATTAGTGCCGTCGCAAAGGCGGTAAAGGACTCGGTGAACTCGGAAGGCATTAGGGTACTTACTAACGTGGGGAAGAGCGCGGGTCAAGTAATTTTTCATTTTCACACCCACGTTATACCAACGTGGGACGACCCACCGGAGGAATTCAAGGGATTTGAGCCAAGAAAGGAGCAAGGCAAAGAGTATTATGAAAGTTTAAAAAACGTTATAAGCTATAATTTACGAAAATATCTATTATAGTGTCAAGGTGAGTTGTTTGCCAATAAAAGATTTACTAGAGAGCAGGTTTAAGGACAATTTCAGCGATTCCTTGATCGAAAGGCTCTCCCACTCGGTAGACATGGGGTTTGTTCCCGAATTGGTGTGGTCCGGGATTAAGATTAACGTAATCCCGGACTACGTAGTTTACCCTCAAAATTCGGAAGACGTAATCAACCTAGTTAAGATTGCCCTTGAAAATAACGTCCCCCTAGTCCCATATGGCAGAGGGACTAATAGGTATGGAAACGCCATACCGGCAGACGGAGGAATCGTGGTAGACTTCTCAAAGATGAACAAGATTGAAATTGACGAGGTAAATAAGGTCGCAATAGCCGAGCCTGGAGCTACGTGGAAGCTCGTGGACATAGCAGCACAGCAGAAGGGATTACAACTGAGGACTTTTCCCTCCTCTTATGACTCAACCGTTGGGGGAGGAGTTGCGGGCGACGCATTAGGTATAGGCTCGTACGAGTATGGCTTCATATGCGATAACGTGGCTTTCGTGGAAATGGTGAATCCCAAAGGGGAACTGGTGAGGCTTGAGGGGAAGGACCTCGCCATAGTGTGCGGAGCAGAGGGCACTACTGGGATTATAACAAAAGTTGGAATCAAGCTGAGGCCCTCCTCGACCACGGAGGCCTTGGTTATTTCCTTTGATAACCTTGAGAACGTATACAACGCAATAGGCGAGTTTTACAGGCAAGTGGTTCCAACGTGGCACGTCCAAGTGAGGGGTCCCTCCATATCTTCCTATATCCACGACAACTTCAACGCAACCTTGGATCCAGGAAAGTGGAACATGGTAATTCTTTACCCGTCCTCCAGGGCAAGTATTGTGGAGCCAAAGCTCTACAGGATCGCCCAGTCCTATGGGGGGAAGGTATTCGAGGGAGAGTGGACTGGGTGGTGGTCGTTTAACCACGGAGTAAACGCTGCCCTTAGGACTAAGGGGCTATTAATACACCAGCATGGTCTAATTCACTACACTAAGCTTAAGGATTTAATCTCTGAGATCAGTAAGGATCTAGGAGACGTTGGAGTCCTCGAAATGAACAAGGGATTTGACCTAGACATTGACTTGGAGAGGAGGGAGGTACTGCTAGCTAACGCGTTCACTTTAGTGTCTCTTTCGCCTGCAGACAAGAAGATCATATACGAGTTAGCCAAGAACACCTTGATGATGGAGGACTACATCAAGCTAGGTGGCTCAATGCTCTCTGTGGGGATATTCGTCCACAAGTATGCTAAGAACAGGCTAAGCGCTATGGGAAGGACGTTCCAGGAGCTGGGCGTGGACAGGTACGAGGTAATGAGGAAATACAAGGAGGAAATGGATCCAGAGGAGCTATTTAACCCTGGAAAAGTGTTCGAGCCAAAGAAGAGGGCAAAGACGGTCCTGGAGATTGTGAAGAGGCAGAGCGAAGCTCTGAGGTTTAGGTTTGGCATCGGCTTTGCGAAGGCAATCTCCCCAGGAGGGCAAATAGAAGGGTATAAGGTAGCCAAGAGGTACATGGACGTATTTGTAGACTACGCCTTGGCGTGTATAGACTGCGCCATGTGCGTGACGGTTTGTCCGCAGTACAGGCTTATCCCACAGTGGCCTTACGCTCCCAAGGGCATGTTCGACTTCACCAGGGGAGTGATGAGCTATTACGAGTTAAACGGCAGCGTTGACGTCCCAGACAGTGCAATAGCGGAGATATCGGGTTGTCACAAGTGTGGACTATGTGACGGAGTATGTCCTGCTAGGATCCCGATTTCCACATTGCTCATTAAGCTTAACAGCCTTGTGGCCAAGAAGATCCCAGAGGAACCAGGGGTCGCAATACAGATCCCAGATAAGTACAAGAACATCGTCACCAACGACAGCGAAATAGGCGTTTGGCTAGGTAAGTACATCTCTGATAACCCCTCTATGATATACACGGTATTAGATCTGCTTCAAAGGCTTGGCATAAGGGTGAGGCTATTTGACACAACAAGGGACAGCGGTTTTATGGACTATATAAGCGGTAACGGTAATTCCTTGGTGGAGAAGATAAGGAAGAACTCAGACCTTAACGTCATAGAGCTGATAACTTTGACACCAGAGGACTATAAGGCATTCTCCGAGGCGTATGTAGAGTACTCTAAGTTAGCCGGAAACACCAAGGTCTTCGACGTGGTTCCCTTAGAATTAAGGCTACTAAAGTCCATCGAGTTCGAGGGAAACGATGAAATAGCGTTGCACGTGGCTTGCTTCTCCTCGTCCTATGCCAATGAGATAATAAAGAGATTGAGAGAAAGGGGATTCAAAGTGAAGAAGGTTGAGGGATGCTCTGGGGCAATACTGGAGCGTAACTTGGGTAAGAGGGCCGACAGGATGGCGAGGGCACTTGGCGAAAGCTATCCGTCCTTAGTAACCCTATGTCCCTTGGCAGCAGCGAAGTTCAGGGCAGTTGGGGTAAAAGCCAAAACACTTGTGGAGTTCATTGCGGAAAAGCTAGGAGTCGCGATTTACACGCAGACCTTAACCTTTACCGTACCGAGCGAAGAAGTGAGGGTGATAAGGGACAAACTTACATCGTTGTTGGTTTCTTCACTTAATCAGAGAGCTAAGTTAATTGCTGATACCACTACCTTCATTTCTACCTCTCCTGAGGAGTACAAAAGGATAATAGAGCCCATAATAGTGGAAGCGATAGAAGAGGTCTCTAGAAGTCTAATAGATAGCGTCAAGGGAATTCTAACTTCACGTTACGGTATGGAAGATCCGTCAAAGAAAACAGTAATATCTGGAGCTTACATAAAGGAGATCAACGGTATCCTCATGTCCATGAGCCTAGAGGGCGTAGTGAAGGAACTAGTAGACCTAGTGAAAAGCGAGTCCACAGAACCCTTCGACGAGAAAATACTAGCCTCAGTGCTCCTTGAGACGTTGAGGGAAAACATGGCAAAGATAAGGGACGCTCTACCGGCTCTTTCCTTTTAAACCAAGCTGGGCTACTCTTTACTATGCCTAAGCCCAAGATATACCTAGGTACAGCCGGCGTGCCTCTCTCTGCTAAAGGAAAGGACACGATAGGGGGGATAAAGAGGGTAAAGGAGCTAGGGCTTAATGCAATGGAAGTGGAGTTCGTTCAAGGCGTCAGGATGAGCAGGGAAAAGGCAACCCAAGCTGGCGAAGTAGCAAAATCGTTGGGTGTAAGGCTTTCCGTTCACGCTCCTTACTTCATAAACCTTTGCTCGGAAGAGAAGGAAAAAGTTGAGGCGTCGAAGAAGAGGCTCCTGGATACTGCAGATAGGGCAGACGCAATGGGGGCCGACGCCATAGCAATTCACGTAGGGTTTTACGGGGACTTAAAGCCAGAGGAGTGCTTCTCAAAGCTAAAAGCAGAGCTAGGAGAGGTTGCTGACAAGGTAAGGGAGAACGGCTACAAAGTAAAGCTGGGCGTGGAGACGATGGCGAAGGAAACGGCGTTTGGAACAATTGATGAGGTCATAGCGATATCGAAGGAGGTAGAGAGAGTAATCCCCTACATAGACTGGGCTCACACTTTTGCAAGACAGGGAGGGCAGATAAATTACGGCGAAATAATTGATAGACTGGTAAAGGAGCTCCACTTGGCCCACATTAATTCCCACTTTGAGGGCTTGGAGATTAGGAAAGGAAAGTACGTGGACGTCCATAGGTCAGTAACCTATAACACACCTCCCTTTGAGCCTCTAGCTAGAGAAATCTTAAGCAGGGATATATCGATTACCTTGATATGTGAGAGCCCAGAGCTGGAGAAAGATGCCCTTATAATGAAAGACGTCATTGAAAAACTAGGGTACAAGTTTGAGTGAGGTGCTAGTAGCTTCAGACTACGATAGGACTCTCTCGGAGGAAAAAGACAACTTCTTTGTATCCGAAAGGGTAAAGAGGAGAATAAACGACTTCTCGAGGAGGCACAAGTTCGTGGTAGTTACTGGACGAGAGAGGAGGTTCATAGAAAGGCTAGCCTACGGCTTGTCTCCTACGGCGTGGGTGTTGGAGAATGGGGCCCTATTACTGCTAAACGGAAAGGTGATCTACAACGTTCCAAAGGGTTGGCCCACAACTCGTTACGAAGTAGGAAAGAGGCTGGAGAAGAACGGGATAGAGTTTACCTATGGCGAAGTGATAATCTACATTAATAACTCGCCAAAAGTGGAGGAAATACTTTCTGACCTAGAGGTTAAGGTGGAGTGGAACAGAAACGATGCCATGATCCTTCCAAGGGGTGTGAACAAGGGGGCTGGGATATTAACGCTGCTCAGAATGATGGGGTTCAAAGGCAAGATAGTCGCTGTGGGTGACTCGCAGAACGACATCACGTTATTTGAGGTAGCGGACTTTAAGGTAGCCGTCAACAACGCCCTAGAAGAAGTCAAAAGGATCTCGGATTTGGTTCTCTCTAAACCGGACGGAGAAGGTGTTATCGAACTTCTGGACATGATAGAGGAAGGAAAACTACCCGTCTAGCTTCTCAATGAGGCTTAGGGCCTCGAAAAGGTTCCTCGCCCTGTTCTCCTTTATTTCCGGATAGTAGTCCAGCCTGTCGAGCAGTATTCCAGGTAAGTACGCCCTCTTAGCTCCCAATACGTCAATCTCGTACACGTCGCCTATGTGAACTCCCTCGCCTCTGGCAACCCTAGTGGCATAGTGGAAAATTTTAGGGTGTGGCTTCATTACGTTGTAATCGCAGGAAGCCACAATTCCGTCCAAGTGTTCCATAAGGTTAAGATCCCTGACGATTTGGTTGACTTTCTTCGTAGTGTTTGTGACCAATACTGCTTTGTACCCTTTTTTCCTCACCTCCTCCAGGAACGGTATGGCGTCCTCGTAGAGCTCGTACTCCTCTGCAAGGTAGTTCTTCCTCTCAAGCTTTTTTACGACTTCGCTAGGGACGTAAAGCCCCATATGGTAAAAGAGTTCCCTGAAGTTAACTTGGCTCAGTCCATCGTAGTGGGGAAAATTGCATTTACCGAGCACCTTCATGAGTGCCCTAAATACCTTCCTCTCATCTACCTCAAATCCCTCTTCAGATATAGCCTTGGCGATGGACTCGTGGAACCTCGGCTTGAACCTCACTAGCGTCTCTCCCATGTCGATAAATACGGCCTTCACTTCATATCCTTCTTTTCCTTGATTAAAAATTTTGGCGGGGAAATTCTTTCCGACTTACACACTGGGCACCTGCCTGGTTTCTTGGGGAACTCCACCTCGAACTTGTAGCCACAGTTTTCGCACTTGGGGGAGACCATAAGGACCACGTAGTCTTTCCTCTTTGAGGACTTAGCCAGGTGGAATATGTGGTCGTAGACCTCCTTCTCCTTCCTTATACCCAAGGCCTTCATTATGTCCCTTGCGGTCATCGGCTCCTCTGCGTACTTAAGCAACAGGAATATCTTTTCCCTCATCGTTAAGAATTCTGTGCTCAATGGCGTCCACCAAATCTTCCTTTAATGAAATTTTTATATTAAAACTATTTAAAAGCCACGTGTCCAGCGAGAAGTCCCTGTATTGTCCATCTATTCCTATACTCTCCACCCCGAAGAGATCGGCTATTAAGCCACACATTTCGTAGAGGGAGATCCTGGGCCCAGCCACGTTTATTATTCCCCTAATTTGTTCGTGTATAAACCTTGAGACCACCTTTGAGAAAGCGTGCAGGCTTATGGGAGAGACGTAAAAGTTCTTATTGCACCTCAAGTTCCTCCCAGCGAAGGCAGCTTTAAAAAAGGGGAATAGGAAACCCCTGGAGTTTAATGAGTAGAGCGCTCCTACCCTTAACACTAGGTAGTTGCCTAAAGCAGTAACTCCGACCTCTCCAGCTAGCTTAGATACTCCGTAAAAATTTATGGGGTTGGGAGTGGAGTTCTCGTGGTAGTACCCCTTTTTGCCGTCGAATATCATGAACGTGGAGAAATAGACGTTGGTGGCCCCTACCTTATTGGAGGCCCTGGCTATGTTTACGGAGTACCACGTGTTGTAGTTCCACATGTGCGCCCTGTTTTCGAAGAAGGGAACCTCCAGTGTGTGTACTACTACCTCTGGCCTCACGGTAAGGACTTTTTGCGGGGTGTCCACCACGATTACCTTATCTCCCTTAAGTTCCCTAGCAATGTTCTTAGCCAATGGGCCCTCATCTGTTAAAGCAACTATCATTTCGCTTCCTTCAGGAGGTTCTCATATATCTCCTCAACCTTGCTTAAAATCCTTTCTTCGCTTATCCCTTGCAAAGTGGAAAAGAGGGAAAGACCTCCAGCCCCTACACCCTCCTTCACGAAGCCCCTTTCATAAGCCCTCAGCCCGTCAAACCTCGACCTAGAGAAGTCGAGGTTAACGAAGGAGAGCTTGACTCCCACCTGCTTGGCTAAATCGGTTATGTCAGAGGACTTGTCCTCGACTATCCACCGTGTTGTCCCTATTCCCACGTCGTTAAGCTTTTCCCTCCCTCCTAATTCTTTAATTACGGCTGAGGCTGCAACCATTTGGGTACCCCCTGCGAGTAATACCTTCCCCTTAAATCCCAGGGATATTCCCGCAACTCCCAAGAGCATGGGGTCGGACAGCTTGGAGAGCCTACCCATGATGTCGGAAGGCAAGTCCCTCAACGCCTCCTCCACTATTTTCCTCTTTAAGGCCTTGGGATTATCGGGCGAAGCGGAGCTCACCTTGTCCATGGCATCGTAACCCAGTCCCGCTAGAGTTGCCATAGCAGTGGTAGTGCCAGCGGGAATCGACTCGCCTATTATTAGTAGTTCGTAGTCGTTGGAGAGCTCTTCCCCTAATATAGTTCCTCTCTCAATTATCCTTTCTGCCACTTCCCTCTTAAGAGACCCCTTTCTTATGTCCCTCCCAGGCTCTCCGCCTAGGTCTACGTAAGGTATGTTGGGTTTTATCTTAGAACCCGCGTCGACTACTAACGCGTTAACCTTCAGCGAGGATAGGGACGCCCTGGAGATCACTGCGGGGGTCGGAAGACCGCTTGGAGTAACGGGTATGGCGTTAATAACCTTACACTTCCCCAAGACAAGAAATTCAGCGTCTGCTGGAGGGGTAAAATGGGTTAGCTCTTCCGTAGCCCCAGCGATGGTTATCCCTGGTATTAAGCTGACGTCTGTTGTGGCTATAACAAGGAGAAACATTGCCCTTTTCCCTTTAATTTCCTCAGAGAATTTTCCCAAGACGTCTGGCATGGCGTTCCCCCTTTCAGATTGCTCAATTAGATTTAAAGTTTAAAGATAAAAAGTTGAAAAACGACAGTTCAGATGCAGGATTTTGATGAGGCTTTCTGGAGTCTGTACAGGGTTATAGAGAAAGGTACGAGTATTAGCCTAGAGGAGTTCGAGTTGGACAGAGCAACTAACGCCAGGATAAGGGAAGCAGTAAGGGACTTCGTAGACCTAGTTTTCTTCGTGGTCGAGAACAAGTTGCAGGGCGAAAAGGACAGGGAAAGGGCAATATGGGAGCTTATGAGGGAAAACGTCATTTCCGTCCAACTGGCACAAGAGATCATAGACATCCTTAACTTGGTAAAACGCTTGGCTGACGTGGACGACAAGATCCTCTACGGCATGTTGGTGAGGATCCTGGAGGATCTCGAAGAACTTTACTTTTCGGTAAAAAAGAATATTAACCACAAAACGTAAACCGAACATGAGTTCGGTATGAGCAAAATTGAAGAACTCGTATCCGAGATAAAGAAACTGAAAAAGGAGAAGAACGCGATAATACTTGGCCACAATTACATGGACTACGGAGTCCAGCTGGTCTCCGACTTCACCGGGGACTCCTACGATTTGGCAGTCAAGGCGATGAAGACCAACGCAGACGTGATAGTCTTCGCTGGAGTTTACTTCATGGCAGAACAAGCAGCAGCCTTGAACCAAGACAAAAAGGTGCTCTCTCCTGACCCCAACGCTGGGTGTAGTCTTTCCGACTCCCTTGATGTGGAGACGCTTCTCAAGTATAAGAAAATGCACCCAGATGCCCCAGTGGTGCTCTACATAAACACTAGCATCTACGCCAAAGCCCTCGCCGACTACATTGTTACCTCCTCTACGGCGATAAAGGTCGTAAGTTCCCTTGATTCTGACGTAATACTCTTCGGTCCAGACGCTAACTTGGCAAACTACGTGGAAAAGAAGACGGGCAAAAAGCTAGTGAAGGTCCCACCTAACGGGAGGTGTATAGTTCATGCCTCTTATACTAGGCAGATAGTTAGGCTGGCAAGGAAGAGGTATCCCAACGCCTTGCTGATGGCCCACCCCGAATCACCCCTAGAAGTACTGGAGGAGGCCGACTTCGTCGGCTCCACAAACCAGATGATAAGCTTCGCTAGGGAGAGCCAAGCAAAGGAGTTCATAGTGGCCACTGAACTAGGAATGATTAACGCGCTCCAGCTACAAGTCCCAGGGAAGACCTTTTACCCATTGCTCACTACTGAGGCTTGCGCATGTGCAAGATGTCCATATATGGCGATGATTACCCTGGAGAAAGTTCTGCGATCTTTAAAAGAAGAGGTCTACGAGGTAAAGGTTCCCCATGACATAGCAGAAAGGGCCAAGAGAGCCTTCGAGAACACTATGAGCTTGCTATCCCGTAAATAGCTTCCCTAATTTCCTCCTCAGTGTTGTAAAAGTGAGCAGATATCCTTATGCCTTCTCCCCTGGGTGAGACTACGATGTCCTTCTGGAGGAGCCTTTCTGCCACCTTTCTGGGTTCCTTGACCTTAACAACTATGATCCCGGATCTCTTTTCCTTTGGCGTAATGACCTCCAATCCCCTATCCTCGGCAAGCTCTATAGCTATCTTGCTGAGGTCAAGTACTCTCCTCTCTATTTCGCCTTTGTGCTGGAAGAGTATTTCAGCTGACTTGGCTAGCCCCAAGTTTGAGGCGACGTCTATAGTCCCTATCTCAAACCTCCTAGGTCCTTTCTCTAGCTCAAAAATCGTAGGGTCGAACTTGAGGTAATCCCTCGCGCTTTTCCAACCGTAAAACGGAGGGTCCTCAAGAAGGCCCCTTTTAACATATATGAAGCCAGAACCTTGAGGGGCCATCAGCCACTTGTAGCCACCGGCTACCGCGAAGTCCACTCCCAACTCCTTGACGTCAACCTTTAGGGCGCCTGCGCTCTGTATTATGTCTAGAAGGACGTAGGCCCCCACTTTTTTGGCCTTCTCCACAACCCTCTTTACGTCCAGCTTGACGCCCGTGTTAAAGCTAACGTGGCTTACGCTGACGATCTTGGTACGTTCGTCGATTTCGCCGATTATGTCATCCTCTAGGGACTCCGGCCTCGCCTTAACGACGGAGACTTTAATTCCCTTTTTCGCTAATTTGACGAATGGAAACACTGTGGCTGGAAACTCTAAGCTGTCCGTGACGACCTTATCCCCTGATTCTAGCGTAATGCCGTGAGCCACTAGGTTGACCCCAAATGAAGTATTAGGGATAAGGGATACCTCCTCAGGGGAAGAGTTAATTAGCTTAGCTATCCTCACCCTTATGTGAAGAAACTCGTCACTCTCCTCCTCGTTTACTGCAATAGTCCCTAGTTGGGCAACCCTGTATAGGTAGCTGAAGGTCTCGAAGAGTACGGGCAATGGAGTTGGGGATATTGCAGCATGGTTTAGGTACTTGAACTTCTTGGTTATGGGCACGAGGTCCCTAAAGCTATCTACGTCCATGATTTTCTGAGATTTATTCAAGAGTTTGTTATTATTATTTTCGGAAACAGCCATTGACCCTTAAATATCTCGTAGGGTATGCTGTAGCCCTCCGCATAGCTTGTAGTTGCTGGTACTATTAATATGTCACTGGAGTAAACCTTGGCCATCTTCACGATCTTCTCTAAGTTGTCGTCATCGGCCAGTACCTCTGTTAAGTATCCCTTCTCCGTCTCTGCAGACCACGCCAAGTTTGGGAAACTCAGAGGTAGTTCCTTATCCGAAAGGACGTCAATGATGAAAGAGAAATTGCCCAGGCTGAAGAAGAACCCCGATACCAGCCTCTTGATAAACCTCCAACGTGGGTACAAGAGGTAATTTATAAACGGGTTATGTTGAAGAGTGGCAAGGAAGTCTATATCGGTCTTAGTGAGTTTGGAGACGCCAGGGATCCTCTTGTTAGTATCGTTGGTTATAACTATCTTGTCCTCGCATATCTTATTTCCAGTTTCGAAGTCTATACACGATGGTTTTACGATGAACCTCTTGATCCTACTAATCTCAAAGGCTTCACACTCAGTTATGCCCTTATTCTTCAGTTCCTTTAATACCTCGCGAAGCCTGCTTAGCCCATCGTCAACGAAGTACACTACTACAAAGAAGTAGTCCCTTTCCACGTCGTGCCTAAAGAGGTGGGCTATAGGGAAAAGCAACCTTTTTCGAGTCTCCATCTTTAGCTTACTGTTGCTACAGATGACGATCGCCTTTCTCAGTCCAAGGCTTTCAGTGGATATTAGGGTAGCAATGGACAAGCCGTACAGACTCATTAAGTTGTTTATCACATACCTTACCCTAGTCGATGGCAAGCCGGTAACTTTAGAAAGGATATAACTGTTTGCCCCAAGCTTTACTAACTTGGTAAGAATGGCCTCAGCTTCTTTCATACCCAAAAAAGATTTAAACTTCTAATTAAACTTTGCTGCAAAATTAAGTTTTAAAATATTCAGTGGATTTTATTTATGTTCTTAGTAGTTTTTATTATTTCGCCTCCGCAAATTTCGCATGTTTCCTTTCTTGTCCTGTATACTTTTCCACAGTTTTTACACATATATTGATATTCTTTTTCAATTTTCACACTTTTATTTAATTTCACTGAATTATACTTTATGTCGAGCCTAGCTAATACGTTCTGGACGGAGAAGTCGTCGGTAAACACCACGCTTGGTTTAAGTTGTATTGCCAACGCGATTATAGACACGTCGGTTTGGGACAACGTGTACTCGCCTATTTTTCTAAGTATGTTGCGTACGTCCTCTACGTTCCTCCTTTCGGGTTGCATAACGATTACTTTCCCCGAGCTTGTTGCAAGGCTTAGCAGCACCCTGGAGTAGGAATCCCTTACCTCTTCTACAACTTGTGGGGTAGTATATACTTTATTGAAGTAATTTTCCAGACCCGCCAAAAACCCAGCGGTGTCAAATATCACGTTTTCCATTCAGTATACCCTGTATCGGGTCAATCTTGTAAAATCTGAGTATTTTAGCTTTTTTGTCGCTTACCCTAACCTCGATCTCCGTGTTGTTACGCACCTTAGCTACTATCTCCCCGTCTGAGACCACTCTAGCCATTTGCGGGTACCCCTTGTCCATTACGGTTAACCTAACGCTGACTGGAGGAATAACCACGGACTTCAGCGATGTTAGTATTGGGTTTACTAAGCATACCTCGAGCGCGTTGACCCTATACACGTAGTTACCGCTAATGGAGAAACTCCACGCACTGCTCCCTTGGGGCGTAGAGACCAGGACCCCATCTCCCTCGAAGACAACGCTGTCCTCTAGGAACTTTACGTTTATTTTCAGTGCTTCGGGCTTATCGTAGAGAATGCCTATCTCGTTAAATGCCAGTGCCTTAACCCCCTCGACTTCTGTCTCTAGGAGCATGTACTCCTCTGTGACGTAGTCGTGTTTCACCAGCCTGGAAAAGGCTTGTTCTAGGTTCTCAGGCATAACGTCCATCATGAAACCTCTCCGTCCAGCCTTAACAGCCACAATCGGCTTGAAGTATCTTATGGCCTTGAGTAGCGTCCCGTCTCCCCCTACTGCAATTACCACGTCAGGCTCGTCCTCCGTCAGCACAAGACCGTACTTGTTGGTCAGTTTTTTAATACGTTCCTTTATCTCGTCTACGTTTGGCGTCGGTTTGCTGACGATTTTAACTTTCATCTTTTGAAGTTTATTCTTGGGAAGCTATTTAATAGTCTTCTGTTAGGCTAATTATGCCAATGAAAGGGAAGACGATATACTTAGCTAGGGTCGTGTACTCCATAAGCTGGTTCTACCTTTCGCCCGAAATACCCTATATCCTATCTAAATATAACGTAAGTAGCTCGTTGGCTGGGTTTATTCCCTTCTCCTTCTTTATAGGCTCCGGAACAATGCAACTGCCCTCCGCATTTCTCTCCACGAAGATCGGACTGAGGAATTCCGTGACCCTCGGTCTCCTCATAATGTCCGTCTCGGCTTTCCTTGTTTCCACGTCGTCCACTTTCTTCCAAGTAGTCTTGTTCTATTTTCTCGGGGGAGTAGGTGCGTCCCTTTTCTTCTCCAGCGGGGGCGCTCTGCTAGCAGAGCTAAACAAGGATAGGTTAGGGAGGGTCATGGGCCTCTACAACGCCTCGTTTAGCTTAGGAGGCATAATTGGGTTAAACTGGGTATTCCTTGACCAACTACTTGGCTTCAAGTTTGCCACAATATTGCTGTCAGCAATAACCCTCCTATCGGCGTTTATTAACTGGAGGCTACCCAATTACCTCCCTAACTGGGAGGTGATTAGGAACGTAAAAGTGCTCTATTTTGGCGTAGCTACGTCGGGCGTTTGGGGGGTCTATTATGTTGTAGGGGAGCTCTTTCCAACTTTTGCCCACGAGTACCTATACGTGAGTGACGTGGAGGGGGGAGCAGTAACCTCGCTGTTGCTTGTATCGTCGTTGGTGGGAGGCCTCCTCGGGTTTTTGGGCGACAGGGGGAATAAGGTTAAGCTCCTTCTATTCTCGTCAGTAATGGGGATCTTGCCCAGCTTACTTCTCTACACGAACCTCTACGTCATTGGGATAGTGGCCTTGGGGGTTTTTAACGAGTTGGCTATTTCGATCCTATACTCCATTGTAGCTGTTGAAACTAAGGGCCTTAACTCTAGCATAGGGCTAGCAGAGGTGAACTCGTTAAACATAGTTATAGGCACTTGGCTAGAACCACTGGCGAGCTTTTCTGGTCACTTAGCTTGGGTAATTGTGGACGTAGTGGCCTTGTTGCCGTTGTTAGTAGTTTTCAAGGCAATAAGGACTTACTGAAGTAAATTCGCTCGGTAATCGCTTTAACTCTTTGCAGGTACCTTTCGCTGATATTTGAGAGTTGAGGTAGGCAAGACGAGGAGGTCAGTTTTAATTGTGGAATGGCCTAAACTATCTAGATGAGTAGCTAGATGTTAGCTTACTTGCTCTTGTTGTTGTTTTTACCTTTACCACTTTTGTACGTACTGTGGCTCAAGTATTACAACAAAATTATTGTAGAAGGGATGAAGTTCCCTGGAGAGAACTACAGAGAGCTAAGGGTTACCGTAAAGCCCTCGAGCTCAGTATTATTGAAGGTGGAAGGCAAATGCACAATACTTGTAAACGGCGTAAACGGATGGGCGACAATTAGGGTCAACGGCAAGGCTAAGGAGAAGGTGTTCAAGATAAGGTTGTTGAAAGCAAACGGTAGACTTGAAATTATAAACGAGAGCAAAGTGTTCTCCATCGATGTAATAGTAAGGTGCTCTGGCAACTTAAGCCCGGAACATAACGTATCTGGGGTCTCAAACAAAGCCCTAGACGAAGGCAGATAGAGCAGCTAATGGCGTTGTCGTGCTGTAAAGTCTTTGACTACAAGGAATAGGGAATAAAGAATATAGTAAAAGTGGCACCCACTCAGCTTGTCTATAGTCGAAACACGCAAGCACTAAAAGCGGGCACATGCCTAAAAGCCTACCCTAAAATCAGATGACAAAGGAAATGCCCAATTTCCGGAATCTATAACTACACATTTAGCTAAGTTTTAAATATTTTAAGTACAGTAAAACTACTGTCCAGTGATTTGGTATGAGCGAGTATGACATGATAGTAGTAGGAGGAGGTCCTATAGGGCTTTTTGGGACTTTCTACGCCAGCCTCAGGGACATGAAGGTATTACTTATAGATGCTCAAGACGAGCTAGGAGGACAGCTAGTAACACTCTACCCAGAGAAAATGGTCTACGACGTAGGCGGTTTTCCAGGAATACTAGCTTACGACCTTGCGCAAAAGCTAGTTGAGCAGGCTAAAATGTTCTCCCCAGACATTAGGACAGGCGAGGTCGCTGATGGCCTAGAGAAGACCAGTGATGGGATGTACGTATTGAAGACAGATAAGGGAAACTCCTTCAAGACCAAGACAATCTTATTGGCTGTAGGTCTAGGGAGGTTAATGCCAAGTAGGCTAGGCGCAAAAGGAGAAGTAGAGTACGAAAATAGGGGAGTTTACTACACAGTGAGGAGAAAGAAGGACTTCGAAGGAAAGAGAGTGTTAATAGTGGGCGGTGGAGACTCCGCAGTGGACTGGGCGTTGACTCTGGCCCCAATAGCCAAGTCAGTGACCTTAATACATAGGAGGGATCAGTTTAGGGCACACGAGAGGAGCGTTAAGGAACTCTTCCAAGTGGCAAAGGTCTATACTTGGCACGAGTTAAAGGAAGTTAAGGGCGACGGCCAGAGGGTAAACCAGGCTATCATCTTCGATAATAGAACCAAGGAGGAAAAAGTATTGGACGTAGACGCTGTCATAATTAGCATAGGCCACAAGGGCGACTTAGGGAACATACCTAAGTGGGGTCTAAAGATGAAGGGGAGGGACATAGTAACAGACGCCATGATGCAGACCAACTTGCCTGGCGTATATGCTGCCGGAGACGTGGCCCAAGTGGAAGGCGCGCCTAAGCTAGCACTAATAGCGGTAGGCTTCGGGCAGGCTGCAATAGCGACCAGCGTAGCAAAGAAGTACATAGACCCTAACGCCTCGGTGTTCGCAGGGCACAGCTCAGAAATGAGTAAGTTTAAGAAGGAGTAAGAATCGCATTTATTATTTTTTAGAGCCATTTTTATTTATCCAAGGAAAAATGGTTTTATGCGCCAAGATACCCAGGAGGCAGTTTAACGAGTTAAGGAAAAGCCTAGTTATTGACCCAGATTTTGAGCTTTCCTACGAGGGAGATTACATCGTGGTTCCAGTAAGGGAAATTAGAGCGGATCAAATTCAGTTTGTGGAGTGTAAACCAGCTCCTAAGAAGAGGACTCCCAGGCTAAACCAACTCGTACCGGGCGTCTCGAGCTACTACGTGATAGGGAACATAGCTCTCGTTAGTATGAGGGAAGACTATGTGGACACAAGTAAGGTAGGAGAAGTCATAATGTCAGTTAACAGAAAAGTAAGGAGCGTGTTCCTAAGGAAGAAAGTGACAGGGCAGTTTAGGGTAAACGAGCTCGAGCTAATAGCTGGAGAGAACAAGACGGACACAGTTTACAAGGAAAACGGCCTAAAGTTCTACGTCGATGTGGCAAAAGTCTACGTTAACCCCACTATGGCAGGGGAGAGGCTAAAGCTGAGGAGAGAAGTGAAGAAGGGAGATAAGGTCTTGGACGCGTTCGCGGGATACGGCCCCATAGCCCTAAACCTAGCCGTCACAGGAGCTTACGTAGTAGCTGGGGATCTCAACCTGGAAGGGCTGTACATGCTAAAGAGGTCAATGGAGTTGAACAAGATCCGCTCGGTTGACGTAATTAACTACGACGCAAGCTTTCTGCCCTTCCGCGATAAGTCGTTCGACGTGGTTATAGGGGACAACCCTACAATGGTGAGGGAATTCCTCCACGAGCTGTGCAGGGTTACAAAGGGAAAGTTAACGTACTACGTCCTTGAGAGGACAGCAGAGCTAACCTCTTGTGTTAAGGTTAACGACTACGCCAAGGACCTCTTCATCTTTAAGTGTAGCGTCGCTTGCGACAACGTAAACAGTCCCCTTAGATCCACGCCTTAGCTTATCTACTAGGTTTCTATTTACGTCGGCGGCAGATTTGTTTGCCCTTATTGCCAAAGTCGAGTCCGAGATGAAGTCCGATTTTCTTACGATCATCTTGTTCTTGTCGCTCAGGGTTAGAAGTCTTGAGCCAACAGCCTTTATTATGTCGTATGTCCCTTCAACCACAACGACGGCGTAAACGTTGGATCCCGATTGTATTAGGTTCTTTACGCTTTGGCTTAAGTCGCTCACGGCCTTCTCGGAAGAAATACCTAAGATGCAATTCCCCCTAGGCGTAAGAAAGTTGTCCTTAGTGAACTCCAAGGTACTCCTATGGGTTGCCTTTACGTTAGCGTGTCCGGAAATCCTAAACCAGTCAACTGCTATCAATTTTCCTCAGCATAAACGTATAACCTCTTACTTCAATAACTTTCGAGTTAGTCAAGCTGGCCACCCTTTGTGCTACTTCCCTTCTGTCAAGGTCTTTCATTCCTATCCTCACCTTCACGACCTCGTGCTCTTTAAGTCTCCTCTTGATCTCATTTATGACTCCCTCACTGATTCCGTTTTTACCTATCCTAACGTCTGTTTCCCCCATCTTTAGCCTCTTTATTCTCTCGTTTATTCTTTCTGAGGTCATAGCGTCTTGTCCACCCACATAATAGGCAAGTCCTAATTAAAATCTTTCCCCTTATCCTCCTTCTCTCAGTTACTCCGGGAATAAGGGGGACATTGCACTTCCTGCAGACCTTTCTCTTGTAATTTAACGGCAACTTGGTTCTAGTCTTTGAACAGTACTCCTTTGCCAGCGTTACGTAATCTTTTGCTAGTTCTATCTCGCCCCTTCTGGCTAAGTCGACGGCGTCGTCAATAAGCCTCATAGCCCTCTTAAGTATCCTTCCTTTCATTCTTCACGGTAATTGAGTGGCAAAATTAAAGCGTGTTTGTCATGAAAAGCTTTAATCTCAAGTAGTCTGTGATTGTTCTGACCGCGGGGAACAACTTGAGAGTTAACGTCGTTTTGCTCGAGTCGTCTCTAGAACTTATCCCCCGCGAAATCTCCAATCACCCTAGCGTGGTGAAGAACGCCAAGAAGAGAGGTAAGAAGCCCACGGAAGTCCTCCTTGACATATCTGTGCATTACTTCGCAATGAAAAACTTGAAGGACAGGGAAAAGAGGGGACGGCCTGACATTGTCCACTCGGCCATGATCCTTTTCCTCACGGAACCGTTTGTGAGGGGAGACCTCTACATACACACGATAGGCTCGAAGATTATCAAGGTAAACAGGGAGGTAAGACCACCCAAGAACTATAACAGATTTGTGAGCTTAATGGAACAGCTTTTAATTAACGGAAAGGTTCCCCCTGGATCACAGAACCCCCTAATGGAAGTGACAGACCTCACTCTCTCCGACCTCTCCAAGGAATATAAGCTAGTCCTACTCAACGAGGACGGTATTTACGTCCCTCCCACTAAGCTGTGCGAGGAAATAGACGATAAAACCTTGTTAGGCATTGGGGCCTTTCCCCATGGGAAGTTTTCTAGAGAGGTCTTGGAGCTTTTCAAGGAATCTTATTCGATCAGCTCCGTGCCATTGGAGACTAACCAAGTGCTGTGCAGAATACTCTCGAGTTGCAACGAGAAACTAGGCTGGCCCTGAATACCTTGCCCTTATGAAGATTATACCCCCGGGCGAAGGATTTATCTCCTTTACTTCTAAGGAATAGGTCTCCAAGATCTTCTTAAACGCCAGACCCGCACACAGAGTAGCCTCAACGTTAAATCCCGTCCCCGTGAGCCTTATGTCAAACATTCCGTCGCCACCGCTCTTAACGTTAATGTCCTTTACGGGTAATACTCCCTTGATCTCGGAGTATATCTGGATTAAGTCCTCGAAGTTAGATGCCCTCGATTTCAAGTAGGAGGAGAGTTGCTTTCCTGCGCCTTCGCATACCTCCTCAAACTTCTTCTGGTCTTTTTCGTATCCGAGCTTTACCAGGCTTTCTATAAACCAGGAAGGGATAGGTATTAGATCAAGGTCTTTACTTATCTTGTAAAGTTCTACGAGATCTAGTAGCGTGGTGGAGTCCTCCCCGCTCTTAAGTACCTCTAGGATAGCTCTGAGTGCGATGTTTGTGACGGCGTATATCGTATATCCTCTACTTTTTACCTCCTTCTCCAGCTCCTTAACTATATCCGCGTCCGCAGCTATGTTTACCCTTGCCAACTATATCCCACAAAAGTGTATGTACGAATGTATAAAAAAATCTTCTTATTTTATTTAAGGATGATAGACAGCCAGGTCAAATATTACAAACAGTATTAAAGCTATAATAAACCCGCCTAAATACCAGTTATCGTACTTAAATAGAGCTTCTATTAAGTCCTTGAAACTTTTGATCTCGTACTTTTCATCAGACATAGTTCTACATCATAATTTAATAATTATAAACTTTACTTTAAATCGAGACGTAAAAAGGACTTCAACTGGGTTGAGATCATAGGACCATGAACGCTAGTAACGTAACTCGTCTAATGCTTAGACGAAGACTTTTTACATTAGAAGGCTAATATTTTAAAATATTCATACAAATTTATGAGTGGAGAGTGATGAGAATTGCTTCCATTAGAGAAGCTAAACTCAGCCTCCAGGGTATTCCTTGTTACCAGCGTCATGATTTTTGGGGTCACGGGCATTGAAATAGTTTTCGCCAGGATTTACAACTCTTCCTTACTTATAGTCGACTCCTACCACGGTTTCTTGGACGCGTTTGGGGCACTGCTCTATTCCATTCTGTTAAAGATAGTGTACAGAAGGACAAGGCGGTTCCCATGGGGCCTCTACAATCTCGAGAGCCTAGCTATCTTGATGACCTCTGGCGTCATTGTCTTTCTCTCGGTGGACTACCTTTCCATGGTGTTTAAGGCCAACTACGAGGTGCCAAGCTGGTTGTCCGCATTTGCTTGGGCCTCCTCTGGAATAACCCTCGTTGCCTACCTCATAGAGAGGAGTTACAGCTGGATAGGCGTTGTAAGGACTGACCTGCTTCACAGCAAGCTGGATTTCGTCATGGAAATAATCAGTGGGATTGCAATAATTTCTGAGAACTACTACTTCAACGTTTCAGTGATAGTTGTCATAATACTATTTATCCTGGTAGATACCGCCAGGGAAGTCAAGGAATCTATCCTGTCCCTAGTAGGGGCCAGTTGCGAGTGCCCTATGAAGGAGAGGATATATGAGATACTCAAAGGTTTCAACATTGACGTGTCCAAGGTATACGTGAGGAGGCTTGGCTCGTTCTTCATGGTATACGTTATAGTTAGGATGCCGGAGAACGCGGAGCTTAGGAAGGCATACAAGGTCAGGAAAAAGGTCAACAGGATAGTCTACTCGTTTGACTCGGTGGTCATGGTAGAGGTAAAGATAGTACCTAAAAAGGTTAAAACCACCAAGGGGAAGAAATTGGCAAATGTACTTGAAAAAAGCGCGAATGATAAAGTTAATGAGGTCGATAGGGCCCAACCCAAGCCTACTGGCAAAAGTTCTACGAGAGTCTGAAGAGGACGTCAAAAAGGAGCTGGAGGGAATAAAGGACCTTTACTTTACGCCAGTCTTCTCCTTTAGTAGCTTGAGGTTTAACTTCGACGAAAAGGAATGCGTGAGGAGGAACATAAGGGAGGACCTTTGCATGTCCCTTGGCAAGGAAGGACTAAGGGTAAAGGAGTTCTTGAACTACTCGGGGATCCCAGAGGCGTACGACTTTGCCTACGATATGTGGGATCTATCCTTTAAGATCAAGGCTGAGGGAGAAAGGCCCCACTTCCAGTACGAAGGGGATTCCGAAGTTATCCTGTACTCTTCATTAAGGTCTATCTACTCCTTTAACGAGATACTCAAGGAATTTCTCAACAAGGGAATAGTTACCAGTTTTATCCTCGACTACGGAAGGAGGGACTACGTGATAGACGTCTTCTCTTTCAACGAGGTAGTCAGGGAAAGGCTTGAGTACGTACCTTTTATTAGGTATTCAGCTATCCTGGAGAGCGACCAAGGAGATATATACCTTACTGAACTCATGATACCAAAGGACTACCTCCTTATCGTCCTAGAGGTACTGAAGGAGATGAGGGAGGAGGTAGAGATCCTTTTTACTAAAAAGAAGATCCCGTACTTTCACGGGGTCATTTAGACGACGTCTAGGTTGATCACATTAGGTAATACTCCCCTTTCCTCGGCCAACTTGTAGAACTTGTTCAGCCCCTCTATCACCTTCTCTTGTGGGACGTTGTACTCCTGGATGTCAGCCCATATAGTCCTTTCTACGATCTCCTTGTCTATGTTTACGCCTTGGGCTTCCCTCATTATCTCAACGTCCTTGGGAATTATCTCGTCCAAGTGCTTTTCAGCGTACTTCTTGCTCTTCTCGTAGGTTTCCTTGAACTTTAGTGCTAGGTCCCTTCCCAAGTCCTTGTTGAAGACCACCATTCCCATGGGCATAGGAGTGTCGTTGGACACCCTCTTCCATAAGTCCCACATGCTGGTGACAACGTTGGGGGTGACGCCAAGCTTCTTCATGGCATACATCATCTTAATCTCGTGAACAGCTACTAGGACGTCACCCTCCTTACCAAGGGCTTTTATCTCGTCCAACACCCTCTCTATGATGACCAGCTTCTTGTACTTGCCTATGAGGAGCCTATAAAGAGTGAAGGCAGTGGTGTTAGGACCGTGAACTATAAGCCTTGAGTTGCTCAAGTCCTTTACGTCCATCTTTTCGCTGGAAAGTATTGGCATACCGGTGATCCCGTCTATGGCTGAAGCGACTGCGTTGCTCAGGATAAAGTAGTCGCCCTGAATATAGGGGTACATGGCAGCCGATGGGACAGAGACGTCAACTTCCCTCTTTAAGACTTTCTCGTTCACTTTCTGGACCGTCGGTATCACCTCAAACTCGAGGTTAAACCCTTCTGGCCTTACCCTTCCCTCCATGAGTGGGATAAAGGGATATAGGTCTCCGGAGTCTGCTAGGGCACCAACTTTTATTGTTACCATAAAATAGAGGACTTTAGGGCGGTTAAAAATGTTAGTTTCAGTGGGCAGTACAAATCCGGCCAAGGTTGACGCGGTCAGGATTGCAATAGAGACCGTGGGACTTAATGCAGAAGTAGTGCCTGTGGAAGTTGAGCCTGGGGTGTCACCCCAGCCCATGTGCGAAGAGACCTACGTAGGTGCTAGGAATAGGGCCGTGAAGTCGTTAAAAAAGACTGGGGCAGACCTAGGGATAGGCATAGAAGGGGGAGTATGCGTAGATATGGGCTTTCCCGTGGCCTTTGCGGTAGTGTACGTTGTAAGCAATGAGGGAAAGGAGAACATGTCGAGGTCGGCCTCCTTCACCTTGCCCAAGAGCGTATTCGAAATGGTACTAAGGGGGGTGGAGCTCGGAGAAGCAGTGGACAAGTTGTTTTCCCTCACTGGCTCCAAGTACAACGTTGGAGCAATAGGCGTTCTCACCAAGTACATCGACAGGACGAGGCTCTACGTCGACCCAGTTATAATGGCATTATACCCGTTTTATAACAATGTTGAATAGTTAGTTTTTGTTGTAAAAACTCCATGAAAATCTTAGTCCTAGGTTCAGGCTATGCAGGGTTAACAGCAGCGTATAAGCTTAAGAAGTTCACCGACTTCGACATTACATTAATATCCAAGTCTAGAGTCGTCATGGAAAACACGATATTCCCTGGTCTGTTGATAGGGTTGGTGGACGTAAACGACACCCAATTTGACGCTGCTGAGGACTCTAAAAAGGAGGATAGAGTTTGTAGAGGCAGAAGTCCAAGACGTTCTCCCCGAGTCAAACGAGGTGAAGACAAGTAAGGGCAAGTACGATTACGATTACCTTTTCGTAGCTCTGGGTGGTTCCTATGAAGAGACATTCAACGCCATCCCCGGCCATGAGCACGCCTTCATGCATCACGTATTGGAGGGCTTTCTGGGACTGAGGGATTCGCTAAATAGTGCAGAAGATGGGGTGAAGGTCTTTGTGGGCAACCATACGGAAAACCCAATCGAGGGACCGTCCTATCAAGTTGTCCTCATCGCCGAGTATTTGCTAAGGAAGAGGGGTATTAAGGGCGAAATTTACTTGTCCACGCAGAGCCCCAACGGGGTGTTCGGCCAGATTCCAGCAAAGTGGGTCTCCGACACTGCCAATAAGTACTTTGAGAAGAGAGGGGTGAAGGTGCTAAAAGGCAAGGGAGTTAAGGAAATAAAGAAGGATAAGGTAGTGTTAAACAACGGTACAGAGGTTGAGGCAGACATCAAGTCTGTACTCCCCAAGCTGAGCGCTTCTTCATTTCTCAGGAAGTCTGGCCTAGTCGAGGGCAACTTCGCTGACGTAGAGTTGCCCACGTTTAGGCACAAGAAGTTCTCCAACATATACGTTTTCGGCGACTCCGCCAAGGGTATGGTCCCAGCTAAAACCGCCAGGGGCGCTATGATATCTGCTGAAAACGCCGTCTCTGACTTTGTTAAGCAGAAGAAAGGGTTAGACCTTCCATTCTACTCGCAGGGCATCCTGTGCATGATGATCGCGGGCGACGATGATGGGCT
Source organism: Candidatus Aramenus sp. CH1 (assembly GCA_022678445.1). Taxonomy (NCBI): domain Archaea; kingdom Thermoproteati; phylum Thermoproteota; class Thermoprotei; order Sulfolobales; family Sulfolobaceae; genus Candidatus Aramenus; species Candidatus Aramenus sp. CH1. The sequence continues at coordinate 55,060 of JALBWU010000010.1, read as the reverse complement.
CCTAAGGTTTGATAGGGAAGGGGATAAAACTAGGTTAACGTTTACCTTTGGCAGGATCTTCGTCCAGCTGAAAAAGACTTATTCGGCTATGTTGGTTAGGAGGGCGTTCGATGTGCCCTACCATGCAGCCCCGCTATTGTCCCACTAGCCTTTTAAAGAGCACACCTATTTCGTACAGCTTTACGGTCTCGTGTTCGTTTGGCCTAGGCATAGTAGACAAGTAGACTCCGTAATCTTCGTGTTCTTTTGGCCTATCTGAGGTCGGTTCCCCAAAGGGCGAGAACAGCACGAAGTCATCTGCCTTGTTTACAATTTTCCTTATTGCGTCGTCCACCTGCTTGTAGAGTTCGCACTTGTTTTCCTTGCTCTTGTGGAGCATCCTGTCAAGTACCGTTATGCTAGCTATGACTGGTCTGCTTTCAAGCTCCTCCAAAATGGCCTCCGCGACCTTCGATATCTCCTCCTGTGGGGACACAGAGTCGTTGTACTCAAAACTTACCTCGCCGTACGTGGGATTAGTTATGGGAATGTTAATCGCAACTGCGTTGGTTTCCTTAATGAGCTTGGGGGTCTCCACGTCTTTGAAGAAGGAGTCTCCCTTTACTTCCTGCATCTCCAGTACGCTCATCCATGAGGACGCTGGGTGTTGGGGTTTTTTGTTGAGCACGACGCCCCTGAACGTACTGCTGAACAACGCTAGGAGAAACCTAGGGTTACACTTCATAAAGCTAGTGTAACTTAACGCGTCTACTCCCAATAGAAGCGGTTTCATCTCTCTATCACTTTATCAGCTGTTTAAGCCTTACCTCTAGCTCTTCCCTGGGGACTGCCCCTAGGACTTCGTCCACTGGTTCACCGTCCTTGAAGAATATCACGGTAGGCAGGCTCATCACGCCATACCTAGATGCTATGTCTGGGTTCTCGTCAGAGTTGAGCTTCCCAAAGCCCACTTGTGGGTAGTCCCTGGCTAGCTCTTCGATTATTGGCGCCAAGATTATACATGGGGCGCACCACTCTGCCCAGAAGTCGACTATAGCTACCTTGTGCGATCTTATGAAATCGTCGAATGTCTCTGAAGTGAGGTGAGCAACTAGTTCCTTTTCTTCGTGTTTTTCTTGCATACGCTTATTTTCGTTGATGAGCTGTTTAAGCTTTTTGTTTAGGAGCTTTTCAAGTTCAGAGTCGTAGTCCGAGCTCATACACAATCACTCTCATCTCTAGTTTAAAAAGTTTATATTCGGTTAAATTAATTAATACCACATGTATGACCTAGCAGTCATAGGAGGGGGAGTAACTGGGCTATTGCTGGCAAATAGGTTTCAGCACGAGAAAGTAGTTGTCATTGACGATAGCGACTCCAAAAACTCTAAGGCCAGTTTATGGAGCATAATGCCACCATTGTGCGGAGAGCTCTACGATGACTGTCTATCAGTGGTAAGGGCATACGAGGAACTGTGCAAGAAACTGGGAGTGCCTTTCAGGAGGGTTCACATAATAAGAAAGTCTGAAAAGGGTCTGAACGGGAAGAAGATCAGTAGGGAAGACATAAGAGCCTTGGAGCCCTCAATAGACCTCGACGAGGCTGAGTACTTTGACAATGGCCTATTTGTGGAGGGGGAAGATTTGCTGATGAAACTAAGGGAGAACCTCAACGTGGTGAAGGCTGAGGTAGTGGAGGTAGTCAGAAAGGGGAATAGAGTCGACTCCGTGTTGACTAGCAAGGGCGAGATAAGGGCGAGCAACTTCGCGTTCACCACGGGGTTCAAGACCAGCACCCTGTTTCCAGAGATCCCTCTCCAGCTGTATAAAGGCCACTTGATAACCACCCGAAAAGCTGGCCTAAGAGGCATCTTAATCTACAAGGATAGGATAGCGGTGGAGGGAAGGTATTTATACTTGAACGGAGATTCCGTAAAAGACACCTCAAAGGAAGTGAACTACGAGGAGGTGAACAGAACTTTGAGGACGTTATCTGAGGTCTTAAGCATAGACACCCACGATATCTCCATAAGGGTGGGCTTTAGGACAGCGTCGCAGGACGGCAGACCCATAGTGAGAAAGGTGGCAGAGAACGCCTTGCTTATAACGGGGTATAGATTTGGCTTTGCTCTGGCCCCAGTCTTGGTCGAGAGGGCTAGGTCTCAGCTATGAACATCAAGGTCATAGTCTCTGAAAAGGACCCGGTAGGGCAAACCGCGAAGAAGCTATTTGGCTTCGACTCTGTAGGGGAAGACGTGACCGATTTCACCTACGACAGGGCGGACGCGATTGTTATCCTGAGCAGGCACGAGAGCTCAGCCGGGATTCCTTCTCTAACCGTCCACTTCCCCGGAAACTCCTCTGACAAGGCCATGGGGGGTAAGCCAAGGACCTTGGGCGTCGCCTTTCCAAGGCTACTCACTTCCATATACAGGGAGTTACTGAAAATTGACATCCCAATAGACAAGGTGATAGAGGCTACTCACCACGGACCAACGTTAGATAAGCCAGTAGTCTTCGCGGAGATAGGGAGTGACGTCAGCTACTGGACTAACCAAGAACTCGTCAGGAAGCTGGCAGAGGCTGTGCTAAGGGGAGTGGAAAATTACGAGAAAGTGACCTGCGACAAGGTGGTGTTAGGCCTTGGGGGACCCCACTACTCCAGGCTCTTTAGCAATCTAGCAAAAAGTAGTTGTATATCACATATTATCTCTAAACACTATTTAACAGAAATAGACTCGAACATTATTTTACAAGCTATAGAAAAGTCAATTGATAGAATTGATACTATTATTTTCGATAGTATAAACAGAGATCTACGTCAAAAAATACTATCATATATTAGTACTTATAATATATCTGTTGAGTTTAGATAACAGTGTAGAAGATATTACTGGAGAACCTATTGAGTGTATGTAGAACCTACCTTTCTCCCTCTCGTGTTCTATTACTGTCATGCTGGCGTTGAGTAAAGAGATCCCGTAGGCTGAGATGTCGTCTAGGTCTAGGATGTGCCCTATTAGAGCCCGTATAGGGTCGTAATGGCTAACTGCTACAACTACCGAGTCGGACTCTGGCACCGAATTCAAGAAGTCCGTCATCCTCCTTTTCATTGACTCCCACGGCTCTAGGTCCTTAACCTCTATCTCTCCCCTAATCAGCTTGAGCTTCCAGTGGCTGTTAGGGTCAAACCTCTTGTTATTTAGGTCTCCCAAATGTCTTTCCTTAAGTCTGTCGTCTATTATGGGGATCAAGCCAAGCTCGTTGCCTATTATAGTGGCAGTCTGGTAGGCCCTTAGGACAGGACTCGTGAAGATCTTGCCCACCTTAAGTTTCTTTAGTTCCTTTGCAGTTCTCTTACTCTGCTCCTTTCCTTCTTCGGTTAAAGGGTACGAGTGCACGTCGTGTGACAATACCTTGTTAACGTTGGACTCGCTCTGACCGTGTCTAACAAATACCACTACCACCATTTTTATGTTGCACTAATTACGGTTTTCGGTGGTAAATTAAATTTTTTAATTACTCGATATAGGTATTAGCTGTATGGGGCTATTTGGAAGGAAGAACAATTCCCAGTCTTCTGCCGGCACAGTAAAGCTGTTGTTCACTTCCGACGTTCACGGCTCCGACATCGTTTTCAAGAAATTCCTTAACGCCGGGAAGATGTATAAAGTAGACGCCCTCGTAATCGGTGGAGACCTCGCGGGCAAGGCGCTGTACCCTATCGTAGACTTGGGCGAAGGAAAATACGAAGTTGATGGAAAAGTAGTGGGGAAAGAGGGGCTACAGCAGGTCATTGCCGAGATAAGAAACTCGGGCAATTACTACGTCATAACCGACAGGAAAGAGGTTGAATTGATGAAAGAGGACAAGAGGAAACTGGACGAAGCTTTCAAAAACGCGATATCCGACGTTCTAAGGAACTGGATGAAAATAGCGGAGGAGAAGCTCTCCGACTTTAACGTTCCTGTGTACTACAACCTTGGCAACGACGACCCAGAGTACATGTTTGACGTGCTCTCAGAGAGCGACAAGTTCGTGAAAACTGAGGGTAGGGTAATTCAGATAGGGAAGTACGAAATGGTGTCCTTCGGGTACGTAAACCCCACGCCTTGGCACACGCCTAGGGAAATGGAAGAGGACAAGCTTTACGTAAAGTTAAAGGAGGAAGCGGAGAAGGTAAGCGACGCAGAGATGGCCATATTCAACTTCCACGCTCCACCGTACAACACGAACATAGACAACGCACCCCTCTTAGATAACGATCTAAGGCCAGTAGTTAGGGGAGGGGAAATAGTTATGACCCACGTAGGTTCCACTTCCGTGAGGAAGGTTGAAGAGGAGTACCAACCCCTTCTAGGGCTTCACGGCCACATACACGAGTCCAGGGGATTCGATAAGGTCGAGAAAACCCTTGTAATAAACCCTGGTAGCGAGTACGGTGAGGGAATTCTCCACGCTGTTTACGTAGTGCTAGAGGGAAAGAAGGTTAAGGCTTACCAGTTCATCATAGGGTAAATGTTTTTAAGCGATAGAACGGTAACTTATCATATGGCGGTCACTGTTTCTCAAGTTAGTACGAAGAGAGTCCACGTGATTAAGGCCGACGATAGCGTCTTGACTGCTGCACAGGAAATGAAAAAACACAACCTCGGCTCTCTGCTCGTAATAGACGCCAACGACACTGTAGTGGGCATTATAACTGAGAGGGATATAGTTAGGGCGTTCGCCGACAGTAAGTGCGACGCGAAGGTCTCAGAGTACATGACTAAGGACGTGAAAGGCGTCACTGACGACACTCCTGTTGCGGACGCTTTAAATATAATGCTAGAGAACGGCTTTAGGCACCTCCCAATTATAGACAAAAAGACAGGTAAACTGAGTGGAATAGTGTCGATAAGGGATCTGGTCAAGGGAGTCCTAGATCCTCATTTCCTGCAGTTCGGCAAGGAGTGGACTGAGGTAAAGGGCACCGGGGTAGTGTGTCCCGTATGCGGTATCGAGATAGACGAATACGGGTATTGTGGTTGCGGAACCGGTTCCGGTTGAAAAAATTTTTAAAGGTTACCACTGTTTTCTTATTATGATAATATTTTACGCAGTAGGCGAAAAAGATAGGGCAAAAGAACTTGTTAGAATAATAACTAAGACTAGGTGGAAAACCATATCCAAGCATGCCCTCAAAATCTCCAGTTCCTCCATAGGCCCATCAATTGTAATATTTAAGCCAACTTTAGCAGGTCTTGCGGTTGCCTTATGGCTAAAGGCAAAGGCGGAAGAACTCGGTATGACCACTGCAGTGGGCTGGTTTACGCCCATATCTAATGTTCCACCGCAGGTGATGGACGCAATAAACACTGACCTAAACAAGATACTTATGAAGAAACTTGAGGTTCCATGGTCTCCTTAGCTATCTGCAAGTTTTCATCGCTCTTTGTCACTATTACGTAGTCCGTAACGTTAGCCAAGTATTTTACGAGAGCGTCAAACCTTTTCTGGTCGAAGGTCATGAACGACTCGTCTACGATGAAGTACGGGGTCTTGAAGAAGGCCTTAAGCGCGGTAAGTACTAGGATCAACGCTAAGGACGTCCTCTCCGATGACGAGAGCTTCTTGAGGTCCATCACGGTCCCATTCCTCCTCACAACCAACTGGTAGTTGTCGTTTATTTCAGCTTCTAGGTTGAATTCTAGCTGTCTTAGCAAGGAATTAGCTGTCCTGACGAACTCCTCCTTAACTGCTGTTAACCTTCTTATGTACTCCTTCTTTAGATCCTCAGCCACCTTCTGCAGTTCCTGGATTTCCTTGTCCTTCTCTTCCAGTTTTTCTAGGAGAGCGCTTGGGACTCCCGATAGTGATAGTTCGTACTCCAGCTGGCTCTTCGTCCTCTGCAAGTCCTTAATTCTCTTAGCAGGGTCGTCCTCCAGCTCCACCACCCTCAACGTCTCACTTCCCTTGTTGAATTTCTCCTCCATCTCCCTCTTTTGCCTCTCGTAGTTCTCTATCTGCGACTTGACAGCCTCGATCTTTGAGAGCAGGTCCTCCCTGGACTTCTTTAGCCTGGCTACCTCGTTTTGAAGGTTCTCTATGTCCTTTATCTTTCTGGAAAGCTCTTCTTTCCGTCTCAGCAGTTCCTCTGTCTCCTTCCTAATTCCCTCAAACGTGGACATCTTCTCCTTGAGCTCCTTGGCTATTACGTCTATTCTGACCCTCCACGTTTCTGGATCCACGTGGCTTCCGCAGACGTAGCAAAAGGACAAGTGCTTCTTCTCAGATTCCTTGATCTCGTCAAGTACCCTCTCCAGTAGTCTTATCTCAATCTCCGTTTCATTCCTAAGCGAGCTCTTCTTCTGCAGTTCAGAGTCTATCTGCGATATTTGGGACTGGAAGTAATTTATTACCTCGGGCTTAATCATGCTTTCCTTTTGCTGTATCTCTAGTTCTAGTCTCGTCAGCCTCCTCTGTAGTTCGTTTAGTTCGCTCTTCTTAGCGTTTATCTTTTCCACTATTTCGTTGAGCCTGTTCTGCCACGTGGTTGCTACTGCGTGAGTTGTCCTGTTTAGTAGCTTATCGCTCTCCTTCTCCTTCTCTAACTTGGCTATCTCCTCCTCCACGCTCCTTATCTTCGCCCTTAGATCCAGGGCCTGCTTGTACTTGTCGTTTAGTTCTTCCCTTTCCTTTTGAAGCGACGCTAGTTTTGCCTCTACCTCGTCCTTCTTTTTCCTTATTTCGTCTATCTTTGAGGTAGTGGAGATGAACCACTCTACGTTATCCTGTCCACCAAGGATCTGGTTCAACAGAGCGTTATCTGGGGAGAAGTAAGATAGTAGAAGCACCCTATTGTCGTCCATCAGCAACCTGGCGCTTTCGTAGATCCTGTTCTTGCGCCTAGTAATTCTCCTGTAGTAGAGTCTTCCCTCGTGCTCTAGCTCTACGTATCCGCTGTTGGAGAAGACGTTAAGTAAGTCGTCGGGCTTTATTTCTTGCGTTAAAAGCGATATTAAAGCCTTAGCTATTGAGGTCTTACCGTAGGCGTTAGGCGCCTTGTAGACGGTCACTCCCTTTGATATCTCTAACTCGAGCGGAGACGTTATACCTCCTATATTCGATACTCTTAACTTCATCAAGTAAGCTTTCAACTTATAAGTTAAAAAACTTTTCATCCGGCACATCGTACTCTTCACTACAAATTTTATAAATTATTGTAGTATTAAAGATAATAAGATGCCATGAGCTTGTGCTTGTGTAATAGTCCTAAACATAAATATTCCTTACTCCGTTTACCTATCATATGAGAAACGCAGTAATCGATTCTGATACTGCGAGCGACGATGCTATAGCAATTTTACTTTCAAGCAGACTATTTAATTTAGTTGGAATAACTATTGTAGCAGGTAATGTAAGCTATGAGCAGGAGGTTAAGAATGCCTTGTTTACAGTGGAGTACTTTAACATAAAGTCGCCAGTGTTCCTAGGTAGTAGTAGGCCAATCATGGGCAAATGGAGGACGGTAGAGGAAGTCCACGGCAAGAACGGCATGGGGGACTGGGACTACGGCGAACCGTCCGTAAAGCCAGAGAGGGAACACGCTGTGGACGCAATAATTAGGCTGTCCAAGGAATACGACAACCTGGAGATCTTAGCTGTGTCTCCCCTCACAAACTTGGCCTTAGCGTACTTAAAGGACCCGTCAATTGCCAAAAGGATAAAAAAGGTCTGGATAATGGGAGGTACCTTTTCGAGGGGAAACACGACCCCTATAGCCGAGTTTAACTTCTGGGTAGACCCAGAGGCGGCAAGCATCGTGCTCAACGCTGGCTTTGACATCACGATCGTCCCTTGGGAAGTCACTGAGGAATACGCGTACGTGGACGACGATTTGTGGGGCAAAATTGGGGGGCTCAAGTCCAAGGCGTCTGAGTTTTTCGTTAGGGTAAACAGGACATTGAGGGACTACTCAAAGTCCCACGGGCAGAGGGGAAGCGTGCAGACTGACTCGTTTACAGTGTTCCTGGCCTACGATCAGTCGGCGATCCTCAGGAAGGAGAGTCACCACGTCGACGTTGAGACGTGCTCAAGCGCTAGGGGAGCCATGTTGGTGGACTGGTACGGACTTAACGGAAAACCGAACGCTGAAATAGTCCTAAAGGGGGACAGGGACAAGTTCGTCAACTTCCTTCTGAGCGTTCTTTCAAGTTAGCGCACTCGGAGTAGGCTACAATGCTCAAGCTTTTTACTTTTATCCCCTTCTCCTCAAGCTGTCTGTAAATGGTTTCCACGTTTGCCTCGGCGTCTACAATCTCGTTGGTGTCCACGCAGAATATGTTTATGTGAGGAACTCTTCTCATTTCGTACCACGTTATCCCACCGGCCTCAAATGAGTTTATTATTCCAGCCTTCTCTAGCGCCTCCAACGTGTTGTAGACAGTCGACAAGCTAATGCTAGGCTCGGTCTTCTTGAGCTCCTCGTATATCTGTTCACCATTGTAGTGGCCTCCTTTACTTAAGAGCCTTAGTACTGCTATCCTCTGCGGAGTTACTTTCAATCCGCTCTTTCTCAGCAGTTCGATGGTATCGGTCTCCATGCTATAGTTATTATCAATTTGAAGTGATTTAAAATTATCCATTGTCAACTGGGAAAAGCATTTTTACCGATTTAGAAGTGATAATATTTATGAAGTACATAGTCGACATAAGCGTAGAGCCAATAGGCACGGGATCAACTAGCCTATCTCCTTATATAAAGACGGTATATGAGGTATTGAGGAAAAGGGGCTTAAAGTTTTACCCTGCTCCCTCAATGACTAGCGTAGAGCTAGACGACATAACACAATTAGGTTACCTCATCAAGGAAATAGACGACGCCTTGGCAGAACAGGGAGTGAAGAGAATAGTCACTATCTTAAAGGTAGACGACAGGCGGGACAAGGAGAACTCCATAGACCATAAACTAGAGGTCATAGGGGTTAAAAAGTAGACGTGTACATCTTTACCTCGTACAAGTACTTCCTTACCTTTTCGTCAAGCATTGCCCTTACTATGTCGGTAGTGGTAACCACCCCGGAAAGAGAACCATCCCTTTTGACTACTGGTATACCCTTGATTTTCCTGGAGGCCATTAGCTTTGCGGCGTTAGCTAAGTCCTCTTCTTCGTCTATAACTATCAAGTTGGGGCTCATCACGTCAGCTACGTCAATCCTGTTCTCCTTGTACTTTAACACAGGGGCCATATACAAGATGTCCGTGGTAGTTATGGTTCCCTCGATTCTCTCTCCTACTACTATTAGCCTGCTTATGTTTTTATCCAGCATCAGCTTGATCGCCCTAGACAAGTCGTCGTCGGGGCTAACAGTCACAGCAGGGGAGCTCATGAACTCGCTGACCTTCTGAAGGCCCTTAATCTGGCCAGAGTAGTAACTACTTAGATCGCTCTTGATTATCATCCCAACTAGTTTTCCGTCGTCGTTGCATACAACCAATAGCGGTTGCCTCTTGTCCACCATCACTTCCGCTGCTTCAAGTGGGTCTATGTTCTGGTTGACGCACACGAAGTCCTTACTCATCACTTCGGAAACAAAGGCTTGGCTTAAGTGTCTTTTCTCTGTCCTCTCAAAAAGGAACTTTATGATGTCCTTCTGGGTTATGTAGCCTAAAGGTATTTGTTTCTCGTCTGTCACTATGGCCTTTGGCACGGACTCCATGATCATGACCTTTATGGCGTATAGCAGTGAATCGTAAGGCCTGAGGATCAAGGACTCCCTAATAATTCCCATATGTTATTCTTAGAATTCTAGCTTAAAAAACCAGTGTAGTAGGATTTTTACTGTTCTAAAAGGGAGAATAAATGTTGAAAAGTAAACGCTTTGATTTATACAAAACAGTTTTAGCTTTTAGCGCATTAAGCATTAAGAGAGGACAACATAACGGTTTTAGTGAGCTCAGTTATTGGCTAGAGAATGTGGAGACTTCGCTAAATGGTTAGTGTGTCCACGTCCAGTAAAGAATTAATAGAGTAGAGGAGTAACTAGTATCTAATGGAGGAATTCCGGCAAAAGATATTAGACGTTTACCTCTCCTCGAGGATTAAGAACTTTAGTGAGGCCTACAACGAGGGGTTGAACAAGAAGAACTCGTGTGCTTATTTTGACGGGAAGTTTTGCAAACGAATTACTATAAAGGAAGAGGTTTTAGCCATCTGGAGATCTGGAGATAAAATCAACCCCCATCCTATCCTGTGTTACTTATGTCCCTATTTCTCGCTAAGGGATGAGGGGCTTCACTCAAATATAGACTTGTTTGAGATTTTATCATACTATGAAAAGATAAGGGGGAATATTATCAAGGAAATAGAGTACCTTGAGGCAAGGCTTAACGAGTTCCTCCACACGTCCTCGTCTTTGAGGAAGAGAAGGGAAGAGCTCATTTTAGTCCTCCAAGACATAGAGGGGAAAAGGAACGTAGCTCTAACGCTTATAAAGTCGATTTTCAAGGAGGAGAGTAATGGAGATTTTCAACAACCCGCGTCAATATAGGGAGTGGTATTTAACTCACAAGAAAATATACGACACGGAGAAGAAGGCGGTAGAGGCTCTAGGACTGAAGGACTGTCTAGACATAGGGTCCGGGCCGTCAATTTTTCACGAGGCGATAAAGGGGAGGGTGATATCCCTTGATATCTCAGAGCTGATGCTGAAGGAAGGAAAAGAGGACGAGGACAAGATACTGGCAGACGCTTTACATCTGCCCATAAGGGACAACTCGCTAAATTGTATTTTCATTTCAGTTACCGTGTGTTTCATTAACGACGTAGACGCCTTGCTTAAGGAGGTTGCGAGGGTGTCCTGCTCTGTCAACGTGTGCATAGTGGCTGCAGATTCCCCTTGGGGGGAGTTTTACCAGGAGCTAGGTAAAAGGGGTCACAAGTACTACTCTAGGGCACATTTCATTACGAGGAATGAACTGATCAAAGTCGTCAGCAAGTACTTTAAAGTGGTGAAAATCGTGTCCACTCTGACGTTTTCGCCACTTGAGGACGAGAGGGACGAGGAGCCCCTAGTTGACGACGCTTCCGGAGCGTTCTTTTGTGTGAAAGGAATAAAAGCCTAGACTCCGAGAAGGTACTGATGGACAAAGGGCTAATAGCGTTCTGGGCCTCCTTTGCTATACTTGTCCTAGTGTTCCTAATAACCAATAACGTGATAGCCCTTTCAGAGGCTATCCATTCCCTTTTCGACGCCCTCGTAGTGAGCTTGTCCATTTACGCCTATAGAGCGATTAACGGTAAGAACTACACCTACGGAGTACACAGGCTGGAGGTTCTATCCGCTTTGGTCAACACTTCGGTAGTGGTTGTGGGGAGCGTTATATCGGTAGCCCTGTCCTTAATATACTTGGAATTTCACGTTGAGGAAAAGGAGCTCCCCGTTATCCTGTCGTCGTTTGCCATCGCGCTGTTCCTTATGCTGGCTACAGGTCACGAGGACAGGGGAGTGAAGCTACACGCCGTTTCAGACGTAGTAAGTTACGTAATAGGGGGAGTAGGTGCGCTGGCTGTACTCCTCTTAGGACTGGGTGACTTGGCTAACTTGGTAGTGGCCTTAGCAGTTGTGTTGACCGTCTTCATACTTAACTATAAGGACCTCAGGGACTCCTTTTACGTACTGATGGAGAGGTCGCCAGTTGACGTTGATGAAGTCGTGGAGAGAGTTAAGACGGTGTTTCCCGGTGTCCATCACGTCCACGTCTGGGCCGTATGCGAGCACACCAAGTTGGCAACTCTTCACGTGAGGGAGAACCCCAACATCACGCTGAGGGAACTGGACGAGAAGAGAAGGAAAATCGAGGAGATGCTCAAGGAGTACAACATCACTCACGTAACTATACAGTTCGAATCAGAAAAGGAGGACTAGAAGAACTGGTTTGGCCACCAGTCTACCCCCGGCTTGTGCAGGCCTAGCATCCTAGTAATCCTCTCCCTGTCCCCCTTCTTGATCTTCACGTCAAAGTGGACCTTCAAGAGCGGATAAGGATAGCCCTTCACCGCCACGGCAGATAGGTCGTCTATCACCTTCCTTACAAACGCCTCGTCTATAGGGAGCTTCGACACCACGTCAAGCTTCAATACCTTGCTCGCCCTCTTTAGCCTTATAAAGGACCTGCACACGACGAAGCTCTGGAGGTTCACCTCGGGGTGGTAAGCTAGCTTTGTCACGTCTACCCCCTTGCATTCGGGGCTCGTATAGCCCACCTCCTCCGTGAAGGTCTCCAAGACTACTATGTCCGGGAGACCCCTGTGAAACATGTCCATGTTCCTGCTGGTCTTGGAGATCCACAGCGCCTTACTACCGTAAGTATTGAGTAGCCTAGATATAACCACTTGCTTCTCCACCACGAGGGATCTGTACATCTCGTTCTCGTCCTTTAGCGAGAGTGACGCTATCCCGTCGACGTTGAAGTCCAGCCTGCTCTCCATACCGTTTGCGTTCCCGAGCTTCTTGGAGAAGCTACCGTCCATGAGGATTAGGTCTGCCCTCTCCCCGTTTTTGAGCGCCAGCTTGACTTCCGCAGTGGCCATGAGCTCAGAGACCCTCTCCTTGGCGTAGTTGGCTGGCCTAAACACCCCAACCTTGCTGAACTTGTCCACTGGCTTGGTTTCCATGCCCTCACTTAAGAGGGCCTCTGCGTTCACCACGTAAATTGTTCCTACCCTCAATTCCTTGACGTATTCCCCTCCATCTATTGCCAAGTACCTCTTCAGGGATTTGTTGGGAGTGTAGGAGATCCACCTCTTCCTCACCTCTTCCTCAACTTCTTTCCCTAGGTCCCTGTGGAAGAGCCTTATCTTCTCCCTTAGCTCGGCGAAGTTCTCTGAGAGCTCCTTGTATACCTCGTCAATCGTTTCCCGGCACCTCCTCGGTTACCTTGCTCTCTGAACCCCTTTTCTCTACCCTAATGATGTAGTCGCCTATCTCGAGGATCTCGTCGTCGTGTGTGACTACTATTATTTGAGGAACTACGTCTAGGGCACCCCTAATGACGTTCATGAGCTCCTTCCTCCTCTCCTCGTCTAGGTGGACTGTGGGCTCGTCTAGGATTATGAACCCCAGGGAGTCCATGAGGGACTTGGCAATTGCCAGCCTTAGAGCTAGGGCAATGGATATCTTCTCTCCTCCGCTCAACATGTCCACGGCGTACTCCCTACCGTAATTGTCGTAAGCGGACAAGCTAGCCTTGATCTTTTGCCCCCTGGTCGAGGTATTGAATTCCAAGGACACCCTTGTGAACGCCAGGTTAAACATTGAGGTTATCTCGTTCAAGTTGTTCTCTATCTTGCTCTTTACTGCGGAGATGATGTAACTTTGAAGCCCCTTCTCGCCTAGGTCTTCCCTCAGCTTGGCGAGCTTCTTTAACGCCTTCTCTAGCCTGGGTTTCTGGTCTATCAAAGCCTCTAGCTCCTTTAGCCTCTTCTCCTTCTCCTCTATGTCCTTCCTTATTTGGTTAAGCCTGCCATTGTACTCAGCTATCTTGTTAGAGGTATCCAGTAACTTATTGCGAAGCTCTTCCACCTTTCTCTTAGCCTCTTGGTACTCTTCCTCCGAGAAGTTTAACTCGGCGATCTTCTTCCCAATCTCCTCTAGGCTCTTTTGTATGTCGTTTAGTCTCATCTCGAGCGATGACCTCTCGCCCAACTTCTGTAGCACGTCGTTTAGCCTCTTCTTCAATTCCTCAAGTTCCCTCAACTTCTCCTCAATGGACTCCAGGTCCATTTCAGTCAGTTTGTTCATTATCTCATTTTTCTTGGTCTGTTTCTCCTCCATCTGCCGGTTTAACTTGCATATCTCTTCTTCCTTTTCCTTAAGATCCTCTTCGTTAACTTTGCTTAAGGTTAGATATTCCTTATATGCAGGCTCCAGTTTGTTTAGGATGTCCTTGAGCTTAACGTACTCTTCGTGTACCTTTTTTAGCTCCTCTAGCCTCGATTGCACATCTGCGAGTTGCTTTTCTAGCTCTGTCTTTTTCTCCGCTAACGTGTTGTACCTGGAGTTGTTTTGGTTGGCGTTACTGAGCTGTCTCCTCAAGTCTTCCTTTCTCTTGGCAAGTTCGCTTAGCCTCCTGGACACGTTGTCCAACTCTTCTTTAGACGACTTAATAACGCTCTTTGCCTCCTGGATTAGGCTTAACCTGTGCGACTCGTCCAGTTGCCTCCTACAGACCGGGCACTGTCCCCCCTTTACCTGCTCTAAGCCACTCAAGATCTTTTTTGCTTCGTCCAGCTGTGCCGTGAGCTTCCCCTTCCTGCTGTTTAGCTCGCTTATCTCGTCCTCAACCTTACGTATCTCGTCCTCTATTTTGCTTGTGTCGATCACCTTGAGCGAACTCAAGGCCTTGTCTATCCTCGAGATCTCCTCTTGGATGTTCTTGTATGTGGCTTTGAGGCCGTTGTATTCCCTCTCCTTTTCCTCAATGGACTCAAGTTCCTCTTTGTTGGCAACGTAGCTTAAGTAGTCCGGGTAGAGTTCCTCCTTCCTCCTTAGCTTGTCCTTAATGGCGTCCCTCTCCTTCATGGCCTTCTCTAGGCTCTGCCCTATTCTAACGATGTCCTTTTCTACTTCCCTTAACTGGTCTAAAAGGCCCCTTGCTTCCTCGTATTTCTCCAGTTCCCTTATCCTCTCCTCTATCGCGCTCTTTTTCTCTTCTGCCCCCGCTAGCTGTGAGAGACGATCCTCAACCTCCTTCTTGTCCCTTGTCAGCTGGTTCCTCCTGCTGACTAAGAGTAAGTACTCGTCCCTTTTCCTCTGGGCGTCATCTAACGACCTTTGAGCCTCCTGTAGTTGCCCGTTTAAGGTCTCTTCAGATTTTCTAAGTTCTTCTAGTTCTTCTTCAATTTTGCTCTTTTCTCTAATTAAATCATCTAGTTTCCTGCTTGTGTCAGTGTATTCCTTCTCAAAGGTTTGGATTTGCTCCAACTTACCCTGGATTTCCTTCATCTTGAAATATATTGGGCCAGAGGCCTCGGTCAACTTCTCCAAGTTTTCAATCTTCATTACCTTCTTCAGCACGTTCGTTAAGTCCTCAAATATGGACTCTATCTCCCCTTGTCTCACTATCAGGGTGGAGAGCAGCACCTCCTCGTCTATGTTAATGATCTTCTGCACCTCCTCGGTTACCTTTTCCGCTCCCCTGGCCCTAGGCACGGAACCGACTATAAGTAGGTCGCTACCGGAGTCTGGCAAGTGCCTCTCTATAATGATCTGGTTACCGTTGGCGAGGGTCAGCCTGACCGAAGCCGACCTATTGCCCATCCTCACTAGGTTCTTGTTGGCGTTGCCCCTACTGCTCTCCCTGAAGAGGGCGAAAACGATGCCGTCGATTATGGAGCTCTTTCCCGCCCCGTTGTGGCCAATTAGGACGTTTATTCTCCCCTTGAAATTGACCGAACTTTCGCTGTGGCTCAGGAAGTTCTTAAGGTCTATCCTGTCTATCCTCACTTTAGACCGCCTATCCTTTCCAGGATGTCGCCTACCGAGTCGGAGTCGTAGTTGTTTATCAACTCTATGATTTGGCTGACCTCCTCCTCGGTGTAGCCCCTTGACTTCAAGAAACTAGATATGACCTGGTTTACTGTGGAGCCGGTTGGAACCTCGATCTTCTTCTCGTTGCTGTCCTTGGTGTTGTCCTTGTATATCCTGTAGAACTCCGCCACTCTGTTCAGCGCGGAAAGCTTCTCGTAAAGGGCTCTAGTACCCACCCTCTCTCCCTCTAGGACAATGTGGAGGATTGGCCTGAACCTCTGGTACCCTTGGTACTTCCTGATTAAGTTCTGGACGTCCAAATCAAGGGTGTTAGTGTTGATTGTCACCACCTCCTGGGGCCTTATCTTCACGTTTACGTCCTGGGTCGTAGCTTCGTCCTTCGACATGTCTACAAGGTAGCCTCCCTTCCCGTATTTCTGGTAGCCCTCTATTTCCTCCTCCCTTATGATCTCTGGAGACCCGGCTATCGCCAAGGTGCCAAACGGCAACCTCTCCTTAAACCTAGTGTGGAAGTGGCCTAGGGCGTAGTAGTTGAAGCCCTTGGGTAGGTTTCCCTCCTCTAACTGCCACGCCCCGTCGTAGGGTAGCTTACTCCTAAGCCCTTGGTGGAGCATTAGCACGTTCCTGTCCCCCTCGGGCTTGAGGGATGAGAGGATCTCGAGGAGCCTCTGCCTCGCGACCGTGGGTATGTGCCTCACCCCGTAGAATCTAACCCTCAAGTTGCCGTCTGTGGCCTCGTAGAACTTGTTGTTCTCCCCGTCTAGGAAGCGGAGGAGCTCGAGGGTCTCGCTCAAGAGCCTGTGGGTGTAGATCTCTCCCCTCTTCTTTGGCGTGTCGTGGTCCCCGGGTATAGAGATGAAGGGTATCCCCTTGTCCTTCAGCTTCTTCAGCCCCTCCACGCACACCTTCAACGCGCTGGTGGGAGGATTGTAGACGTCGAACAAGTCCCCTGTGTGCACTACTGCCTTGACGTGTTCCTTGATGGCGATTTCGATCAAGTTGTTGAACGTATCGTAGACGTCCTTTTCTCTGGACTCCAAGTTATACCTCCTAGAACCCAAGTGGGTATCTGAGATGTGGAGGAACTGCACGTCAATCACCCAAAGTCTGCCACAGAGGAGCGGACGTTGTTCTCCTCTTCCTCTTTCCTCCACTCCCCAATCATGTCTGGATCAGAGCCTCCTAGCTTTCCCTCGAACTTATCGATTTTCACGAACGAGGGTATCCTCACGAGATTGCCTATGACTATAGCCTCCCCTACGTCGAGGGAGGAGAGCTGACTCACGAGGTCCTCGCTCAAGTTGTCGCTGGACTCAAGGACGTACTTCTTGTCGTTAGGCTCAACTATCTTCAGGATTATCTTGTTAGTCATCTGACTCAAGATCGTGTCGTCTAATCCCTTTGGTCTTTGGCTCACGATGACCATGCTGACGCCGAACTTTCTCCCCTCCCTGGCTATCTTCCCAGCCCAAGCCTTCGTCAAGGTGTTCTCCGTCTTGGAGATAAACACGTGAGCTTCCTCTATGACCAGTATGACGGGGAATCTAAGTCCGTTTCCAGTCCTCTTGTAGCTCTTCCTGCTGTCAAGTACTCTCCTCAAGTAGTGGGAGACTATGGCGTCCATCGAGTCCTCGTCGAGGTGGCTTATGTCCACCACGTTTACGCTGCGGCTCCTTATCCTAGACGTTATGTCCGGGGCAGTCAAGTCTATGACGTTGGAGTACCTTTCAAAGAACTCTTCTAGTTTGTTCTCCACCTCCTCTGCCGAGTCCTTGTTCTTCCTGGAGGACTCTTCCAAGGACTTCTCTATCCTGCTCTCTAGGTCAGCAACAAAGGTCTCGTTTAGCTTAGATAGGTCAACTTGCCCAGAGTTAAAGCTGTTCTCCAGGTCCTTCAAGTACTCCGTGAATGCCTTCCTTAAAATCCTATATTGTATAGTTGCATTCCTAGGTATTTCTAAAAGTGTTGCAAATTCTCTGGGAGATAGATATCTAGGATTTAATTTTGGTTCAATAGGATTTAAATTCTTTATATCGCTATTGTAATACTCGCCGTGATAGTCAAATATTAATACTGATCCTCCAATTTCTGAAATCCTCTGAGTCAGCACCGCCACTGTGTTTGACTTTCCGCTCCCAGTGGCCGCCAGGATGGCTAAGTGCCTTGCTAGGGAATTTACCTTGATCTTAACAGCAACATTTGTGCCTATTAGCTTGCCTATCTCGATTTCGCCCTCGGAGAAGAGCGACTGGAGCTCGTTCTCCTGGGAAAATCTAACCTGAGTCCCGGGAGGAGGGGGCACTTGGGGGAGAGACTTAGAGGTAAGGTCGTAAAGCAACTTTATTTCAGCCCTTATGAACCTAGGTACCTTCTGGACGTATATGATGTCGTCCAAGATCTCCACGTCGTCTAAGCTGTCGTTGATGAGAGGGCTCCCCCTAGTCACTGAGGTTATGAGCCCCAACACTTTTTGCCCGTCGTACTCCAGGGTTACGTACCTCCCTAGTCTCACTGCCTGCTTTGCCAGCATTGTCGCTTGTTGGGTAGTGGAAGTGCCTATTACGTATCCAACTATTTGCTCCATCATTTTTATAATAGATACCTTAAATAAAAACTATTCTAGGGTAGGCTAGGTAATACGGTACGCTGAGAAAACGGGCTAGATAAGGGAAAACGCTGAAAGAACTAGGAAAAAGAAAAACTACTAGATTTAAAGTGCCTTGGCGGCTTTGCTCACTGCCTCAGCTATTCCCTTTTCTTGCTCAGCGTACGCACACAGCATAGCCTCTATGTCTGCGTGTCCCTCAGCCTTAGCCTTCATGGCAACGTTGTTGTACTCGCTCACGTGCTCCTCACCCTCCTCCTTGGCGAAGCTCTTGAGCATTGCCACGACCTTGGCGGTAGCCTCAGCGATGCCCTTCTCCTGTTCGGCGTAGGCGCATAGCATGGCTTCCACGTCTGCGTGTCCCTCAGCCTTAGCCTTCATGGCAACGTTGTTGTACTCGCTCACGTGCTCCTCACCCTCCTCCTTTGCAAACTGCTCTAGCGCCCCACTTACGTCGTAGTTGGTCAGTAGCTTCTCGAAAATCCCGGAGGCGTGGGCTAACTCCACGAGTGCCTTCTCCTTAAGTATCTTGGCCTCCTCTACCTTTCCCATTCTCTCCAGCTTATTGGCGAGAAGGGTTAACAACATGTAGTCCTCTGCGTTTGCCTTAAATAGTTCCTTTAATCCCATTTCGGTTTCCTTTCCGAGGGCCATATTTGATCCCTTTAAATAAGTAAATATGGTAGTTTATAAACTTTGATCAATAGTTCATTATAACACAACTGTCAATTAATCAATATTGTTTAATTTATTCATTGTTCGTTTTAAAATTCCTAGTCTTATATATGAAATTAGAGTGATGATTTACCTTAATTAACCTTTCCTATATGGAGCTTTCAGCCATTTGCATTTAAAAAGAGGGGAAGCGAAAGCACTTAAGAGTGATGAGTGACTCCAATTCCTAGCAGTGACGAGGTAACTCGAAGCTGACCGTGCGGAATTTAAAACTACTACGTTTATTTCATATATGGTGGGCTAATGATAACCTCCCTGGAAATGAGAGCTCTCGAGGTCAACAGCGAAGCCCTTGGCGTGCCGACTTTGCTCCTCATGGAGAACGCGGGCCGGTCAGTAAAGGACGAGGTAGCGATGGCCTTAGGGGACGTAAAGGGAAAGACCGTGTACGCGTTTGTGGGCCACGGAGGGAAAGGAGGGGACGCCCTAGTAGCGGTAAGGCACCTCGTGGGAGAGGGGGCAAGAGCAGTTGTCTTCTTGCTAGGGGAGAACAAGCACAGGGACGCAGCGTTCAACCTCTCTGCAATAAGGGAGATGGACTACTCGATTAGGCTCGTTGAGATAAAGGACGTGGAGCAATTGGCTCCGGTAGAGGGGGACGTCCTAATAGACGGGATGTTGGGGACAGGCTTCTCTGGTAAGCCCAGGGAGCCCTTTAGGACTGCGATAAATGTGTTCAACAGGAGCAAGGGGTTTAAGGTGTCAATAGACGTTCCCTCAGGGATCGACAGCGACACTGGAGAGGCCCCTGGTGAGTTCGTGGTTCCAGACTTGGTGGTTACTTTCCACGACCTAAAGCCAGGTTTGGCGAGAAGGGGCTTCAATATCGTGGTCAAGGGTATAGGGATACCTCCGGAGGCCTATGTATACGTAGGCCCTGGAGACTTGCTCACCAGGGTAAAGAAGAGGGACATGAAGAGCAAGAAGGGAGCTGGGGGAAGGGTGTTAATAATAGGGGGGAGTAAGACCTACAGCGGAGCCCCCTTGCTCTCAGCTCTAGCGTCTCTGAAGACTGGGGCAGATCTGGTATACGTAGCGTCCCCCGTGAACACTGCGAACATCGTAGCGTCTTACTCCCCGGACTTAATAGCTATCAAGCTGAAGGGAGAGAACGTCAACCCAGGGAACTTGGAGGAGCTGAAACCGTGGATAGACAAAGTGAACGTAGTGGTGATAGGCCCCGGGATGGGCTTGGAGGAGGAGACCGTGGAGGCCTCAAAGGCCATAGTGGAGTACTTAAAGGAAAGGGGAATGAAGACCGTTGTCGACGCCGACGCCCTAAAGGCGATAAAGGGGACGAGGCTCACTAAGGACTTCGTCATAACGCCCCACGCAGGCGAGTTCAAGATATTTTTCGGCGAGGAGCCCTCCCAAGACCCAAGGGAGAGGATCGCCCAAGCTGAGGCGAGGGCTAAGGACTGCAACTGCGTCGTCTTGCTCAAGGGCTACTTTGACGTCATAACTGACGGCGAGAGGACGAAGTTAAACAAGACCGGAAACCCGGGCATGACGGTCGGGGGGACGGGCGACACGCTCACGGGAATAGTTGCTACCCTAATGGCCCAAGGGGTAGAGCCATTTTACGCCGCAGCCCTAGGCGCCTTCGTCAACGGTCTGGCAGGGTCGTTAGTCTACTCCAGGGTGGGGAACCACTTCACCCCAACTGAGCTAGTAGCTGAGATACCCACAGTCCTGCAGAACCCAGTGGAGGCGTTTAAAAAGAAGGCGTACGTCAGGGTCTTGGATTAGGCCTTTCCCTTGATTATCTCTAGCGCCCTGTCCGCGTGCTCCTCCGCCTTCTTCAAGTTCCTCAGCACTGCTACGACTTTCCCGTTCTCGTCTATTACGAAGGTGACCCTCTGGGCGCTTGTGCCCTTCTCGTTTAACACCCCGTAGATGGTTGCAACTTTCTTTTCCTTGTCCGACACCAGGGGGAAGGGGGAGTTGTACTTCTCGGCGAACCTCTTCTGCGTCGACACCGAGTCGACGCTCACCCCTATTACTTCAGCGTTGTTCTGCTTGAACTCGCTGTAGAGCTCCGTAAATCTCTGCAGTTCCCTAGTGCAACCGGGCGTAAAGGACTTGGGGTAGAAGTACAAGACTACTTTCTTTCCCCTTAGTGAAGAGAGTTTGAGTGTGCCTTGGTTGCTCTCCGCCTCGAAGTCCGGAGCCTCTTGGCCTATTTCTATGGCCATGTGTAAACCTTATAATAAACGCTTAAAAAGGCATGCCTAAAGTTTGCCTAATGAGTCTCTCAAGAAAAATACCTAGGACAATGTCCACCCAACACCCAGACAACGCCAAGGTACCGGAGTGGAGTAGGAGCGAGGTAATAGAGGGTGATGACGAGGTAGTTGAGGCCTACTACGCCTACATGACTCTAGGGATACACGAAGACATGTGGGACGCAGAGGGCAAGGACGTGGACACCCACGTTGTCAGGAAGCTCCTCTCCAACTACCCAGAGTTCTTCAAGGAGAAAGTACTAGGGCAGGACGTCTTCTTGACCTACCGCCTTCCAAACCCAAGGATAGAGGGGGCGGAGAGGAAGGTCTTCGCCGAGACCATGGAGGGCATACCAATAGCCTACGACTTGGCGGAGAAGTTCTACGGTAAGAGCGTAACCCCGGTCTTTGAGGTAATCCTACCATTTACCACGGACTACAAGGAAGTCATAGCAGTGGCAAAGTACTACGAGAACGTCGTGGCAGGAAAGGAGGACGTAAAGCTAGTGGACGATATCAGCGTGAGGGACTTCGTGGGCGAGATTAACCCCAAGAAGGTGGAAGTAATCCCCTTAATAGAGGACAAGGACTCCCTGCTGAAGGTTAGGGAGATAATCACGGGTTACGTGAAGGCCATAAAGCCCGCCTACATGAGGGTGTTCATAGCTAGGTCAGACCCAGCAATGAACTACGGCATGCTCTCGGCAGTCCTGCTAGCTAAGTTCGCCATAAGCGAGCTCTACAAGATAAGGGAAGAGCTCAACCTACCGATCTTCCCGATAATAGGCGTGGGATCCCTGCCATTCAGGGGGCACTTCAACCCTGAGAACTACGAGAACCAGTTGCTGGAGTACAGGGGAGTCTACACCTACACCGTGCAGTCAGCCTTCAAGTACGACTACGACGAGGGGAAGGTGAAGGAGGCAGTTAACAATATAAACAGCTCCCCGATCCGCGAGCCTAGGCTCTACACGGAAGAGGAGGAGAAGGTGCTGAAGGGGATAGTGGAGAAGTACGTGGCCCGGTACCAGATGATAATAGAGAACTTGGCTACAGCAATAAACCAGATAGCCTTCTTCCTGCCGAAGAGGAGGGCGAGGAAGCTCCACATTAGCTTGTTCGGTTACGCCAGGAGCACAGGGAAGGTGACATTGCCTAGGGCCATAACGTTTGTGGGGACGCTCTACTCCATAGGCCTTCCCCCGGAGCTGTTTGGACTAGCGTCACTACAGTCCCTCAGCGAGAGGGAGTGGGAACTACTAAAGGACAGCTACGTGAACATGAGGAGGGACCTAGAGCAGAGCGCCAAGTACTTGAACGTGGAGGCCCTCGACTTGATACTAGAGGTCTGGAAGATGGACGAGAAGGTAATAAAGGCAATAAGGGAGGACGTGGAGTTCCTGCAGAACAACCTAGGGATAAAAGTGGACAACAAGGACTTCAACTCGAGGAAGCACGTCCTACTCTCGTCTCTGTTGCTGTTGGCCTTCAAGGAGGAGAAAGAAGACGAAATAAGGAAGTACGCTAAGGAGATGGCCGTAATAAGGAAGTCGATTGGCTGACCTCAAGGATTTTTTGAGCTATGTCCAGCACTTTTCCGTCCTCGTAGGGCTCGGCGCTGACCATCAGGCCCACAGGGAGGCCGTCTACCTTCCCCAGGGGAAGGCTTATGGAGGGCGCGTTTACCACGTTAAAGAGCTCCGTGTTGGATATGAGCTTTTCCCTGAATTCTGCCTCCTTACCCACGACCTCGGATATCTTTGGGGCTGGGACCTTCGTAGTGGGGGAGACGAGGGCGTCAACCCTGTCGAACGCCTTCAAGTACTCCTCCAGGACTACCCTCCTTGCCCTCATGGCCTCCAAGTAGTCCACTGCCCTTAGCTTGAGCCCCTCCATGAGGATGCCCTTTACGTCTGGGAAGTACATGCCAGGAGTTGACTCTAGCCAGTCCCTGTGGTAACTTGCCCCCTCGGCTACAGCTATAGTCCTCCTTATGTTGCCCCCAAAGAATCGGAGGAAGTTGAGCTCCACGACCTCTACGTCGAACTTCTCGGTGAGCTTGTTTACCACGGGCTTGAAGGCCCTCGAAGCGGGGTCGTCCTCGAAGAGGAAGAGGCCAAGTCTGTACTTCAGCCTGGACTTGGAGACCAACACGTCCTTGTGCTCGTTGGGGAAGAGGCTTTCCACAACTTTTCTCATGGTAGCTAAGTCCCTGGTCAGGAGGCCAATCGTGTCGAGGGTCCAGCTGAAGGGTATCACCCCACTGGTAGGTATGACGCCGGTGGTGGGCTTGAAGCCTATCACCCCGCAGAGGGAGGCGGGGATCCTGACCGAGCCCCCAGTGTCCGTCCCGACCCCCACGTCCACCATCTTCAGCGCTACTGCAACTGCCGAGCCACCGCTTGAGCCCCCGCTTATCCTCTCTGGGTCGACCGGGTTCCTCGCAGGGCCTGCAATGGACGAGGTGTTTGTAGCGCCCACCGCGAACTCGTGGGTGTTGGTCTTCCCTATGATCCTCCCGCCCAGGGAGAGTATCTTGTCTACTATCCACGCGTTCTCCTCGGGGACGTAGTCCTGGAGTATCTTCGAGCCCGCAGTCGTCCTCACTCCCTTGGTCAAGATGACGTCCTTAACGCCGAAGGTGAGGCCAGAGAGGGGGCCCTCTCCCCCCTTCATCTCCTTAAGCGTTATGAACGCGTTGTACTTTGTATTTAATTCCTCTAACGACATCCCTGCTCACCGTGAAGAGGGGTTCAGGGAGCTTTCTCGAGAGGGATTCGCTTGAGCTCGTTTAGGACTACCTCCACAGTAGAGTCGACTTCCTCCCTTTTAACTCCTCTCTCCTCTGCCACCTTCTTCACGAGCTCCTCTACCTTGGCGTAGCTCTTGTAGTACTCGTTTAGCCTCCTCCAGTCTATCCCCTTCAAGGCCTTAGAGACCCTCTCGTTGAACGGAAGCCTGCCCTCTGACATCAGCACTGCAATGATGGGGTAGCCCACGTATCCCCTGTAGGTGGTGCCGTTGTCTGTGCTGGAGACCCTGTTTCCGTCAACTTTCACGATGTAAGTCCTGTCGCCCTCCGAGGACACCACCTCGTAGTGATCATCCACTTTCTTTACCCTTCCGTCGGCTATTGCGCCTAGGGCCTCGAGGATCTTTATCCGGGGAGGTAGCTTCAACTTCATTAACTAGATATACTCATCTGGAGTTAATATACGCGAAAACTTTAAATCTAAGTTATCAATTATTATCACAGTGCTCCGGTAGTATAGCCCGGTCAAGCCCTGCCATCTACTAGGGCACCGAGAGTATGCGGGCCTCTCAAGCCCGTGGCCCGGGTTCAAATCCCGGCCGGAGCACTTCCTTAATACCCTTGTGCTTTTCTCAAATCTCCTCTTCGATCAAGTTCGATTACCTCACCCTTTCTCTGGATAAGGGCATAATGAGATGCTTAGGTCTGTCTTACTGAGAGTTGAGGGGACAAAGCACTGTTTCAGTTACTTATAGTGTATATGCATGAGAACATTGGTCTGGCCGAAAGGTACAAAAGATCGCTTAGGTATAGAATAGTTAGCTAATTTTCCACATAAAATAGATAGTGGCATATAATATATTTCGGTTTGCCTTTTTGCTTACCCTTCTAAACTTCCCTCAAACAATTTTACGCTCTGATTTTCCCCACGATCTCCTTTACCACATCCTCCACTTTATTGCACTGAAACTCTCCGTACACAATTTGGTTATAAGCCACGAAAAACCCTGGACAAGTGTTAAGTAATGAGTAACTATATCCCTTTCTGTTGAAAATCACTCCTCTAAGCATTTTCTTGAACTCGATGTCTATCACGGAGTAAATTAGATTTCCTTCTTTCTTTACTTCAGCCTTAAACTCCCCTTTCCTTAACCTTTTGGATAGAGCAAACAAAGCCAACCTAAGTATGTCTTCAGTTTCAACCTTTGCTTCCCTTAAAGCCTTAGCTAGCTGAAAATCGTAGTCAACTTCTCCCTTCACTTTAATTAGCTTTTCCCTTACCTCCTTTACGTCTTTGAGCTCGTTTTCGCAATCCCTAGCAATCTTCTTTGCCTCTTCCAAATCACCTACCCAGGCTAAAAGGAAAGCCTTGTTCAACTCTTCAACGCAATTCAAGGTCTCACCACCACCATTAAGTCCTTTATTCCTTTATCGTAAGTTACGTAGGAGAGGAGAGAAAAATTATCTGGATATCTAAGAACTTCGGTTACGCTTAAGTCCTTCACTAGGTTACTTACCAAAGTAGATAAGGAAAATCTCACCATTGACCTAGAGTTCACCAAAAGTAGCTCGTTTCCTTTGGCTCTCAAGAAGTCCTTTAGTTCCTTGTACTCAGCTATCGGAACAACTAGGTCAGGCCCCATTCCCAAGTACTTTACTAATCTAAATGGAACTAGCGAAGATACGTCGACTTTAAACTTGCTATCCAAAACTGCATAGGTAATTGTTTCTCCTATGACTGAGGAAATGTCTCCAGAGAAGAGTTTACCAGCCCACCTCACCCCATAGGCCCCAATATTTTCAGCTATTCCCTCCAAGATCCTTCCAGAGAATATGCCTAAAGGATAAAGCAGCTTTAGATCTAGCCTTAACGTTTCTCCTCTTTCCTTCTCTAGTTTTGATGCCATTCCTTTAGTGAATTCCTTTAGATCTTTCTCTGTATTTTTCTTGTCCATAGGAATTTCGCTAGAGTTTAGAAATGCCCATCTGATTTCTACTTCCACAATCAAGTATTTGGATAACTCAATAAAAATTTTTACGCTTTGAGTAATACTTTTCCAATCTTGTGCTTATCTTTTAGCATTTCATAACCCTTATCTATTTCCTCTAAGGAAACTGTCCCAGCTATAACTGGCGTTATCTTTCCCTCTTGCGTAAGCTTAAGTACAGCCTCTATTTCCTTCTTTGTCGCGCTAGCGTGGCCTATGATTTCAATGTCCTTGAGTATTACATATCCCAGCTTTAGCTGATAAGCTTGTGAGGGATCTACGTTGCCTATTTGCACTATTCTGCCCCCCAACCATAGTGATTTCAAGCTTTCGTCGAAAGTTGGAGTTCCTACCGTGTCAATGACCACGTTAACGTCTCCTATTTTCTTTGATTCCTTTGAAAATTCTCTGCCAACGATAACGTGATCTGCGAATTTCTTTACAATAGGAGCTTTTTCCTCAGATGTTGTGACGCCTATTACTTTAGCTCCCATTGCTTTTGCCACTTGTAAGGCATGTATTCCAACACCACCACTAGCTCCAGTTACTAAAACTGTCTCTCCAGGTCTCAGCTTAGCTCTGCTCAATCCTCTGTAGATCATTCCTGTAACACATGGAGCCAGAACGGCTCCTTCATCTGGGGTTCCCTTGGGCACCTTCACAAGGCTTGTCATCTTGATTTTCGCGTACTCTGAGAAGAACCCCTCCAATTCCTCTGAGTAACCTAGCCTGTTGTGGCAGTACGCTTCCTCCCCTATCTTACAGTACTTGCAGTGACCGTCAGGGGCGTAAAGCAGAGAGGTCACTTTGTCGCCCACCTCAAAGTCCGTCACTTGTGATCCCTTTTCCACTATCGTCCCAACTACCTCGTGGCCCAGGATTACGGGATACTTCATCCTTGGGTAATACCCCTGTAGCTGTAGGAGGTCTCTGTAGCACAGCGCTGCCCTGTCTACCTTTATTACTACCTCGTCTGGTCCAGGCCTCGGGTCTGGGACTTCCTGAACCTTGTAACCCTGTTTAGGCCCTACTACAATGACGGCTTTCATAATTTAAGCATGCTTATATTGTTTAAAAGCATACATGGAAAGCGTGAGGAACTGTAGGTAGGGACAGGGTGTTTTACAAAAACCACGATTAGACAAAAAACATTTAGCTTATTGCGTAGTTTTCAACTCCTATACCGGGTCCCCAAGCGACCATTATCTCGCTCAACCCTGGGTCTAAAACAACGAAAGATGGTAGGGTAGGGTAGCCGGCCCCTTGGTATATCCCTATGGGCATGCCGTCAGTGGTGAGGTTGTAGCCGGGGACTGTTATGAACCCGTACTCACTAGGGTTATAGATATTATAATATGCCTGCCACCACTGCGAACCATAATAGTCCGTTAATGCGGTCGGCATCTGATTGCTGTTAGACGCACCTCCAAGCTTACCGTCTAGCGAGTAATTGGTAACCCACTCGTTAACTTTCTGCTCGTATCCTCCATAGCTCACTTTAAAAACTTCCATCATTTGTTGATTTGTAATATTGAATGAGCCTACATAGTTGAGCCACGCTGAGTAAGGTAATAATTCAAGCAAATCGCCCCACCAGTCACTCTGTATTCTGTTCCATAACTCTTGGGGTAGTTGCTGGTCTGGTAAGGGTATTGGGTACCACTGCCCATTGTCTTGATAATAAGCGTAGAGGGTAACACCACCTTGCGTGATGTGGAACGCTAGCTTTATTGGGTAGGTGCGGGGATAAAATTGCCAAGAATATTCGTAGCTCGGTATCTTAACCACGTCAAACATTCCGAAAGACCAGTACTTCCCCCAAGTTGTTGGTTGACCTCCAGGCTGTGGAGTCCATATTAGCATGTACCAGCTCCCTGGAACGTATTGCCACGTCGTGTAATTCCAATAACCTCCTACGTCGTTAAACGTCACTATCACAGGCCATGGGTTGCCAGTGGTCGGAAGTAGGAGGTCTATAGTGTCCATAGAGGGGTCAAAGGGCCCCCATCTATAAAGCAACGAAAAGGTCAAGTTGACCCAATTATTGCCCGTGAAGGTAAACAGCAATCCCTTGTTAGAGATGGCATTATAGGAAGAGAAATAGCCCTCTATGGGGTTCTGGTTCATGTCAAACCTGATCTCTTGCGGGGTGGTGTTAGAGTTCAAGCTAATAACCAAGGGCAGTGGCGGTAAGGCTCCCCCATTTACAGACGTACTGCTTGTGGACGCATTGTCTGGGAGCGTGTAAGGATCGGCGTAGATTATGTTGCCCACGGTAGTGACTAGCGCCACTAGGGAATAGCCGTTACCTACTTGGTAGGCATAAGCTACGTAGCTGTTGAAGGTGGTCTTGGTGGGCTGTGGTGCCATCACCTCCTTTACTGTCCCTCCATCGTAGAGCAAGAAGTAAGAGACGTTAACTGGCACTGGAGGAGTAGAGGAGTAAACCAAGTACACGTTACCGCTGTAGTAATAGACGTGCACAGGGGAGTTTTGCTGGTTAACTTCTCTTAGCTGTTCCTGTGCCTGCTGTAAGTAGGGTTGGGCTTGTTGTATTGCCTGCTCCTGCACAGTGGGGGACGATTCCGTGTAAGTGATAAGCGGTATCAATACAGCCAACATGATAAGCAACACGAAGAGCATTCCTATTACTTCAGAGATGCCCTTGTCCTCCCTATTCGGCTTCCTCCCTGTCCTCACTGTGGCCACCCCACCACCACTTCGCCTATCCTAAATAGCCCCCCAGAGACGTTGGCTATTACCCACACCACCGTAAGGTTCTGCACTAACACGGGAGTCCCCTGTTCGTACTTTACTAGGGGTAGTTGTCCCTGATATAGCTCTTGTCCAGTCACGCTATATATAAACGTGTTGCCCTTCCCAGGGGTAGGTGTCAAGTACTGGGCGGAGTTAGCCTCGCTAGGGCTAAACGTTAAGCAGTACAAGTAGAGCGTCCCATTGTAGTTGAAGTCCTTTATCACGACGGGATATTCGTCACCTGCTGGCGTGCCAACTTGGTAGTAGAGGCCTTCCGCGTAACTCCTTGCCTCGTTAAGGGTTACCTGCCTAGAGTACTCGGCCACGCTGTATACTGAGAAGAGAGAAAAAACCACCAGCCCTATGACCACAGTAGCAACGACTATCAGGAAAGACGATACTACTTCCATCCCAAGTCACCTAACATAATTTTTTCGATTTTTCCATTATTTTTGAAATTAATGCTACCAGACTCAGCAAAGAAGTCAAGTACCGTAAAACGATGGAAGTCCCTGAAGATTATAACAACGTTGTATTTTAGGTCATCCTTCTCTACCTTGACCTCGAACAGATCCTTTATCGCGCTTACGCCTAACTTGAATCCCCTCTTCCCCATAATCTCCTTCACCTTATGTAACCTTTTAGCTACCAGACCCTTGGATGTCTCAAGATCAAGGTTAAGCACAACTGAGCCTTTGTGCTCTAGCATGTCATGCATAATAAGTAAATAAAATGCCAGACTTGGACGAAACTTTTGAATAATGAACAAGTAACTGAAGTTGAACGACGCTAGATGATGAGGTTTTACGTAAACTATTTAATGCAATTCAACGTAAGTATCTCTAATGACAAAAATGATAATAAAGGATCTTGTCACAAGGGCCCCCATCACGATAGATGGGAATAGCTCAATAGTCGATGCGTGTAGGTTAATGAAAAAGGAGTCAGTTGGCTCATTGCTAGTCCTCATGGACGGTGTGGCCAGGGGAATAGTCACGGAGAGGGACGTGGTGTATGCTATAGCAGACGGAGTCCCCCTTACGAAGAGAGTGTCGTCCATTATGAGCTCAAACTTGGTTACTGTAGACTCAACAACTGATGTCAGTGACGCAGCGCTCATCATGACGAGCAGGAAGATTAGGCACTTGGCTGTAGTCGAAGGGGGAAAAATAATAGGGGTTATCTCGTTGAGGGACGTTGCTAGAGCTCTAGGACTTGTGACTGCCGACCTATCCGTGTGGTGAGCTACTTCATCACTATTAAGCTCCTTATGGCCTCTCCTTGTTCCAATAGCTTAACCGCTTCGTTTATTTCCTCCAATTTGTACTTGCCCGTAATCAGCTTTGTTGGGTCGTACTTCCCTAGCCTTACCATCTCCAGTAGCCTGGGCATGTCTACCCTTGGTCTACCGCCGTAGTTCCCAATGATCGTAACGCCGTTCCTCACTATGGACGCGATCCTTACTGGTATCATGGCGTTAGCTGGTGGAAGGCCAACAAGTACAACTCTTCCCCCAATCCTCACCAAGTCAAGCGCCATCTGTACAGTCTTTTCGTTACCGCCAGCCTCTATGACCACGTCAGCTCCTCCGTTCGTAATCTCCTTAACTACCTTCACGGGGTCGACCTCCTCTGTGTTCACCACGTCAGTAGCCCCTAGTTCCATGGCCCTCTGGAGCTTCCACTTCTTGGTGCCAAGTGCTATGATCCTTCCTGCTCCAGATGCCTTGAGCATCTGGACTACAGAGAGCCCAACTCCTCCAACCCCTACTACCGCCACAGTCTCTCCGGGCTCGATCCTGGCCGAGTTCACAGCCCCATACCCAGTAAGCCCAGCACATCCTAGGACAGCTACCTTCTCCAAGTCCATCTCTGGGGGCACTACAGCTAGGGCGTTTTCCCCAACTATGGCGTATTCTGCGAACCCCCCTCCCAAGAACGTCCTTATCTCTTGGCCGTCCAGCGACAGCCTCGTAGTGCCGTCGGGCATAGTGCCCTTTAGCCTCGCCTGCGAAAACGTCTCGCACAAGTTCTCCTTGCCGGACGCACAGTTCCTGCACTTGCCGCAGGGGTGTATGAAAGCTGAGACTACCCTGTCCCTGGGCTTAACCCTGGTAACCCCTTCTCCTACTTCCTCCACTATTCCCGCTATCTCGTGTCCCGCCACAACGGGAGGCGGCACAGGGGTCTTGCCCTCAAACACGTTTACGTCCGAGTGGCAGAGCCCAGTAGTTACCACCTTTATTTTTACTTCCCCTGCCTTTGGCTGGGATATCTTGACGTTGTCAACTACCTTTAACGGCTCGTTGTATTTGAAAAGAACTGCAGCCTTCACATAATGAAGTAATGCCGTCGAGTATAAATTATTTAATCAAGTTTATTCTTTATTAAACAGACCCCGAAATGAAGGTCTTAGTTGTTGGCTCTGGGACAATGGGCCACGGAATAGCAGAAGTAGCGGCGATCTCTGGCTTTGAGGTAAAGCTAGTGGACATATCGTGGGACATACTCAACAGGGCTAAGGAGAGGATGACGGACTCACTTAGGAGGCTATACGAGAGGGGCACAATAAAGGAGACTCCAGAGGCTGTAATGTCCAAGGTGACCATGTCGGTGTCCTACGACGTCGCTAAGGACATAGACCTAGCTATAGAGGCTGTACCAGAAAACATGGACCTCAAGAGGAAGGTCTTCCAGGAGCTGGACAGGATAGCCCCTCAGCACGCTATACTGGCGACCAACACTAGTTCCATCCCCATCTCCGACATAGCAGAGGCGACCAACAGGAAGGACAAGGTGATTGGGATGCATTTCTTCAACCCACCGCCCATTATGAAGCTTGTGGAGGTAATACCGAGCAAGTACACCTCAGAGGAGACCACCAACAAGGTCGTCGAGATAGCTAGGCAGATGAACAAGATACCGGTGAGGCTAAGGGTAGAGGTCCCCGGCTTTGTGTCAAACAGGATCTACTTGAGGCTCATGCAAGAGGCTTGTAGGGAGGTTGAGAGCGGTGAGGCTACAATACAGCAGGTAGACAGCACAGCTAGGAACAAGTTAAAGTTGCCCATGGGGGTGTTTGAGCTTTCCGACTACGTGGGCCTAGACGTCGCCCTAGACTTGTGGAAGGTGATAGTGGGGAGGAGTGCTAGCGACGTTAAGTGTAACATGTTTAGGGAAAAGGTAGAGGCAAAGCAGCTGGGCGTTAAGACCGGGAAGGGCTTCTACGAGTATCCGGGAAGCAAGTACGTAAAGCCATCCTTACCTGCTGACTCGCCGGTTAGAGAGTCTAGGTTGCTGTCGTTGGCTGTGAACGAGGCTGCGTGGCTCATCCAGAACAAGATAGTGAACGCCCAGGAGATAGATACAGTAATGAAGTACGGCTTCAACTTCCCGCAGGGCCTATTGGAAATGGCAGACAACATAGGGTTAGACAGGATAGTTGAGGAGCTAAGGGATATCTACTCCAAGGGCTACGAGGCGTACAAGCCAAATGAGCTCTTGGACGAGATGGTGAGAAAGGGGAAGCTAGGAAGGAAGGCAGGAGAGGGCTTCTACAAGTACTCTTAAAGTTTTTAAGTAGTTTAAGCAATATTAGATTCATGTCCTCAGTTTTAAGTTTCTACCAGTCGGTACACGAGGAGCTAAGGAGAGAGGGCTTCATAACAACGACGATGCCAGACCCCTCAGAGAAGCTGTGGAACAGGAAAGTAATGACAATGAAGAGGGAAGAGCTGGACAAGCTGAAGACCCAGAGGCTCAAGAGGATAGTTAAGTGGGCTTGGGAAAACTCGGAGTTCTATAGGAAGTTCTGGAAGTCAAAGGGCTTCGACCCTGAAGTAATAAAGGACTGGAGGGACGTCGTAAAGATCCCCATCCTGAGGAAGGACGACCTCAGGAACGACCTGTCCGCGAACCCGCCCTTTGGGTCGATAATGGTTCCGGAGCTGGCCAGGAGGATTAGATTCGTGGGCGCTACCTCTGGCTCCACAGGGATGCCTACCTTCCAGGGTTGGGGCGCACTGGAGCTGGACTACTTCGAGGAGGCCCAAGCTAGGTACTTATGGACCTTCGCTGGAGTGAAGCCGACCACCGTATACGCCAACTACTTGAACATGAGCGGTTTTTACAGCTGGGGACCCCCAGTAGTTGAGGCTGCTATTTGGAGGTGCGGGGCCACGGCGATTGCAGGAGGAGGAGAGACGTACTTCAGCTGGAAGAGCAGACACAACTTGATCTTTAGACTCTGGAAAGTTGATGTTTTAGCAACGACCCCTTGGTTACACAGGCTTATAGGGGAAGAGGCTAAGAAGGAGGGCTGGGAGACTCCGTTTAAAGTCCTCCTGCTTCACGGCGGAGCTGCTGCAAAGAACACTAAAGAGAAACTGTTCCAAGTGCACCCCAACGCCAAGCTAGCCATAAGCGTCTGGGGTACAACTGACGGCCACATGGCAGTAGAAGTCCCTGGCCTAGACGGCCAGCTAGTAGTGTGGGAGGACATGGAGATCTTCGACATAGTAGACCCTAAGACAGACGAACCGGCGAGCGAGGGGGAGAGGGGAGAACTGATCGCTACCCTGCTTAACCACTTCACGATGCCCCTGATTAGGTACAGCCTTGGGGACTACGTCAAGAACGAGTTCACCACTGATCCAGACCCACAGTTTGGTATTACGCACATGAAGTTCACAGAGCCCATACCGGGTAGGGTAGAGTGGATGTTCAAGGTTAAGGGGAAGTTGTTGCTTCCCATTTACGTTGAGGACGCCGTTAACGAGATACCTGACACCACTGGAATGTTTAACATATTCGTCTACGCCAACGAAATGGAAAAGTTAAAGATAAGGATAGAAACTTACAAGACCAGCGTAGACAAGGACTACGACGCTAAGGCTAGGGAAATCCTGGCAAACAGGATAGGGCTACAACCGGACGACGTAGAAATAGAGTGGGTGGAGCCAGGGAAGACAATCTGGACAGGGTACAAGCTACAAGTGTTCGTGGACCAGAGGAAGAAGTAAAGTGTCTAGTCTTTCTTTTTTCCTCATGTGAACTGAATTATCTTGTTAACCGCCTTGTACACTTCAGCTACGCTCCAAGCTTGTGCTAAGCAACCTCCAGGCTTATAGGGCGGGATGTCCTCGAATAGTTCTTGAATGTAGCCGTTGTTTTTCTCCGCTACGTCAAGCAATGGCCTCAGCTTGTTAAGCAACCCCTTTAGCTCTATGACGTTGTCCTCAAACCTGAGCTTTGCGTCTACGTATGCTCCTATTAGCCACGGCCATATTGGCCCGTTGTGGTATGCCAAATCCCTACTTGCCCTGCCCCCCCTGTAATATGGTATGTAAGAGGGGTCGTTCCTAGATAAAGTGCTGAGCCCATATGGCCTTAGCAGTTCTTCTTCCACTATTTTCAGGACGCCCTTAGCAGTGTTAGGGTTGTCTATAACGGGGAAAGGCAAGGAAATCGCGAAGATCTGATTAGGCCTTACTTTCTCGTCAGGCTTCATGTCGTGGTCGATAAAGTCGTAGAGGCCGTAGTTGCCGACGAAATGCTCTAAGAAGCTCGACTTTACCTTCATCGCTTTTTCCTTAAACTCGTCTCCTTTATATCCTATCTCGTCTGCCAGTTTGGCGGTTATCATTAACGCGTTGTACCACAAGGCGTTTACCTCCACTGCAGCCCCTTCTCTGGGCGTCACTACCGTGCCGTCGAACTGGGCGTCCATCCACGTCCTAGGGGCCCCGTAGTGAAACACTAGGCCGCCCCTGTTTATCACGATGCCGTTGCCTTTCCAATACCAGTCAACTATGTCGAGTACCTTGGGAAACACCTTCTTGGCTAGTTCCTTGTCCTTTGTGTATTGGTAGTACTTGTATATGGCGTTTATAGCCCAGAGGGACACGTCAACTCCCTTGTACTGAGGTTCGCCGTTGTGGAGGAAGTTATTTGGCAGTAACCCCTTCTCTTCGTAGGAAAGATACCTCAAGATGATCTCCTTGGCTATATTGTACTCGCCGTTGAGCAGAAGCACTCCTTCGAGGGAAACAAAGGTGTCCCTACCCCACTCGTCGAACCAGTGGTAGCCCGCAATTATAGCCCACTCCTTCCCCTTGACCACAAAATTCTTACTGCTGGAGGCTAGTAGCTTAGCTATATCCCTCTTCAAGTGAACCAAACCGCACTTCTTCAAGGAAGTCATGTAGGCATCTATCGTTACTTCGCTGTTTTCAGTGGTAATGCAAAATGGATTGTACAAGTCC
Organism: Candidatus Aramenus sp. CH1; assembly: GCA_022678445.1. NCBI lineage: Archaea > Thermoproteati > Thermoproteota > Thermoprotei > Sulfolobales > Sulfolobaceae > Candidatus Aramenus > Candidatus Aramenus sp. CH1. The sequence goes on along the minus strand of JALBWU010000010.1, from coordinate 20,224 downwards.
TCCAAGTAGTTGCTTCCCCTCTCGTAGTCGAGCTTGTAAAAGAAGTTGTAGTACCAGTACTCAGTTCTCTCAACCTTATAGACGCTAGATATCTCGAAGTTGAGGATCAGCCTTTCGTTTAGGAATATCGTTATTTTATTCCCCGAAACCGCGTAGGAAAAGAACCCGGGCCTGCTCTTCAACGCTAAGTGGTGGCTCCTAAACGTCACCAGCGGGCATATCCTAAACTTCCCCGAATCGGAGGAGTACTCAACAGTTACCGAGTCTGAGCCCCTATTGACAACGAGGGTTTTTCTCGCCTCGTTGCCGTCAAAGTCGTAGACCCACGTGACGAAGTTTTCCCCGAACGTCGTCCTAGTTATGTACTTATAACCCTGGGGGTAATATACGTCAAAGTTGTACCTGTTAGTGCTCATTGGGTACTCCTTGCCGTCGAGGAGAAAGAAGTCCTCGAACTTGGAAAGCAGAAGGTACCTCTTGTGAGGAGGGTTGAGGGGGACGACAAGGTAGCCGTGGTACGTCCTGGCGTTAATACCGCATATGGTGGAAGAAGCGTAACCCCCGACCCCGTTTGGGATTATCCACTCCCTCTCCTCGCACTCCTCTGGGCTAATCATCTGCTTTACCTTTTATTGTTCAAGTATTTATTTAAACTAATTATATACTCGGCGTGCGACCAGACCAGAGGTATTACCGAAGTGGACTCTAGAGTCACTGGGTGGACTTGTTCTGGTAGTAGGCCAGAGGGAGTGGCCCTCCCCTTTACCCAGTCTATGAGCTTCTTTGCGTTGTTGAGGTCGCCTATGTCCGAGTAATACTCAGAAAGCCATAACGTGGTTATTATCCACGGGTTTGGCTGGGTATCCCTCCTCTGGTAGTAGTCGTTCTCGTACCTTATTATCCCGCCGTTCACGGTCAACGTTTGTTGGATTGCCTTCATCGTGTTTACCACTACTGGGTCTCTTGGGCTGTACATGCCAAAGAAGTACGGTGCGTACATGCTTGCATCTATTGTAGTGTCGAGGTTTCCGTACTCGTCTATCCTCCTCACAAGCACGTTGTTTTTGACCATTCTCTTCTTTGTCTGCTCAGCCATTACCTTTGCCACGTCCTTAGCATCGTCACTCAGGGATTCATCTCCCATGTCCCTGGCCAAGACGGAGCCCTTTATGAGCCCACCGTAGACGGTTGCTACGGTATAAATGTGTATGCCGAACCTCTCCTCCCAGAGGTCAAATGAAGGCTTAGGAAGCCCGTCCTCCGTAAATCTGATCATGAAGTGTAAGGCGGGCTTAACGAACTTCTTGTATATTTCAACGAGCTCGTCGAGGTCCTTATACCTCTCGTAGTGGTTACCTATTGCCCACACCTCTAGGGCCGTTTCGTCCTCCTGTATGGGATATATCCTCTTGCCGTTGTAGAGCCAGGGGTGCCAGGAGCTGGCCAAGGTCTTGTTGGGGTTGTACTTGTGGTACAAGAACCCCTCGTCGTTGGCCAAGTCCTTTATAAAGTTGAAGTGCCTCACAGCCAGTTCCCCGTAGCCCGAGATGTCCAAAGCGTAGGCAGCGTATGCGCAGTCCCTCGGCCAACAGTACTGGTAGGAGTCGCCGTACAAATTTACAAAGGAGTAGTCGGAGGAGGCTATGAAGGAGCCGTTGATGTCCATGTGGTTTTTAATGACTATCAGACTCACGTTGTACAGCTTTAGGAGGTCTTCCTCTCCCTTGCCCCCCTTGTTCAGCCAGCTCTTCCAGAACATGTAAGTGGAGACGAACTTGGACTCTATCTGCGCTGGCGTGACCTTACTTATAGCGTTCCTGACGCCCTCTAGTGTCCTGTCAGCTACGATTACGTAGTAGAGCTTAGTAAAGGAGCCTGGGTCGACTTCTCCCTCGATCCCCATAGCTGACTGGACGTTCCCGTGGGTTATTGAGTTCTTGCCAAGCTTTCCGTCCTTCATGTCATCGATGAGATTGTCCTTTGATGTGGAGAAGTCGGGTTCCGCAGTCCCAGTTGTAAACAACTTTACCGCAATGTACCTCTTGGACTTGTAGTGCACCAAAGAGAACGTATACGGGTCGTAAAACGCGGTGTCCCCAAAGGGGTTAGAGTAGATGTTGAAGTCGTGGTAATAAAACAGCTTAAACCTAGCCTTATTGTTGCCGTTGTTCAACACCTTTATGATAGAGAAGTAGATCGGCTCAGAGGGATCTACGAAGCTGTAGCTGTTTATCGACAGCCCTAAGGGATCTACCTTGCTATTGACCTCGACTATGTTAACGTCGTCCATGTACTCTACGTTTGTCTTCCACTGCTCGTCAAGGATTAGCCTTTCGTTACCCCACAAGGCTTCCCTGACTGGGTTTCCCGAGGTCTGGTTTTCCATTCCTACGTAAGGGTAATAAAGGTCGACGATCCTCCCTATCTCGTCAAGGTTTACCAGCAACCTCCCGTTGCCAAGGGTAGCGAACCTCATGTTCCTATTACTTTATGTTAACTCTGTTACTTATGTTAAAATTGTGTCGTGGATCTTGCTACCGGCGTTTATAACCCTGTGCGGGTAAATCTTGGACCTAATGATCTCGCTTCCCTCTCCAATGGAGACGTCGTCCCCAATGACACTATCTATTATCTTCGAACCGCTCTTAATCTCTGCATGTCTGCCTATTATGGAATTTTGAATAACCACATTCCTACCTATGTATACCCTGTCCATTACAGCGCTCCTTATTATCTTCACGTTGTTCTCCACGATGGAGAAGTTGTCTATGGTGGAGTTCTGTATGAATATCTCGTTACCTATCTGGCAGTGGCGACCTATTAACGCGTTTCCCTGAATGTCCAGCCTGCCCTTCTTGTACTTGCTGATGATTATATTCCTCCTCCTAATGGAGTCTGGGCTAGAGCCTTGGACGAATATCCTCTTATCTTGGTCTATCCTCTTACCTCCTATCTCGTTGTCGGGCAAGGTCGCCAAGAGGGTCTCCATGGCGTCTAAGTACCTATCCGGAGTTCCGACGTCAAACCACACGTCCTCCATTTCGAAGCCGTAGACTGAGTACCCCTTCTCTATCAAGTACGGTATAACGTCTTTCCCGAAGTCCATCTTCCCCAGCTTCAGCATTTCCCTCATGTCGTCGTTTTCAAATACCTCTCGGATCTTTGGAGAGAGGACGTAAATGCCAGTGTTTATTAGGTTGGAGGGTGCCTCTTCTTTTTTGGGCTTCTCCACGAACCTCCTTATCCTCATGTCCCCAGCTACGTCTGCAACGCCGAAATCCTCCACGTTGTCCCACTTCTTCAGCGCTATGGTCATCATTGCTCCCTTGCTAAGGTGGAAGTTAATTAGCTTTTTGAGGTCTATCCTGAAGATGTTGTCCCCTTGTATCACCAAGGTTATGTCCTCGACCCTGTAGTACTCCATGTTTATCCTCAAGGAGTCTGCGTTACCTACGCTGTCTACCCTAGGTTGGTACTTGAAGTGCACCCTGGGCTTTATCTTATACCTAGCGGAGAACCCAATTCCCTCCTTGAACGTGTCGAACAACGACTTGTAGTTTATGTAGCCCCTGACGCCGAAGATGAACTCCTTTACTCCCTGTTTCGCCAACTCAAGTATGGGGAACTCTAGTAGGGGTCTATTCAATAGCCTTACTGTGGCCTTCGACGTCTCTATGGTAAGTGGCCTTAGCCTTGTAGCCTCTCCACCTATTGGGACTACAACTTTAATGTCCTCTGGTCTCCAATCCATGTAATTTTATTTATAATTAATCATATAAGAGTTTATGACACAGAGAATTGCCCTTGGATTTGAAGTACACCAGCCCTTCAGGGTGAGGAAGGACGCCTTTTGGAACCCCAGATTCACCGGAGACCCCACGGAAAAGTACTTTGACAGCAAGCTAAACAGGGAGATCTTCGAGAGGGTCAAGAAAAAGTGCTATATACCTGCTACCAACATCATCCTCGAGGAAATAGAGAACGGGGAGAACGAGGGTAAGGACGTAAAGTTCTTCTTCTCGATTTCTGGGACTTTTATCGAACAAGCGGAGAGGTGGGGAAAAGAGGTAATTGAACTGTTACAGCTCCTGGCGTCCACCAAAAAGGTGGAATTCCTTGCCCAGACCTACTATCATTCAGTCACGTCGCTTTGGAAGGACAAATACGAGTGGAAGGAGCAGGTCAAGGCTCACACTTCCTTGATAAGGGAATACTTTAAACAGGAACCTGTAGTCTTTGAGAACACAGAGCTATTGACGAGGAAGGACATAGTGCAAGAGGCGGAAAGGATGGGGTTCAAGGGATACGTGCTCGAGGGAAAGGAGACTACCTTAAACGGCAGGAGCCCAAACTTCGTGTACAGGCTAAAGGGCGGTAAGATATCCCTTTTGTTCAGGAACTTCAGGCTGAGCGACGACATAGCCTTTAGGTTCTCTAGCAGGAACTGGGACCAATACCCTTTAACTGCTGAGAAGTTTGCTACGTGGGTGAGGGACTCTCTAGGGGAAGTGGTTACAGTCTTTGTCGACTACGAGACCTTTGGAGAACACCACTGGCCCGAAAGCGGTATTCTAGACTTCCTAAGATGGTTGCCCAGGGAACTCAACAGGAGGGGGGTGAAAATGGTGATGCCCAGAGAAGTGCTCAACGACGTGTACGACGAGGTCGACATAACGTCTACTTCCTCGTGGGCGGACATAAACAAGGACGAGAGTTCTTGGTTAGGAAACTTGATGCAGTGGGCTTACGACGAGGCTGTGAGGAGGGCGGAAATGCCATCGAGGGAGCTGGGCGGGAACTACCTAAAGGCATGGAGGTATTTCACGACCAGCGACAACTACTACTACTTGTTCACTGGAGGAGGGGGCCCAGGGGAAGTCCACTCCTACTTTAGTTCGTACTCTTCTCCAGTTGACGCTTTCCTTAACGAGTTCTACGCCGTAAACTCGTTTCTCTTTGACGAACTGAAAGAGCTTAAGGTGAACAACGAACCTTTCTTCTTCGTTAAGGACGGCAAAAGGGTGGACGTAGCCTGGAACGTAAAGGAATTCTATGAAATAATTAAAAGGGACGAGAGCCTAAAGGATAGCGAGAAGTACTTGAAAGAGTGGCTTGGGCATGAAAAGGATTGAGTCCCTCTGGTTGCCGGAAAAGGTAGACAAAGTCTGGATGTTCTCCTTTGAGCTACAGGGAATAGCCTCTATGGGGGGTCTGGGCAACGCTGTCTTTAACTTGAGCAAGGCCCTAGTGCAGAGGGGCATAGACGTAACGGTCATTATGCCCAGTCATGGGAGGCACTTGAACGAGTACTACCGTCAGAGGCTGAAGCTACAGCCCCTGTCCTTAGTATCATACGGAGCCAGGAGAGGCGTGGATGGGAACTACTACGGCTACAGACTTGGCTTTGAAAAGGGAGAGATTGAAGGCGTCAAGGTGCTAATGGTGAAGGGGTTGGACTACGAGACCGGGAAACTCATGGACAGCTGGGGAGTATACGACTACGCCATGGAAAAGTCAGCCCTCATGACTAGGGCAATTGAGACCTACATTTCTCACCTCGGTTTCGAGGATGTGCCTTCCCTCATACACATAAACGATTGGCACTCGGTTCTCCCAGGGGTGAAGGCGAAGCTCTCCTTCGAGGAGAGGAGGATAGTAGTACCGGTAATGTACACCGTCCACTTGCTTAATAAGGTGGGGGCTCCGTGGCACTACGCGTCTGAGGACTGGGCTGGTCTCGAAAACTACGGCCACTACGTCTGGATGGTCTCCAGGCACGTCTTGTACAAGACTAGGGACTTGTGGGACAAGTGCGAGGGAAAGATAGAGAGGTTCGGGTGTTACGAGGCGGACACTATAGCGAGCGTTAGCAAGAACTACTTATCCTCGGAGGTGTTACCTTTTGTTAGTAGCTTCATGGAGAACAAGGGATGTGTAACTTACAACGGCACAGACTGGAAGGTAGAGGAAGTTGTAAACTACGCAATTTCGCTTTTTGGGGAGAGCGAGAGGCACAAGGCCAGGGAGAGGCTCTTTAAATACTTGACCAGCTTAAAGTCAGTCCCAGAGGACTTCTCCACAGGTTCGATGCTGTGGAACAACAGGAGGAGGATTGGGATAAACGACGACTGGACTTACGAGGGCCTAGGCCAAGGCCCCCTAGTCCTCTTCACCGGGAGGATAGTTTACCAGAAGGGAGTTGACATCCTACTTAGGGCTTTTAGGCAGGTAGTGGACGAGATACACAACGCGAGGTTGGTAGTCCTTGGGATACCTGCAGGGGACTACGGTCTCCTACAAGACCTCATAGACAGGGCCTCAGAGCTCAGGGACAACGTAAGGCTGATCTTAGGTAGGTTGGACTTCAACGTGTACAAGCTGTTCCATTATGCCTCATCCGTCTTCGCTGTCCCATCTAGGTGGGAGCCCTTTGGCATAAACGCAGTTGAGGCTATGTCTGTGGGGGCTCCTGTTGTCGCTACCTCGGTCGGGGGCCTCTCAGAGAGCGTCCAGGACGTGAGGTGGAGCACCGAGGGAACTGGCTTTTTGGTAGACGAGGGCAGTATAGACTACCTGGCCAGGGCCATAAAGGACTCTCTCTACCTCTCACTAGCCGAGGAGAACAACGACCCAGCCTACCTTACCGCAGTTAGGTTGGTCAAGGTAAACGACACAAAGTTCTGGTCTAAAGTGAGGCAGAACGCTATTAGAAGAGTTGACAGCCACTTTAGGTGGGACAAGGTAGCGGACGACGCGTTAAACTGCTACGAAAAAACCTTATTAATGGCTAAGTATAGGGCGATGTCTTATATGTAAAATGAAGGTCTGTGGTAACGGAGCTTCAGACGGGTTTAGGTTCTACATTGGTAAGGACTTCTTCCTCTTGGACAGAGGAATAGACGTGTTGATCAAAGCCAAGGGAGTGGAGGTAAGGAAGTCTCGAGATACTAACGTTGAAGCCTTAGGGAAGCTGACGGAGGCTGTGAGAAAGGGCTATAAGTACGCGTTCCTTGACGGGTACTTATTGACGTATAACTTTGGCTTCGGTTTCGGAGAGTTCAGGATTCTGAAGGTGGACTTAGAAGATGAGAACCTCTCAAGGCTCACACATGCACTCCTCGACGGTTCTCTCGAGGAAAGGGAGTACAACTTAGAACTCTCTAAGGTCGACTGGTCAAAGCTAAAGGGTTATACGGTAACGGTCGTGGACGAGTTCTCGCTTGTCAGCTCCGACGTCGACTGGAACGTCTTCAGTTACGAGGCCGGGGACCTCGTCAACTGCCTAGAGCTCGACGCCAAGGTCACAGGGGAGAAGGTAAGCGTAGGTTCCCTCAGTTTTCCTGTAAAGCCATACTCTGAGTTCGTCGACCTCTCCGCGTTCATAACGTTATTTAGCGTACTGAGAGGAGGATACAAGGGGGAGTTTGAGCTAGATAATGGAAAGGGCTACCTTTATCAACCTTTCTTGGCAGTCTCCATTAAGCACGTGGGCAAGACCAGGATATGCGGGAAGTTTAGATTAGAGGAACCAGCTTACTGCGCCTTTGGCGACGGAATCTCCCTTTACTCCTCAATCGAGCAGTCGTTAGAGAGGGCTATTAAGGACGTGGAAAGGTTAAGGGAAATAAGCGGTAAATTAAAAAGCTAGGGAACGATACCTTAGCTTAAAACGCCTTAAGAGTGAAATTTTATGAAGGTCAAGGTATTACTGGTAAGGGAGAAGAGGGAAGTTCTAGTAGACCTGCCGGAGAACTCGAGGGTGAAGGATCTAGTAAAAAGCCTTGGTTACAACGTCCAAGGAGTGGTTGTGCTGAGAAATGACGTCCCCATCGTGGAGGACGATTTCCTCAGGAACGGAGACGAGCTCAAGATTATATTAACGGCCTCAGGTGGGTGAGTTGTCGAGAATTAGGAAGATATTAGATGGGCTGAGAGATCCTGACGAGAAGGTTAGGCAAAGGTCTTGGGAAGAAGTGGAGAAGATAGCCGAATACGACATATCCTACTTGGCTAGGTACAAGCTGTACCTAAGATCCCTCCTCTGGCACAGGCTGAAGAGCGTTAGGGAGGACGCGTGGAAGCACTTAGCAGTGTATAAGTTGCTTTACATTGAGGGCCTTAAAAAGACGTTGTCAGCTAAATCTGACAAGGTGAAAATAGAGGCGTGGTCGCACTATTATGACCTGCTCAACCTGGAAATAGTGACTAAGGACGACTTGATAAAGGAGAGGGAGCACTTCTGGAAACTCCTCAAGAGCTACTATCCCACTATAAGGAAGAGGGCTTGGAACGTCTTTCCGGTCCTCGTCAAGGAGGGAGTGTTCCAGAAAGGTGACAGGGAGAGGTACATCTCTTTTATGAGGAGCCCAAAACCCAGCATCAGGATCAAGGCGTGGCAGAAGGCAGTAGTACTCGTAAATCTAGGATTTCTAACTAAAGAAGATATTTCAAATAATCTAAACTATATAAATGAACTTTTAACAAAGGAAAGTAATATAAAGAAAATGGCACAACGTATATTGAAGGTGCTAGGTGTTTGAAAGTTGCAGTGGTCGGAGGGGGAATTGTAGGTCTACTCACGTCCTATTTTCTCCAACAAGAAGGCGTTGACGTGACGCTCTTCGAAAAGGCTGAACTCGGAAGTTACTCGATTCACGCTGCAGGACTCATTGAACCCTACAGATTTGACAGGATAAACACCACTGGGATGATAGTGAAAATGCTGAACTACGTTGTCAAGAAGGACACGGTAATTAAGTCCGTTAACAGGGACTGGCTGTTTGCGCTCCTGAGGGAACTTAACGTGAAACCGCCACAAGAGGCGTGGGACACGGTAAGGGAAATGGCCAAGTTCTCCCTATCCTTCTACAAGGCCAAAAGTGAGGAGAAAAACGACTTTGACTACTACGAAGACGGCCTCTACGAGGCCCATTACGGGAAGAACAGCCTAGAGAGGGCAATAGAGGAAGAAAAGAGGAGCCCGTTCCACGCAAAGTTCGAGGTCGTCGAAATGGAGGGCTTCGCGGGGGCAATTTACTTTCCAGAGCTCTCAAGGCTTTCCACGGAGAAGTTCGTAGAGAGGATAACAAGGGAACTAAACAAGGCGAAGGTAGTAAAAAGGGAAGTTAACTCGCTGGAGGAGCTCAAGGAGTTCGATTCCGTTGTGCTGGCAACTGGCGTGTGGACAACCAAGTTCCTCAAGATTCCTTTGACAGCGTTCAAGGGGTATGGTTACAGGGTTAAAGGGACCTCCAGGTTTAAGAATGCCGTAGTCATAGCAGACGAGGGAGTAGCAATATCACCCCTTTCTGACCACGTTAAAATAACTGGGGGATTCGACGCAGACTTCTCCTACGACTCCACCAGAGCTCAGATGTTCCTAGAGAAGGCAAAGAGGATAGTCGACGTTGATTACGTCTACGACTTGAACATGGGATTTAGGCCTTGCTCGCCAGACGGGTTCCCCATCATAGGTAAAAGGGGAAAAGTTGTTGTAGCCACAGGGGCGTGCAGGTTAGGGTGGAGCTACGCCCCAGCTATGGGTAAAAAGGCAACAGATCTAGTATTAGGAAGGGAAAATTCCTTAGGGTTTATATCGAGGCTAGTGGACTTTAGCGGTTCAAACTAATTTTGATGAAATGTATTTAATCTGGGGAGTGGATAATGATATTAATGGCGAGCGAAACTAGGCAGTTATTTAAGAGCCTCACTTACGCTAAGGAATTAATAATAAACGGTCACGTGAAGGAAGGTATCGAGGTAATAGAAAAGGCCGTTAATTCAAGCAACATAAAGGAGGCGAACTGGGTCATATGCAACATAATAGACGCTGCCAATTGCAACGCTGTCGTAAGCGTGCTGGACTCGATTGGTAAGATATTCGACATTTCCGCATGTGGCAACGTAAAGAGGGTAATAAAGTGCTACGACTCGGCAAAGAAGGACAGCGAGTTCGTGGATATAGCCATCAACGCACTTATAGCCAGGGGGAAGAAGGACCAGCTAGACAAGCTCCTCCCAGAGCTTACCTACGGAAAGATACTGCTAAAGTTGTCTCAAGTCTACGCGAGGTTCGAGGAGAAGAAGGCAAAGGAGCTAATGAAGAAGGCGTGCGAGCAGGGAGAGAGGGAGGCTTGTGAAAATATAAATCAAGTTTCCACATATTCTTAAATGCGGAAGACGAAAATTGTCGCAACCCTTGGGCCCTCTAGCGAGGGAAAAGTAAAGGAGCTCTCCAAATACGTTAACGTTTTTAGGATAAATTTCGCCCACGGAGACGAGGAGAGCCGCAGGAAGTACTTTGACCTAATCCACGACTACGCAAAGGACTCCTCTATTTTGGTTGACCTCCCTGGTCCAAAGATCCGGGTAGGCCAGATTGAGGGAAGGATTGAGGTAAAGCCCGGAGAGAAGGTAACTTTTTCGCAGAATAAAGGTATACCGGTAGAGGATCCACTGTTTTACCGGGGGGTCAAGCCGGGTACCCTCGTTCTCATAGCTGACGGAAACGTCAAGGTGAAGGTGACCTCGGTAGAGAGGGACAAGGTTGAGGGAGTAGTTCTAGAAGGTGGTATAATAACTTCGAAGAAGGGCATAAATGTCCCAGACATCTCACTGTCAGAGGGAATTACCAGTAGGGACCTAGAACTGCTGAAGGAGGCGTTGAACCTGGGTGCCGACTACGTTGGCCTTTCCTTTGTGATAAGCCACGCAGATGTACAGAAGGCCAGGGACTTAGCTGGAGGAGACACTTGGATAATTGCGAAAATAGAGAAGAAAAACGCCCTTGCAGACTTGAGGGAGATAGTAAAGGCCAGTGACGGAATAATGGTGGCAAGAGGGGACCTAGGTGTAGAAATAGGGCTGGAGAACTTGCCCTTTATCCAGAGGAAGATAGTGAGGACGTCCAAACTCTACGGAAAGCCGGTAATACTGGCAACACAAGTACTGGAGTCGATGGTTACCAATCCAATCCCTACTAGGGCTGAGGTAATAGACGTGTCTAACTCCGTCTATCAAGGAGTAGACTCCATAATGCTGAGCGACGAGACGGCCATAGGTAACTACCCATTGGAGGCGGTGAAGTACCTCCACGACATTATTGTCTCAGTGGAGAAAAGGGTCAAGGTCACTAGGCCGTCGCCCTTGAGTAGTAGCGACGACGCTATTGCCTTTGCAGCTATTAACGTGGCAGAGCTATCCAAGGCTAAAGTTATTGCAGTCCACAGCAGGAGCGGAATATCCGTGATAAGGATATCAAGACTGAGGCCAAAGAGCGTGATCCTTGGGCTTTGCCCTAACCAGAAGCTTGTAAGGCGCTTGAGGCTCTGTTGGGGCGTCCTTCCAGTACACGTAAGGGAGGCAAAGGGCCTAGACGAAGTAACCCAGCTTGCGGAGGAGTGCTCTAGGGACTACGTAAACGAGGGTGATGAAATAGTAGTGGTTGGCGGAGACCCCAAGTTAGAGGAGGGAAGGACTAACTTCATAAAGCTTCACGTCATAGGGAAGCAAAAGTGATCTCCAAGTTAAGAATATCCAAAGCTACTCCAGACGACGTGGAGGAGGTATACAAGCTCTATAACTCCCTCAGTCCAGACGACCTCTACATGAGGTTTTTCTCGTTTAGGAAGGTCTCGAAAGAGGAGGTAAAGGAGTTAATAATCAAGAGGGCCCTAGTCATGCTCATTGCAAGGCTAGACGGTGAAGTGGTGGGGGAGATATCCCTTTACGACGACGGAGAGTTTTCGCTGGTGGTATCCCCAGCGTATAGACGAAATGGGATAGGGACCAAACTAGTAGAGAGCATAATAAAGGAAGCAAAGAGGCTAAAAATGGAGAAAGTAAAGTTCTACACGCTCCCGGACAACATACCCATGATCAAAATAGGGAAAAGATTGGGTTTTTATCTTAAGTTTAGCGAGGATGAGGTATTTGGTTTAAAACTGTTGGTATAACTAAAGTTTTAGTTTTATCTAAAATAATCTTTAATACTGTTAATGCTAAGTAATTTTAACCTTGAAGAAAGTTATTGCACCTTGTGAAGTGGTAAGTAGAAGTGTAATCCCAGCGATAAAGGCAATGATAGTTATAGAGCTCTATAGGAGGAAAGTGCCACAGACACAAATAGCCTCCTTCCTGGGTATAACCACTGCAGAGGTAAACTATTACATAAAAGGGAAGAGGGGAAACTCGGACTTGATATTTAAACTTCAACAGGACGAGGAGTTCGTTGAGGCCGTGAGGATTACGGCCGAGAAGATAGTCAAAGAGGACGAGGTAATAAACCTCTGTCCCCTTTGCAGCTTGGCGAGGAAAAAGACGCTTAAGGACGGAAACAGTTGCCCCTTCGACTGGTGATTTTCAGAGTTTGCACCTCTGATCACTTCTCACTAGCCTGAAAGCTCATCATCCATTATGTCTTTCCTTTCAGGGTATTTAGCTTTAAATCACGTCTCTAAGGCAAGCTCTGAAGGTTTATATTGGTACCGTTAAAAATAGTAATATGAAAATCTCAGAGATCGAGCCCATAGTTGTAACACACAAGGAAAAGGGGAGCGCCACTTGGGCCTCAACTTCGATTATAGTAAAGGTAGTCACTACAAAGGGAGAGGTTGGCTTTGGAGAAGCAGTTCCGACGCTTAGAGTTTTACCGGTCTACAGCGCAGTAAGGCAAGTCAGTAAGGCATTCGTGGGAAAAGAGGTAGAAGATGTGGAGAGGAATTACGAAGAGTGGTACAAGCAGGACTTCTACTACTCGAGGTCCTTTGAGTCAGTAACGGCGTTTAGCGCAATTGACATAGCATCGTGGGACATCATGGGTAAAGAGCTGGGAGCTCCCATTTACAAACTCCTCGGCGGGAAGGTAAGAGAAAGGATTCCTATATACGCCAACGGCTGGTATTTGGATTGCGTCTCCCCACAGGACTTCGCTGAAAAGGCAAAGGAAGTAGTCAAGATGGGTTACAGCTCCATGAAGTTCGACCCGTTTGGCAGGTACTACAACTGGATTGACTTTAAGGGGCTGAGGGACGCAGAGGAGAGGGTCAAGTCTGTCAGAGAGGCAATAGGGAAGGAGAGGGAGATTATGATAGAGCACCACGGCAGATTTAACGCCGACTCAGCAATCATGATAGCGAAGGCCCTTGAAAAGTACAGGCCGTTATTCATGGAGGAACCAGTGCACCACGAGGACGTGGAAGGGTTAAAGAGATATCGCTCAGCTACCTCATCTAGGGTGGCGCTGGGCGAAAGGTTGTTGAGCTTAAAGGAGACAGCGTTTTACGTGAGAGAGAGGCTAGTAGACGTCCTACAGCCTGATATAACTAACATTGGGGGCGTAACTATTGCGAGGAAGGTTATCGCTTTGGCGGAGGCCTTTGACGTGGAAGTAGCGTACCACAACGCTTTTGGGCCAATACAGTATGCCGTTACCGTACAGCTAAGCGCAGCAACTCCTACCCTACTGCTAATGGAGTCATTTTACGACTGGTTCCCCCAGTGGAAGAGGGATCTCATCTACAACTCAATAACGGTAGGCAACGGACATGTTTCCGTCTCTGACGCTCCCGGAATTGGGGTTAAGGTTAACGAGAAACTACTCGAGGAACTCAAGGTAGAGCCAAAGGAGTTGGAGGTACAAGAGGAGCCCGTATGGGTAGTGAAGGGGACGTGGAAGTAATTAGAGCTCTTTCTCGGTTTCCCTCCTTTTAGCTACTCTATCGTAGACTATCCAGTTTCTAAACCACTCCTCGTTCTCCTTCTTAAGGAGGCTAAGGATCATGGAGGCAAGTTCCTTTGTCGTTACTTCTTTCCTGTCCTCATCGTAGAGCTTACCTATGACAATTATTGCTATTTTCCTCGAGACTGAGATGGGGGCCCCGGTCTTCAGGACGCTGACCACTATTTTCTCGTATATTAGATCTTCCTCGCTCCCATCTCTTTTAATAACTTTCATGATTTAAGTGTTAACTCACCCGATTAATATTTTGATTTCTCCTCCTCTCCACCGCTTTAGATACCCCTACTCCTATAAAGAACAGCGTCGACAGTATGACGCCTATGGTCGTCTCAATAATTCCGCCTGTAGTGCCAGGGGAAATCATCCATGCTATTATGAAAGATCCCATAACCCCCCATCTCCAGTTCCTTTGCCATGTCTCAGCTTTAACTAGTCCAACGTAGGTGAGGGAGATCATTACAAGGGGGAACTCAAAGGCCAGTCCTGTGGCTAGCATAAGGGTGACCAAAGTACTGATAAAGGATTTGAGTCCTAAGGTTGGTTCAACTCCTAGTGACTGGGTGAATATAACGATGAACTTCATCATAAAGGGTATGATAATGAAGTAAGCGAAACTGGACCCTGCGAGAAAGAGCACGAACGAAGGGAGCACGAAGTTCTTTATCGCCTTTTTCTCGTTCTCGTAAAGCCCAGGGGCGATAAAGCCCCAAAGCTCGTAGAATATTACAGGGATGGACACGAGGAGAGCGAAGAAAAAGGAGATGTATGCGGAAGCGTAGATCGTATCAAACGGGTTAATGTTAATCAGCTCTAGACCCTTAGGTAGTTCGTGATGTATAAAGAATACAATGAGCCTAGAGGAGATACTGTGGAAGAGGTTAGGGTAGATGACAGGTAACGTAAAACCGTAGACTTTTACGAAAGTGAAGTCAAAAGCAAACAGGACGACAAAGATAACAGCGAGAACGATTAGTGCCCTTCTTAGCCTAAGAGCGAGCTCTCTTAGATGATCAAGCAGGGGCCTCTCTTGGTCCTTTATTTGTTCAGTTCTTGTTACCATTTTGCTTCAACCTTTCTAACTCCATCTGTAATCTCTTGATTTCGTCCTCTATCTGCTTTATCTTGTCTTCTTGCTTATTACCGTTGCTGGGGAGCGTCGTTATAGGCTGAGGAGAGATCTTGTTAATCCTCCTGTACGTTGGTGTGACGTCAGTTACCACACTCTTCTTTGTCTCCTCTACTACGTCTCCTAGTCCGTTGATTTCTCTAGCTAGCTCTTGCCTGAACTGCTCCTGTGTCCTCTTCAATTGGTTCAAGGTCTTCCCAATGTTTTTCACAGTGCCGCTTATGTCCTTTTGGCCTGACAGAAGCAGTATACCTACAACAAGGATAATTAGAAAGTCTGAGATGTTGTCTATCATAGCAAACCCCAAAAATTTTTGACTTTATGAAAACAAAAAGGGATGTTACGACGTAGAACCGTTCTTCTTTAATTGCTCGAGCTTGCTCTGTAGATCCTTTATCTGTTTCTCTAGCTCTTCAGGAGATACGTGGCTCTGTGATGATGCACTGCTTGGAATCACTTGAGGCTGTTGCGTTACTTGGGTAGTTTGTTGCATCTGATTTAGCTCCATTTCAGCTTCAATCCTACCCTTCTTAAATTCGCCGACAGCTCTACCCATGTTCCTAAATAGCTCGGGTATTTTAGAGGCTCCGAAAAACAATACAGCTGCTACAATCAACAAAACTATTATATTCGAAGGGTTAAGATCGCCAATCATTGTCTCACTTTTTCCTAACTACCAATTGGCGGGTAAGTTTATAAAGATTGTTATCATGGAAACAAAAAAGAAAAAACTTTAACACGGTTTAATTGTAATAAAAGAAAGAAATGCATAAATAAAAAGAAGAAAGAATATTTATTTATTTGCCTAGCTTCTCCAACAGCTCCTTTGGAGCGTCCTTCTCGCTTACTGCTCCCCTTCCGGTCTTGCCGTTGTCGTCATAGGTGAAGGATATCATCTTCCCTACTCTCCAGACCTTCTTTATCTTGGAGATCTCTACTTCCTTCTCCTCTCCCTTGTACTTGAACTTTACTTTGGCAGCCATTTTAGGTCAAGATTATAGTTAACTTTAAGGGTTATAAACCTTACGTTAACAACTCAAGTACTACTTATGATACTAACTGTAGAATATGTTGAGACTTTAATATGACATTGTCTAAAGACAAAGCTTCAAGGGATTCACGGTAATAGTATTACTACAGTAGAAAACAGGAGTAGCGATTAGATTAAAGGGTCCTAGACGAAAGCTTTAGGCTTATGCTTAGCGCATTAAGGATTTTAGGCAGGTACTAAAATTGGCCTGGCGATGAAAGACTCGTGACTGGACGTTGAGTTAGTTTCCTTTTCGATGTTAAGTGCTAGCCCCATATCCGTAAATCCAGCTGAGAACCTTTTTACCTCTCAATATGGGGGCACTTTGTGAGAAAACTTACCTAGCGTTTTGATTAGGAAATCAAAGTGTTACCTTTTCTAAGTAATAAAAATTTTCCATGTCCGTTAAACTGCAAAACAAATGATAGATTATGTTAAAACTCATTTTATTCTTAGTCTATGAAAAGTGCAAAAGTATAAAAACTATTTATCTAATTTACGTAAAGAGAAAATAGGTTTTTGGTATTATCCTGAAAACTAACATAAATGGATAAGCACATAGCTAGTATTGACCAAAAAATGTTCAAAAATGCATTCAAGGCAAAGAACTTCCGCCTTGAATTAACAAATCTGCGGAGGGTCAAACACGGGCCATGAAATAGTTTACGAAAGAACTACCAATATGGGGTGAACTACAGGAGATTAAGAAGTTGAGAGGGTGGTCAAGATGTATTAACTAAGTCCCTTAACTTGCATAAAGTTTGTATGATTTTTGCCCCATACTTTACACCTTCTTCTCTGTTTATGTTTAACTCGCTTACAACAAGAAATATTCGTTCTATGTTAGCCTTGTAGTAAGCTATTACGTCTTGCAATGTATCGCCTACTCCAAAGACCTCCTTAGGACTTAGATTCATGGCTTTTAGTGCCTTAATGACGGGTTCGGGGTCTGGCTTTCCCCTTTCAACATCATCCCCTGCTACGATGAGGTCGGGCTTAAAGTTAAGGACGCTTAAGGAAAGTTGGGCTGACGATCTTATTGACGAAGTCACTACTGCAATCTTTACTCCTCTTTTTCTTAGCTCCCAGAGTATCTCCTCTGCACAGCAAGTGGGGCTAGCCAATCTCTTTACTAACTCCCTGTAATGGTTGTTCTTTTTCTCGTAGAGTTCCATGTACCTCTCGTTTGCTAGGATTTTAGCTATTTCTAAGGTTCTCATTCCCATTAGCATGTCAAGGTTTACTTCCCTCTCTATGCCCATCTCCTTTAGGGCTAGCTCCCACGCGGTTTTGTGAGCTACAGCAGTGGAGACCAAAGTCCCGTCTAAATCAAAGATAGCTCCTTTGATCATCTCTGCACTATAGCATCTGTAATGTTGAGCCATTTAAGCCTATAGCCGAGGTACTCTAGGACTTCCACTATGTAGCTCCCGTACTCGCTTATAAGATCGCTGAGCCTCCTGCCCTGGAAGTCCTCCGTTTTTAGCTTCTCTAGTAGTTCGTTTTTAACGTAGTAGTTTCTGAGGAGCGTGTACCCAATGACGGGCTTGGCGTTTTTCCTCACCACATACAACGGTACGTTTAACGACTTTGAGATCTCCTCTAGGGACACCACGTCCTTGTCCAAGGTAAAGGTCACGTTGTAGTTGGCGTTCTTCCTCTCGTATTCCTTGAGCCACTTATAGACCTCTGCGACGTTCACCTTTCCCTTGAACTTAATGACCTCAAAGCCGTTAAAGTCCTCCTTGCCCAACTCGGAATTGAGGAGAACTAATATGGGGACTTTCACCTCTCTCAACTTCTCTAGCTTCTCTCTCACGTAGTTCTTGGTCCAAAAGCCCACTATCTCTATATAGACCTCCAAGTTGCCCTTTGTCGCAGAGAAGTCCGGTATGAAGAGTCTGTCCTTGACGACCAGGGCAGATGGCTCCCTCCTGAGCTTCCAGTCCCTTATTGACGACACGAAGTCCTTGAAGAACTTCTCCTCTAGTGAGCTGTCGAACTCGCTCTCGTACAACGCGGTGTTTGAATCTATTAAGGGGAAGTCGGAGACTTCCATTGCGTACACTCTCTTTTTCCTCTTTCCCAGCACTACCTCGGCGCTTATTTTCCAGTCCTTTGACGCCACAATGTAAGGCAAGAGCACGGCCATGTTCCTCCCGTACTTCTCGGTTAGCTTTAGGAGCGTCGCTGGTCCGACGACCTCTATCCTCACTGGGTCGCTATAGGCTGTGTACATTAGGCCCAGGAGCTTTATTCTCCTGGCTATTTCCTTCCAGTTGTCCTGGACCTCAACCGTAAGCTTATAACACCTAAACATGAGCGTCTGCAGTAGGGAGAGGTTGTACTCCTTGATTAGCTGGATTGGGGAGGTCTGTTGCACCGAGGACACTACCTTTTCGCTGTCTAGGTCAGCGTACAAGTTTTCCTCAGCGTTGACGCCTAGTTTCTGGGAGACCTCCCTTAGTATTTTCTCCCTTTCCTCCTTCGTTAACGCAGGGCCCCTGGAGAACGCATCCCTCCTAATCAGCACGGGTTCGACGTTGGACTTGCCGGAAAGCGCGACCTTCCTAGCCATGAGTTTAAAGAGTCCCCTGACTAGCTTTATCTCGTTTGAGTTCCCCGAGTAGGCCTTCTCCAGCATTTTTTCCTCTTCCTGGATCTCTCCGAACTTCTTGCCTACTGTAAACAGTCCTATTACTTCCTCTGCGACGTCCTTATCCTCCTCCGTAGCGAAGAGGGGAAACACCTTGTCTCCAACTACCTTAAACCTTCCTAGTTCATACGGGAGCACGGGACCTCCTCTTGCTCAAGTTGTAGTCAGAAGTGCCCTTGGTCACTATCTCAAATAAGGTAGCTCTTTTGTTTCCACTCTTCCTGAGTATTCTTCCCAACCTCTGTATGAATTGCCTTGAAGTCCCGTACCCTCCTAGCACCACTGCCATGTCGGCGTCTGGTATGTCCACTCCCTCGTCGAAGACGTTAGACACGGCTATTACCCTATACTTGTTCTCCTTGAACTTTCTCATGATCTCTTCCCTTTCGTCCTTAGGCGTAACATAGGTCACTGCAGGTATGAGGAACTCCCTCGAGACGGCGTAACACATCTCCACGTCCCTGGTAAACACTATGATCTTCTTGTCTGGATTTTCCTTTAGTATTTCCCTCAACTTCTCTATCTTTGCCCTGGAGTTCACAGCTAGCCTCAAAGCCTCGTGCCACGCCAGGAGGGCCTCCCTTGCTTCCTTGGACTTCGCGCTCATATAGAGGAGCCTGTGAAATGCCCTCAGACTGTCTAGTTTCATCTTTTTCTCCTCTAGGAACTTCTTCAGCTTTTTCCTCAGCTCCTTGTACCTCTCCTTTTCATCCTCCGTGAGTTCCACGTACACTTTCTTTATCTCGTAGGGGGCAATGTACTTCCCCACGAGGTCTTTAGGCGCTAACCTAAACACAACGGGACCGACCAGTCTGGGTAGCTCCACGTGCCTCCCGTCCTCTCTCTCCACGGTAGCCGAGAGCCCCATCCTGTAAGGAGAGGCCATTAGTTCGGCTATCTGCGAGTACCCTTCTGAGGGGAGGTGATGTACCTCGTCAAAGACTACGAAGTAGAACTTGTTTCCTAGTTCCTCAGCTCTAGTGTAGGCTGAGTCGTAAGTTATCACCGTTATCCCCTTTAACTCGTCGTATCCCCCTCCTATCCTTCCTGGCTCTGTACCCAAAAAGGTCAGGATCTTCTCGTACCACTGGTCTATTAACTCAAGGGTTGGTACCACAACTAACGTGGATACCTTCAGCTTTGTCATGGCCTTTATGGCAATGGCAGTCTTCCCTCCTCCGGTAGGTATTACTATAACTCCGCGCTTAGTCTTCAGCCACGCGCCCAAAGCCCTCTCTTGGTATTCCCTCAGTGTTAGTTTGTCCTCGACGAAGGGAAAAGGCAAGGGGTCCATGACAGAGTCCTCTACTTCAACGTTTCCCTCCCTGAAGAAGTTGAGCACTTCCCTGTACTTATAGGCAAGGGAAACATATGCGTCGAACTTCTCATTCCACTTTAATCCAGGGGCGTAGTGGTCAGACAGCAGAAGTCCCTTGTAGTATCTTAAAGTTACCACAGAATAAGTAACGGCAACTGGGAATAAAAACGTAAATCAAACTGACCTACTCCCCGCCATGCGAGGGTTCTGCCTAGGTCTAAGGCGTTACTCCCCTTTATGGGAGTTACTCCGTGATGTGAAGAGAAAAGAAAAAGGCTTCTTCAACGCGTTAACAATCTTCTTCACTCCAAGTTTTACAATGTTTAACGCTCCGTTGACGTCGCTGTGAAGCTTAT
>JALBWU010000009.1 GCA_022678445.1 Candidatus Aramenus sp. CH1 | reverse complement strand
TACCCTTATCCTAGGAATGAAGTAAGGATAGCCCAAGTAAACCGTGGAGACGCCAAGAGACCACAAAGTCTTGGTGAGGTGAGATGCTAAAGTTCTGTAAATGAAGAAGCCCACGGTAAAAGCTTGAATACTCTTTCCCTTTCCCTCAACACTTCTTCCCTAGCCCCTACTTGATGCATCTCGAAAGGGATTGAAAGTGAACGACACCTTGATTGCCCCGCCCTGCTCCCCCCTCCTCCTTGCGACGAGGACAACAGTATAGCAGGAGCCGTGCTTCTTCAGCTCGACCACTTTATCGTTGGCCATGGCGTTTAGGTCGTCGAGGGTGAGGTCCTTGATCTTCTTCTTCAGCTTAGAGAAGCTCGCCCGCCAGTTCCGCTTCCTAAGCTCCTCCATAACCCTTCCCTTCTTCTCTTCTAATTGCAACTTATCCATGTTTGTATTTATTCAAATCAAGAGTTTTTATCCTTTTATGATCTCGTTACGCTATCTTTACCTCGTCGTCCTCGACGCCTCGCCGTTGACTCTCACACCAGGAACGTTGAGGAGCTAGGCCCGTGGGAGACGTAGACCATGGAGGGCTTCAAGGACTTTATCCTCTCCACGCTCTACCATATAGAGCTGTAGTCTTCGTAAATTGACGGGAGCTTAAGCCCTCTCCTAGTCCCCTGGAGCGTGTCCCCCACTATTACCGCGTTCAGTTCTGACAAGTAGAAGGAGACGGAGTCCTCAGTGTGGCCAGGGGTCTTCAGCATTTCCACTCCCTTCACTAGCTCCCCCTCCTTAAGTGAGAAGTCCACTTTTACTGGCTCAAACCCCCTGAGGAAGAACGGCCTGTCCAGGGAAAAGAGGAGCTTTAGTCCCAGCCAGTGGACTACCGGTTCTCTCCCCCACCTTCTTCTAGAAACCTCCTGCCTCCGTCCTCTATGCCGAACTTGGCGTTTAAGGACTTCCTGAGCTCCGAGGCACTCCCAATGTGGTCGCCGTGGGAGTGAGTGAACACCACGTAATTCACCTCTTCTCTCCTTTTTCCTAGGTTGTCCAAAGTCTTGAGCATCTTCTCTCCGCTACTCTTAAGCCCCGCGTCAACAATCACTAGTCCTTCTTCGGTGTCCAAAGATGAAGGACTTCACGAAGCCGAGGTTTACTTCGCGTACCCTCATATGTGGTAATTGCGGCTGGAGGAATTAAGGCTGAGCTCCCGTGAGAGCGCTCGTCAAAAGCCTCTTTGGACCAGTTGCACTATAGCGTTAAGTCGGGAGCTTGACCAACTCCTCTCACTTAAGCCCCTTTGCCAGGTACTTGAATGTCACTGCCCCTATCAAGGTGGTAAAGATGGACATGAGCACGGTGCTTCCGAACTCCATTTGATCGAGCACACCAAGGGAAGCCCCCAGGGAGGCGACCACGAGGCCCGTCTCACCCCTCGGCACCATGCCCACCGAGACCAAGTTGGCAAGCTTGAGGTTCCTCAGCTTGAGGTAGGCAAAGGGGAATACCCCTAGCCACTTGAAGGCCACTGCGACTCCAGTGAGGGCTAGCGAGAGCTCAACGGTCTGCAGGCTGACCTCCAACAGGTTAACCTCTGCCCCAGTCACCACGAAGAACAAGGAGCCGAAGACGCTCAAGAGGACTTGGCTTACTTCCTTCACCTTTTCGCTCTTGGAGCTGTTGGCCAGCGAGACCCCAGCTATGAAGGCGGCGATAATTGAGGAGAAGCCCAAGGAGACCATGACCAAGGTTAAGCCGAAAAGGAGGAGGAAAGGGAACTCCTCCACGTACTTCTCGCTTATCCTGTTCGCCACCCTAGGCACTACCACCACCGATGCCACGAATATCACGACCCACATGAGGACTAGCTCTGAGACCCTGAACGCTACCCCCTGGAGGCTCACTGACTTAGCGCCCAATAGCGTCAAGGCGAGGGAGAGGAGGACGAGGTCTATTACGTCATCAGAGGAGGAGGCTGAGAGCAGGAAGTCCACGTGCGAGCCCCTCAGCTTCTCTTCCTCGATAATCGACACAACTGCAGCTAGGCTAGTTGCCCCCATGGCTACGCCAAGGAAGGTCGCGGAGTCCCTACCCAATGGGGCAGAGAACGCGAAAAAGGCAACCGCAAACGGTAGCAGGGCGCCGAACGTGGCACTTAGGAAGCCTAAGGACCCTCCAGACTTTATCGGGGACACCCCGTGCTCGAGCCCAGAGGCAAATATGAGGAGGATCACCGAGAACTCGGAGATGAAGAGGACATAGGGGGTGAGGGAGATGAGCGGGTAGCCGAGCAAGGAGTTCACGAGGTAGCCAAGGGCGTAAGGACCTATCAGCATCCCGGCCACTATCTCTCCAACGATGTAGGGCAAGTTGTACTTGGCGAGGAGTGACTTAACGGCCTCAGCAACGAAGATGAAGAGGGAGATGTCAAAGAGGCTCACTATGTCCTGTTCCATACGCAATAGTCCTCGTAAGTCCTTTAAGCTTATCCCCACGTTGCCTTACCACGAACACTGCAGGCGCAGTGCTGTAGATGGCCTAACACTCGACTGAGGGAGTCTCCGGGTAGTTACTGGGGCTCTAATGAGTCGGTTTCATCATCTCCTCGCGTTAACTTTAGGTGGGTTTTCTCCTTTTTCGTTCCAATCGAAACCATAAACTACACATTTCATAGATAATTTTATTGTGATGATGAATATTCTTAAAAATTGTTACAGACAATGTGAGAAATCCATGGATTTTTTAAACACTTTTTCTCATTTTAAGGCTTTCAACAAGGTATTATTTCCCTTTTTAATTGAGGCTTTACGTTAAGTCCTAGGAGAACTTGAAAATTTTTATTTACTCGCCTTTCTTTAAATATCTAGAAACGTTCTGGAACGTCTTGGACAGAATGGCGTAGTAATAGAGCACCATTGTCACTACGATGTCGACGTCGTAGGGTATTGGCGTGACGAGTAATAAGGCCGTGGTGATTAATAGACTTGCGTAGATGTAGGTCCAAAGCCCCCTTCCCTTGAAAGAGTACGCAAATCCGTACCCTGAGGCCCCTAGGGAGACAGCCACGGCGAACGGGAACCACCCCTGGGTGTTGAAAGCCGTGGGCGGGAAGGACGTCACGCCTACAAGCGGCAGGAGCTGGGGGAACTGCTCGCCCTTCAAGTAGTGGATCAAGTAGAAGCCCAGCATCTCCGCCATCATTGGGTAGAAGAACCAGTAGCTGTTTACAGTGTAGTAGAAAGACCCGTAGGGAGAAGAGAAGAGCTTGGGCCCGAACTGGGCGAGGCCAAAGGCTGTGCTCATGAACACTTCGTTTGTCACCAAGAGCAACGAGACGGACATTGTGTTTAAGGAAGTGTGGGTCAGCTTCTTCTTCTGCATGTCCTCCGCTATGGCGAAGAAGTAGGTCAAGAGGCCCAGCATTACTGCCATGTTCACACCGAAGGCCACCGCCAGTGACGTGTTGCTTGGGGAGTACAGATAAACGGAGGCCCCCACGAACATGGTGAGCATCATGGCGAGGCCGAAATAGGCGAAGAACATCCCAACGTACGTCCTTATCCTCACTATGTAGAAAAGGATGAGGAGGATGACAGCCACCATACCGGAGGCGACTAGGGAGAGCAGTACTAGGGGCGCCACAAGTAAGATATTGCAGGAGGTTACTTAAATATTTTTCACTAAAAAACTAATAAAAAGTTATTAAAGAAAAAGAAGAAAATTCTTCAATGAATTATTAAGGACTACTTCGGCCTAGTTTGGGGTCCTTGGCCGAGTCCAGCTTCGCCTCGTTGTCCATAGCCTTAGCTTCCTTGGTGCCCTCCGAGGATCTCACCCCCTCTGGTCTGGAGACCCCGCTTGACCTCGTCACCGTTACTCTGTCGTACTCGTGTGCTACCCTGCTTATCATTCCGTCAGCTGGCAACGCCACGGGCAACTCCTCGTCCTTGTAACCCTCTCTCCTCAAGCCGTATCTCTCCATGGCCACAGTTATCACTGCCCACATCGGTATGTCAGTCTCCACTACCCTCTTCCCGTACAGCAAGGTCAAGATGAGGTTGTAGGCGAACACTATAGTGGCGAAGCCGGCTAGCCAACCTCCTATCATTATCAACTGGTAGTAGGGCTCGTAGAAGGCTGCCCACGCTACTTCCCTCCTTATTAGCCCGTAGAAACCTCCTATAGCGGAGGCAGTAACGAACAGTCCCATCCCTGCCTGCCAACCCCAGAAGTGTAGCCAAGCTAGCTTTTGGCTGTACCATTCCCTGCCCCATAAGTAGGGCCCTACCACATACAGCACTCCCAGTAGTCCTCCCACAGAGTAGAGGGCCAGCATTATGTGGAAGTGGCTGAAGATCCAGCCGGTGTTGTGGATTGTTGGGTCTACGGCTTGCACCGGGTTAGTGGGCTCTGCTTGTATGCCTCCTATGATGTTCCACACGGCAGCAGCATAAATGAATGCCAGTCCTACGTCCCACTTGAGCTTCCTCGGGTCACCTAGTGTGATAAAGAAGAGCAACCACAGGGCGGCGAAGGGTATTGCTATAAGGGCCGTAGAGGTCTGGGCAAATATGTCCCTCAGTATAAGGGGCCACGGATCGTCACCTAAGTGGTGTACGTATACGCTACTGCCTAACACGAAGAGCGTGGGTATTAACCACCTTGCAAATCTGTAGCTGTATAGGGGCCTCCTTGCATAGATTGGGACTACGGCTAGCGTGGCCCCTGTCAGAGCGTAGGGAGCAAAGTAGACTAGGGGGTGGTCTGCGAACCAGAAAAGACCCTTCCACACCTCAGCGTTTGGCACTCCAAACACGTTTATCCCTAGACCTCCTATTGGCGACAACAGTGACCATATGACGTCTATGAACACCGATATGTTGGCCAACGCCATCATTATCATGTCCATTACGATGAAGCCTATTGACACGGGGACCAGTTTGCCCTTGATCCTGCCTATGAAGGACGTCCCTATCACGGACGCCATCTCCATCCATTCGCCTATTATCATTAGGGCGTAGCCCACGTACCACGTTGGAGAGTCTTTGAGTGGGTTCAAGAACGTGAACAAGTACTGGTTCTCCACGCCTCCGAAGTTCATCATAAACAGACCTATTGTGGCTATCCACAGACCGACGTTGGCGACCTTTGGCCACTTTATCAGCCTAGTCCCGTTCACTGCGGGTATTACGTAAAAGCCCACTGCAAACACTGTGGAAAATACCGCGCCAAAGATCATGTCCATGACGTGGTTCGTCATAGCCTGGAAGTAGTACTCTGAGGTTACTATGACGGGTACTCCAGTGGAGGACAGACCTGCCTGGGACCTTAGGATCAGCGCGAACGCGCCGCCTATGAATAGCCACACTATTCCTACGATGACGTTCTTCAGCGCCAGCATCCTGTATTCCTCACTGTAGAGGGCCTTCATTAGCACGTTTCTCTTGGCTTCCCTCTCCTTCACCTTATTGTACTCGGCAGCCCACTCCAGTAGTTTCTCTTGTTCTAATCTTCTGATCTCCTCCCTAGACGCCATAATGTATCTGCCATATTATGAATAAAAATAAACTTAAAAACTTTGCTCTCAAAGTTAGTGCAAACAACGATAATTAGTGAAAAAGTTCAACTTGAGTTGAGGAGGCCAAGAAAGGAGTTGCGGAAACTTCCTCATTTGTAGGAATTGGTTTCTTTCATTTGTTTAGGAAATATCAAAAAACGGTAAGCTGGTTTCTCCTAGCCTACGTTTATCGTGAAGTCCATTCCGTCGCTGAGCGCTACCACGTAGATCCCAGGCCAGAGCCTTGGCGTGGGTATGAGGATTGTTACGTAGCCCAAGTATATGTTGCGAGTTTCCTCAAATGCTTGAACTATGGACCCGTTAGGTGCTGGGGCCCACACTAGGATTAAGTAAGGCGGGTTCTGGACTGAGTAGGTGGAGTTAAAGAGCCCAGTCACAGTTACCCTCTGCGAACACTCGTTGTTTATGGCCAGCATCACCCCCGTTACGTTTTCCCTCGCCAGACTACCTTGGATGGGTTCGTACACGAGAACCTCGAAGGTGCCGTACTTGTAACTACTCACAGACATGGACTGCGACTTGACGAAGGAAAAGAAAAGCCCCTTATCGAGGAAGCCCAAAGCGAGCACTACAATCGCTGAAAGCGCGAGAGCCAAAAAAACCTTGTACTTTCTCTTCAACTTACTCACGCTTGAAGATCCCCCCTGCCATAATTAGCGCTAGGCCCACGATAGCCAAAAACTCCCCTGCGTAGTCCATCATTCCTGGGGTGTAGCTGAAGGCATACGGGACTGGCTTAAGCAGGCTCATGGAGTAGATTACCTCAATTATTATGGAGACGGCGACTACAACGCCTCCCGCGAGTATTAGGCCCCACATTTTGACGTTCAATCTGACCCACAAGAAATCTTCAATTGGGAGAGTATTTATACTTTTCTGACTAAATTCTAATAATTTATGATAATAACTTTCTTTAATCGGCAAGCTCTAGGAGCCCCTTGAATTAGTGAAGTAAGCGCGAAAAGTTGCAGGTATAGCATATAATACTTTGGGAAAAATTGGAAATAATGTTTTAAAGTTCTGCATGCATTCAAGTTGATGATGTTTAATATATAATATAACCTTTAATTTCATAAAAAGCGAGGTTATAATTTGAAATTTCAAAGTAGCGGTACAGAACGCTTAAGCATGTAGTAACATAGAAATATCTTTTTTGATACAAAGCATAACACCGTTTAAGAAGTTGACGTCCAGTGGTTCTAGAAACTAAATAATTATTTTGAATGTTTATTAAAAAAAGCTAAATTGTTTTTTACCTTTAACTTTGAAAGTAAAGTTTATAAATAGCCTTATGCTGATTCATTAGCTAGTGAGGTAAGTGTTATGAAACGAGCCACAGTTATAGCCCTGTTCCTACTCTTGGTAATGGTGGCAGTCATATCCCTAGAAGTCCAATACGACTCCTACGACTACATAGGCTATAACCCCACAAACAACGCAGGCGTGGGAGTTGTCCACGCTTCCTTCGCCAACGCCTTAGGCTCCTATAAGGGCCCATACGTCATAATATACGTCACCGGACAGCAGTGGCACTGGGACTTCTACCCCCACGACAAGGTCTACACCAACTTAACCGTGGTCCCAGTGGACGAGCCCGTGGTGTTCGTGGTGCACAGCATTGACGTCTTCCACGAGTTCTTCGTGCAGAGCGCCACCTCCAACTTCACCATCTTCAACTTCGGAGCAGAGGCAGTCCCAGGCTACTACTCCTACATAGTACTGGTCTTCCCACAGCCCGGCGTCTACCACGTTGCTTGCGCCGAGTACTGCGGTACCGCTGCGACTGGCCTAGGCCACTCTTGGCTGGTGGGCACCATCATAGCAACCTCCAACGCGACCCTGGCTTCGGAGATCACCGGAGGAGTAATGCCGCAGGGGACGTGGGACCCCAACGTGGTGAGCGGTAGTGGAGTTGGAGGTTATTAAGGGGTGAGCAGGATGGCGACTAAGGTCTTCCTATACGTAGGTGCACTCCTAGTGGTCTTGGGGCTGATATTAATGGCAGTGGGAACTAGGACAATAACGTACCAACACGAGGTGTTCACGGTGAACGGCATGACCCTCGGTGCACCCGCCACGACGCCCAATTACTTCGTCAACTTCGTAGGCTTAGCCATTTTCCTTTTTGGTCTCGGTGGGATAATCGTCCACATGGAAATGATCAGGCTTGGAGGTAATAGGCAATGAACGGCTACATGAAGTTGTTAATAGCTGGCACAATAGCATTTTTAATAATGGTAGGTATAGGTTTTGGACTAGATCAAGTACTCAACGCCTCTGAGGTGTCATCGAGTACCATAACAGCCTACTACGTGCCAAACGCCCATCTAGACGAGGGCCTTCCGGGCCAGGAGGCGTTCTGGCAGACGATACCTTGGACTGCAGTGCCACTAGTGCCTACCGTACCAGTCCCAGACGGGATATCGGGGCACACGAAGACGGTATACGTCAAGGCAGCTTGGACCTACGTCGATGGGGTGCCCTACATATTCATACTAATGAAGGCCCCCGTGGTGGGCTACGAGTCCTGGTTAGCGTGTCCTGAGACCACCCCTGACGGCAAGATATGGGCGCCCTTCGCCTTCGAAGGGCCAGTGGGGTGGTGGGACGTCAACGTCTCCTTCAGCTACTCAAACCAGTCCGTGGCTAACGTGAGCTATCTACCTGCGTCTGAGGTCGTCCAGTACCCACCAGGGACGGCGCTGGCCAACCCCGTGCAGATAATAGTGCTAAACGAGAGCGGAAAGCTTGTAGGGGAAGTAATGGGGGCTACCCTGCCCAACGGAGAACCGCTCAATAACGGACAGCCAGTAATACTCAGCCACTTGTACTTGAACTACAGCGGAAAGATAATAACGTCCTTGAGCCAGTTCCTCAGCATGGGCTTGAACGACACCACTTGGGCCCAGTCGGCGTACAACGAGTTCTACCCAGAGGACACGGCGGGCTACGTGTCACTGTTCTACAACTCCACCTTTATGTACCCCGAGAGGTTCGCAATAATGTGGCTTCTCGGAGGAGTGCCTAACGACTGGACGCAGATAGCCTACACCCCGCACATGATGCCTGGCACCACTGGAGCACTCTCCGCTGGCCAAGCTGAGGTCTGGGTGTTGAACAACAACCCAAGGGCCAACAACACACAGGACTCTGGCTACCCTGGCCCAACCCTGTTCAGCAGAAACTCTCCACCGCCGTATAAGCACTACCCGCAGTACAAGGACCCACTGAACTTGGGGTACCTGCAAAATCAAGGAATATTAGCTGACATGTATACTAATGGCTCTTCACTCTACTACATAGGCGGTATACCCTTCATGGGGTTCCCGTACATCAACACCAAGTACGTGTCCACCTGGCAGTTCATGCAGTTCGTGGCAGGCACTAACACAACCCCGATCAACGTCACCGCCCTATGGAACCCCTCTGTCGTCGCAACTGGTTTCACCTTCTACAACACCCCAACAGGGCCATGGATGAAGGCGGAGTTCGCCAGGACCTTCACTACCTATGGAGTGTCTGGAGGACAGGGAGAGTCCAGGTACCAGATCCAGCTACAACCCGGCCACACTTACTGGGTCGCCTTCGCGGTTTTCCAGGGAGGTGCGGGAGAGTCGGTAGACTTCAAGTCCATATCGTTCTGGTGGAGGATATACATACAGCCCGCTACTCCTAGCTCCTCTGCCTTAGCGCCGTTCTTCGTGTTTAGCACTGTCTCGACACCGGCCATAGCGCTTGCCCTAAGCAGGAAAACCGTAGCGGACAAGGCACTGCTGACCTTCCTCCCGATAGTCAAGAAAGTAGTGATGTCCTTCAAGTCCAAGCTAAACTACGACAGGGTGGGCCAAAATTAGCGTTATACCGAACCTTAAGGGATTCAAGGTTTTTTTAGGCTACTTCTACGCGTTACTTGTATTTTTGGAGTTATTCTTCAACAGGGAATTCCTGATCGGAGTCCTCCCCCTGGGTATGGCGGGAGTGTCGCTCTCAGTCACCAAGGTATTTTACATGCTCTACTTGATAGGTGGCGTTTCCTTTGGCTTGATCTTCTTCCTCCAGTTCGCCATAATGTTCCTCGCCCTCCTCGAGAAGGGGTTGTCGCGAACGGTGAGGTCGCTGGTGGCGTCAGTGATGTCGATAACTGCCGTGTTCGACATAGCCCACGTAGCTTACGGCCTCGACAACACTGCCTTTAACCAGCCAATTGCTTCTTCCCTGGTGTACGTTGTACTAATAGTCTCTACTGCGTTGCTGGCAGTTAAGGACGTCAACAGGAAGGTGCTTTACGCAGTGCTGGTGCCAGACGTGGTTGCATACCTCCTGTTAATAGGCCCCTGGTTAACCCAGATGACACTCAACTCGGCCTTTGGGACCATCACTGTAGCGGCGTCTAGGATACTGCCTTTCTCCATACTTTTTGCCGGTATAGCATTCACGTCACTCGCAGTAGGAAAAGTTAGGTACGTCTACCCCTTGGCTGGTCTCCTCGTCTCTGTCCCCATTGCCTTAATAGCTTGGTTCAACGCAGTCCCTGGCATAGCCTTCATGCTCGGCTTCACCTTCCCCTACATCCTAGGCATAATGGGCATAAACGATTACTTCCCGCCCATATTCTTTGTGGTCGCGTGCGTGACCATGGCCACTGCAATAGGGTTAATGAGGAGGAAGGACAAAGCTGTGGCAGTACCAGCACTGGCCCTCCTTGGAAGTGCACTGATATTCGACACTGTGCCCTCGACCACCTACCTCCTCTTCCCGCTGATCGCGGTGCTGCTGTCGGCGTTTTATAGCTAGATAGTCCCGCAAAATTTTTAAACTATATTAATCACTTTATTTTTGATAGATATGGCTGGAGTCAATTTCTCGAGGAGAGTCTTAGGGGCGGTAGTAGTAGTTCTGGGAGTTGTAGCGTGGGTAATAGACATCTTCCTAGTCCAGACCCTCCCCTACAGCCTCTACGCCGACGACGCCCTAGTAGCAATGGTTGTGCTGGCAGGGGCAGTGCTGGTAGCTGGGGGTACGTTGGCGGGGTTGTGGAATTGAAGGGGGCCCAAAGGTACCTCATTTTTGGTATTGCCTTGGTCGTAGCCTCAGTGAACCCCCTGTCAGAGCAACTGTACGGTCAGCTGGAGCTGGCCAAGTTCTCCTTCGACATGACGACTGTGTGGGGGTCAGCCCTCATAGGGATATGGCTCTACAACGTTCTCTACTCAAAGGGAGGTGGACTTGCCAACGCGATCCTCTCCCTGGACTACTCCACCAAGGGGCTCCTATTCACTTGGGTAATCGCAGGGGCGATAACCACCTACTGGTACCTCCCGGAACCTTTTGCATACAGCGTTGAGAGCGTATTGGGCAGGGCCCTCTGCACGGTAAGCTTCCTAGCGGCCGGAGTGTTCGCTGGATTGGGATGGGAGGCCATGGGCAACGCGTGGAAGAGCGCAACCCTCTTCTCCATGTTCAGCATGATGGCAGGGCTGGCCGAAATCTTCCTTGAGATGGCCTCCTACTACTCGGTCAACTTCTACCCAGTGTTCCCAACTGAGCAACTAATAGAGACCTCCTACGCCCTCTTCGCCATGGCTGCCTTCCCTTCCACCTATTACATGGTGAAGATACTGAGGGACCTTGACCTGTTCTAAGCAATTTTACTCAAAAATTACTTTTTATTTAATAAACTTTTATTTTTAGCCCAAGTAAAGCTTTTATACTTTATTACGAAATTATAGACAAGTGAGAGCGTGGCCCTGCTAGAGTCCGAGTTAATGCTATGGCAGATAAGCTTCCTACTAATGGCCCTAATTTACCCAATATGGTACATACTCCTCATAGTGAAGGCGGACAAGGACCCAATAGTGGACATAGAGAAATTGTTGAGGGACGAAGCGTACTAAGGTGAGGGCCAATGGATCCCCCCAACTTTTTTAGGCTTAAAAGGTACAAGTTTTTGTTTGCCTCCGTGTTCCTCGGCTACTTCTTTTTCTTCCAGATAGTTGCCAGGATTTTCCTGATCACGAGGATCGACTTCCCCCAAGGGGTTGGGGTAGTGGTATCCTCTTCTCCCCCTGTATCACCGCAGGACATGCCCTTCCCGCTCTGGGGGCCTTTCCTCTCAATCACTACGCCGTACTTCTCCTGGGCCATGACTCCCTTATCTCTTGGGGTGTCGTTCCTCCTGTCCTTCCTCGTTGCCTTGAATATAACGCTCTACGTCGCCTTCTACCAAGTGCTAAAACTTAGGGCGTTCCAGAGCCTGGTGTCCAGTCTGGGACTTATTGCCACGTCCCTCTCCTGCTCCTGCGAGTTCTTTACCGCAATGATAGGCTCTGCCTCCTCAAACCTACCCTTACTGTTCTCCACGCCTTTCATGGAGAGGCTATTCGAGGGGCTAGTGGTACTCGCTGGGGCACTACTGTCGCTCTCGACGTACGTCCTCTACTCCGAAGTTAAGGGGAGGGACGTACTAAGGGGGCTTGGGAGGGGGGTCTGGACCTACGCAGTTGTGATAGCCTCGTTTGTCGCCTCCCTGGCCCTGCCCACTAGCATATATTTCTCCTTCGTAAAGTTCGTACTGGGGATACTTGCAGGCGTAGGAATAGCGAGCGCACTAGGTAAGAGGTGGAGGCTCGGGATACCCGCGTCCTTTGCCCTAGTGATGGGGGAGCTATCTACCTTTAACCTCCTCTACGACCGCCCGTTCCTGCTCGTACCACTCTCCTTTGCCTCTGGCTTCCTGGCGGGGACTGGGTTCTCCTCGCTGAGGCCATGGGCGAGGCTGGGCATACTCCACGTCACAGCGTGGAGCTTGATAATGCCCGGCCCCATCTCGATCCTACTTGGCCAACCTATCCCATTCTTCAACTTCCCGGCAGACCAGCTCATGTACCTCTGGGTTGTAACTTGGGTGATGGGCACTCCCCTCGCGTGGTATGCCGGAGTGTACTACCTCCAGTACTTGAGGAGTAGTTCAGCCATAAGGGAAGTGAGGATAGAGCTACCGCAAGTGAGCAGTAGGGACCTAGGGCTTGAGCTCATTGTGGTAGGGGCGGTAACAGTGGTAGTACAAGTGGCCTATTTCCTCACCCACGTGCCGTACTACGTGGACTACAACGGCTTTGACCTGGCCAACCTCGCATTCATGACCGGGATATCCACCGCAATAATAACAGCCGGCTCCGTGGTCATGGGCTACGGGGTGGCCAAGCTAGTCAAGAACCTCTTCCACCTAAGCAGGCCCAAAAACTGGCTCAAGTACTCAAGTGTATTCGCGGTGTTCTTAGCCCTGCTCTCAGGGGTAGTGCATTTGGGAGTCTACGGCTACCCCTACCCCCCAGTACTCTTCGGCCTCTTCGGGATACCCATGTTCGAGCCCTCAGTGACGATATACGTCCCTCACGTAATAGGCCTCTACGTCTACCCACTGCAAGTCCTCCAGCTCACCTCTGCCTCCCTCATGGCGGGGGCCATAGCCTCCTACTCCCTGAGCTCTAGGGCTAAGGGGGTAAAGGGGCTCGTGGCAACTGTCGTGGGCCCCGTGGCGGTGTGCCCAATGTGCACCCTCTCCTCCTTCTCGGCCTACTCCCTTGGCGTCATAGGGGCGGCGATGGCCGGGACTTACTTCTCAGACTTCATCAACTCCCTTGGCGGACAGCTCGCTCTGACCTTTGCCTCCCAGCTCGTCCTCCTCCTGTTCACGGTATACTACGGAAGGAGGTCAAACGCCTTCCAAGTAGCCCCAAGGAAGGCGACCCTGAGGATAACTCAAAGCAATAAGGAGGATAAGGACATTAAGTAAAGCTTATTTTTAGTCAAAAACCATATAAAAACAAGATGGACAACTCGGTTTGCTTCCTAAGGGTCTACGCGGGCAGGACTAGACCCGATGTCATCCTAGTTGACCGTGGGTTAATGGTTTCCATGAAGCTCTTGCCCGGGGACGTGGTAGTGGTAATAGGAGAGAGACAGGTCCCATTCTACGTCCAGGAGAACAGGGACGAAAAGGGAGGGATAGTGGTAAACGAGGACAGGCTGAAGCTCCTGCGGGTCAGGGAAGGGGAGAAGGTGGCAGTGAGGAAGGTGGAGGCTGTAGAGCTGAAGGAGGTAACCCTTGCCCCTAGCGTCCAGAAGCAGTACGACCTCAGGAAGCTCAACGTGGAGTTAAGGGGGAAGCTTGCGTCAAGGGGCATAACTTTGGAGACCAGGGACGGAGACTTCCTCGTTACTTCCATGTCGCCCCAAGTGGAGGTGGGGAGGATCTCCTCTGCCACAGCCATAACTCTCGCCCCGGAGTCCCTAAAGATAGCTAAACTGAACGTCCCCTACGTCACCTTGGACCAAGTTGGAGGACTGGACAGGCAGTTGAAGGAGCTGATGAACATAGTGGAGATAGCCCTCGTGAGGCCCGAGGTCCTAAGGCCTTTGGGGCTCAGGCCACCCAAGGGGGTTCTCCTCTACGGTCCTCCGGGGACTGGGAAGACGCTCATAGCCAAGGCCTTAGCTAACGCGGCCATGGCCAACTTCTTCTACATAAGCGGTCCGGAGATAGGGTCAAAGTATTACGGGGAGAGCGAGAAGAGGCTCAGGGAGATATTCGAGCAGGCCGAGAAGAACGCCCCCTCAATCATCTTCATAGACGAGATAGATGCCATAACCCCAAACAGAGATCTCACCACGTCTGAAGCGGACAGGAGGATAGTGGCACAGCTCTTGACGTTAATGGACGGGCTCTCATCGGGCGACGGCGTCCTCGTCATAGGGGCCACAAACAGGATCAACGCAGTCGACCCAGCCCTCAGGAGGCCCGGCAGGTTCGACAGGGAGATCGAGATACCCGTCCCCGACAGGAACGGGAGGCTGGAAATACTCAAGATCCACTGCAGGAGGCTACCCCTAGACCCCTCCGTGAACTTGGAGTATCTGGCTGACGTGACCATCGGCTTCACCGGCGCGGACCTCGAGGCACTGGTAAGGGAGGCCACGATGAAGGCATTCAACAGGGCAAAGGGTGACCTCAACTCCCTAAAGATCACGCAAGAGGACCTCCTGCAAGCGCTGAAGTCAGTGGAGCCCTCTGCCCTCAGAGAGTTCAGGATGGAGATACCCAACACCAGCTGGGACGACATAGTTGGGCTGGACGAGGTAAAGGTGGAGCTCAAGGAAGTAGTGGAGTGGCCTTTGACTAAGCCTGAGCTCTACGAGCAGATGAAGGTGGAACTACCCACCGGGATCCTGCTCTACGGCCCTCCAGGGACAGGAAAGACCATGCTCGCCAGGGCAGTTGCACACGAGAGCAAGGCCAACTTCATCGTGGTCAACGGCCCCGAGCTTATGAGCATGTGGGCAGGGGAGACTGAGAGGCAGGTGAGGGAGGTGTTCAGGAGGGCCAGACAGGTGGCCCCGAGCATAGTGTTCTTCGACGAGATTGACTCCATGACAATGGTGAGGGGAAGCGACCCTAACAGGCTCACCGACAGGGTGGTTAGTCAGCTCCTCACAGAGATGGACGGGATAAGCAAGAGGAAGGAGAAGGTCATCGTCATAGCGGCTACAAACAGGCCGGACATAATAGACCCCGCCCTCCTGAGGCCTGGCAGGTTCGACAAGCTCATTTACGTCCCCCCGCCAGACGAGAGGGGAAGGGCTGCGTTGCTCGCTAGGCTACTGGAGAGGGTTCCTCACGAGGTGATGGACGTAAACAGGCTGGTGAAGCTCACTGAGAACTTCACTCCGGCTGAGATAAAGGGGGTAGTGAATAAGGCAGTACTGATCTCCATCAGGAGGGCCATAACGACTAACGGTAGCCCCAAGCTCGCAATGGAGGACCTCCTGGAGGCACTGAAGTACGTCAAGCCCTCCGTGAACAAGGCAATGCTGAGCTACTACGAGAGGTTCAGGGAGAACGCAGCAAGGGGTTTCTCCTACGCTTGAGTACTTCGTGGTCTTTGGGGCAATGGCGTACTCCTTGGTCGCCTCTGGAGTTATAACCCTCATCCTGCTTGGGGTGGCCGAGAACGAGGTGATAGAGGCGCTGAAGGTGAACCTCAGGGTGACCTCGAGAAAGGAGTTGAGGGCCATATTCCTCTTAACGCTCTTCACCATAATAGACGGAGTTCTTGAGGGAATCCTAGTGGGAGTGCGGGGAATACTTTTATGCTTTGAATCAATACCATTTATTGTGGTGCTGTTGAGTGGGAGGCTGAGCGGTTATGCCTAGCGAAGGCGGTTCAATAATAGTCCACATAGGGATAATAGGGATCCTGTTCGCCGCCCTCATCTTCTTCGACCAGTACGAGAAGAGCCCGCCCCTCTACTACCTTTTCTTCGCCCTCTCCGTGGCCCTCACCGCGGGACTCATATACCTGCTGATAATAAGGCCTGCACTGAAGTACTTTAATTTTTAGTAGATACCCAAAATATCAAAGCAAACTTTTTAAGTAAACTTTTTTACTTTACGCTAAAAGTTTACGTATGGAAGGCATGGGCTACGCCCTCTTTACCTTGATAGCTGTTTCGATGCTCTCCGTGATGCTCTACGCTGTGTATGAGATGGAGAGGTGGCGTTCGCCAAGGAGGGTCGCCGTCGCCTTGTACTTGACAGGCATGATGCTTACCATGAACCTAGGCGCCTACATCTACGTTGCCTTCCACGACGCCTTCTACGTCCTTGCATTAAACGGGGCCTATATGTTCTTCGGTCTCTTGGTTCTGCTGAACGTTAATGAGGTGAAGAAGGGTTGGGGGACCTATCTGGTCTTCTCCCTCCTCCTCGTCTCCTCTGAGGTGTTCATGGGCTCCCTGTTCTACTCGATGACAACGGGTAGGCCGGCTACCTTCGACTCCTCAGTGGACAGCCCTTGGTTCGTGGGGGTCATGTTGCCGGAGATGGTGTTCGCGTTGGCCCTTGCGTTTAAGAGGTCGGACAAGCACTTGAGGAGGATACTGCTGGCGGTCCTCGCCTTAATGCCGTGGTTCCCACTGGTCATGCCAGTGGACGTTGCCTTCTGGGGCTCCTCTGCGGTGATGATAGGCGCTACGGTGCTGGTGTACGATACCCTCTACGAGCAGAGGCTGAAGAGCTCGCAAGAGGTCTTCACGGTCCTGGAACTAATGGGAGCCTTCACAGCCATGATGGCAGGAGCCTTCCTGTTCTTCCTCACTGGGGATCTGACGCTGTACAACGCCTCAATGCTCACAACGATGGCCT
Source organism: Candidatus Aramenus sp. CH1 (assembly GCA_022678445.1). Classification (NCBI taxonomy): domain Archaea; kingdom Thermoproteati; phylum Thermoproteota; class Thermoprotei; order Sulfolobales; family Sulfolobaceae; genus Candidatus Aramenus; species Candidatus Aramenus sp. CH1. The sequence goes on along the minus strand of JALBWU010000009.1, from coordinate 80,845 downwards.
GGTTCGTCTACAGGACGCTGGGTGGGCCTAACGGGAGGAGGGGCAACTACCTCAGGGACCCAAAGGTGGCCTTCGCCGTAATCTTCCTCACCTTCGTCATGGAGTTCTTCATGGGAGGAGTGCTGGACTTCGTGGAGGGGGTCTTTTCTCCCGGGGTAAACGGCTTCACCTCATCGCTGGCGTTACCGTGGGAGAGCCCCACTTCGCCTCTCAACGTCCTCTGGGACGGGGTAGACGTTGTGGGGTCTGTCCTGGGCTCCGTGTGGTTCCTGGTGATGATGGGGGTTGAAATGGGGTTCCTGGCCTTCAAGAAGATGATGGAGGTCAAGGTGAGGGAGGTGAAGGTGAGGATAGGGCTCATGATCTTAGCGTACTTCGTCTACACGGTGTACTTGGCAAGCTTCAGCCCCATATCCTCGGTCTCGATGTACATTCCATACATGTGGAGCATGGGAATCGGCACCTTGGGGCCAGTCAGCAACGCAGTGTTGGTTGGGCTCATGGGCACGTACGCAATTTACGGGGCCCTCTCCTTCTTCTTCGGCTCAAGGAATTTGTGCGCCGTGACGTGTAGTGCTCCCATGATGTACCAGGGGAGCTTCTACGACTCCCTCAAGGTCTACAACAGGACGTCGAGGCTCGCGAGGAAGGGGGTAACGAGCAGAACTGGGCCCGCGTTCAGGGCGGTGGCGCTGGGGGTCTCCCTGCTAGTCCTAGCCTTGGCAGTGGTGTCGTACTTAAACAGCGAGGGGGTGTTGAGGTTCACTGTAGCTGGCGTAGACGTGACGATGCTCTTGTACTTCCTGTGGTTTGACGTCCTGTGGTACGCCCTCTTCGTGTCCATACCCTTTGTGGGCACGTTTGCTTGCGTGACCTCTGGGTACTGCTACTGGGGCGTGTTCAACCAGGCAGTATCGAGGGTAGGGCTGTTCAGGCTCAAGGTGAGGAACCCGGAGGTGTGCCTTCACTGTCAGACCGTGGACTGCGCCAACGCCTGTCCCGTGGGGATAACAGACATGAGGGGGAGCTTCATAAGGAAGGGGGAGTTCAAGGCAATGAAGTGCGTGGGCATCGGGGAGTGCGTGGATGCATGCCCCCACCACAACGTGTTCTTCTACGACGTGAGGCACTGGGTGAGGGAGAGGTTTTCAAGGATAAAGTAGACCGCTATGTTCACCAGAAGGAAGCGCCATAAAAGGGAATTGTTTTTATATTTAAAACCTTAACCCCGCCTTAAAAGGCGAGACTTGCAGTTCTTTTCTTTATCATTTGCGATTTCGACGTGATCACCTTGTGGCTAAAAAGACCCTTTGCCGTACGTATAGCCTTCCGGTTCTTGGTACTCTATCTTTTAAAATTTTTAAAATATATCGCTCCTAAATAAAAACTATTTGAGCTTAATTTTAAACGAGAAGAAGATTGCTTAGGTTCGATATTTTTATCTCGAAGGACAAGAAATCAAGCGTTATTTTCACGCGGACTTTTAAAACACTAATATATGCGTTAAAAATTATTTAATTAACTCACGATTCTACTAAAATCTATTAATGATCTAAGCTTTGACGTGAGGGAAAACGAACTGCCCCTGTCCCAGATCTCCTTCACAGTTTTTTAGGAGAAACGGAACGTTCTAAATGTCCCAAGCTTTAGATGGCTTTTCCTCATTCTCTCCCATAAATGTTCGTTTTGCCTGGGACAAGCAAAGACTTAGAGAAGATGAAGAGCGAGAGCCGATTACCCCCGCAATGCCGGGGGAAGCGTCAAAACCGTCGTAGTAGGGCTCTTTCCTAGTGGGCACCAACAGAGGAAACTGAGGTAGCAGAGGAGTCCGCAAAGCTGTGGAACGAGACAAACTACGAAAAACAATTTCTTTCAGCAAAAGAAAGTGGTCCTCAAGGAAACGCGGAAAAAGCATTACGATAAGTACAAGAAGATTTTAGGGGTTGCTCAAGCCTTTATGCAGAAGAGCAACGAGGCTCGTCACTCTTCTCGTTACAAAGACAAAACCGCCGTTCACTAACGCGCCGCCAAGCTACTGGAAGGGGGAAGTTGATTCTAGCCGTTAGGCAAGACAGTTATAAGTTGACGAGGAAAGGCGCGTTCTCTTTCTAAAGGATTGAAAATTGAGATACCTTTGAAGGTAGGTTAAGGTGGTTTGTATGTGGACAACAATTTCGCTAATCTCCATAAAATTCAATTTTATTCTGACTTATACTTATAGATTTCTAGTAAATTGTAATATGAAGAATTTTTTAACTATATTATTGAGTTCCATGCTCGCTAGTCTTAAGCTCCTGGATGCTAATGTTCTCTTACTAATGAACTTGTCTAAAACATACTTTTCAATAAAGAAAATTCAATTTATATCAAAACAACTAAGTGGTTGTCTACACACGGTGGTTTAGTGCAAAAGGACGTTTAGAGATTCATGCTGAGGGCAATAGGTTTTACGCTACATTCCAGTTGACGTTCGTAGAACTGTTGCGAAGAAGATAAGTCAATTATGAACTCTATCGTCGTCCACGGCGAGAGAGATTCAGTTGAAAAGCCTAAAGGCGACAAGATCGCGTCAATTGACCTTGGCGTAAACGCGTTGGCTACTGTCGTTGTTGAGAGCTTACTGTTCTATTTTACCGTGGTTCAGCAGTTAAGAGCGAACTTCTACTTTTCAGGAGAGGATCGCTGAGCTTGACAAGTTGAAGAGCGAGACAGAAAAGGTCCAAAGAAGTGAAAGCTAGGGAAGAGGTGTTGAGGGGAAAGGGAAAGGCTTTTCTCGAAGATTCACCTAGGCTTCATCATTTACAGAACTTTAGCCTCTCACTTGGCTAACTCTTTGTGGTCTCTCGGCGTCTCCACGGTTTACTTGGGCTATCCTTACTTCATTCCTAGGACAAGGGTAACAAGCTCACTTCAAATTTGGTCTTTTCGCAAGTTGGCGCTATAGTGAACAAGTTTTACGAGCACGGCATAAAGACGTTTCTAGTTGTTGAGTACAATACTTCGCGTTTCTGCGCTTACCATAACGTTAAGGTTGGCAGAAATCCCAAGGGGTGTCGATAGCTGTCCTTTTGGTCGTTAACTTCACAGCGACGTTAGCGGAGCGTTAAACATTGTGAAAAAGGAAGATTGTCAACGCTTTGGCTCTTTCCTTTCTCTTCACATCACGGGGTATCTCCCTTAAGGGGGAGTAACGCTCAAGACCTATGCAGAACCCTCGCAGGGCAGGGAGTAGGTCAGTTTTAACCCCCCAGTTTTACAGTACAACAGCAACGTTTCTACAAGAATTTGCCCTAAAATCAGGTAAACTAAAATATTTGTCCAATACTCTGTTTTAATTTTTTCAATTGGTAATTCGCTTTGATCGATATTACCGATTTTAAGGTGTGTGACTGTGCATATGCAGAGTTCTGAGACGCGCTAACTTTCTTTTCCTGGCTATTGTTTGTATAATTAAGGTTACGTATATCCTGGTCCTCTTTGTAAACGGATAACGCTTGAAACAGTTGAAATTCACAGAGTGTGTCCCTACGTTAGGGAAAAAACATGGAGAAACGACGCAGATATACGGTAAAGCCTTCAACATTAAACTGGGGAGTTAAAGGTCTCTCAATCCCTTCCTAGTTCCACGTAGCATACGTCAGAACGCGTCTTGTATTACTTTCCCAGGTCAGCACCTAGGTTATACGTTTGCCAATTTTGGAAACAAGATTAAACTGGCGAAACAGAAGAAACAGACGTGATAAGGGAAGCGCTGAAAGGGGGTAAGGGAGAGGTAATAAAGAACCCTAAGGTCTTCATCGACCCTTTGTCCGTGTTCACTGACATACCTTACAGGGAGGACATTATCAGAGAGACCGCGGTCGCCATTAGGTACTTTGTTAAGAACGACGTTAAGTTCTCCACACTGTTTTTGGGGCTTACTGGCACTGGAAAGACGTTTGTGGCTAGGTATATTTTCAATGAGATCGAAGAGGTCAGAAAAGAGGACGAGGACTACAAGGACGTAAAGCAGGCGTACGTGAACTGCAGAGAAGTGGGTGGAACTCCTCAAGCTGTGCTGTCCGTGATAGCCGAGAAGTTGAGTAGTGGCATAGTCCCTAGGCATGGGGTCAACTTGGGCGAGTACATAGATAAGATAAAGAACTCCGTTAAGGGCAGGAAGGCCATAGTGTACCTGGACGAGGTCGACACTCTGGTAAAGCGACGCGGGGGCGACATAGTGCTTTACCAGCTTCTTAGATCCGAGGCAGAGATATCCTTGATAATGATAAGCAACGACATAAACGTAAGGGATTACATGGAACCTAGGGTACTCTCATCCCTGGGTCCCTCGGTTATCTTTAAGCCTTACGACGCCGAACAACTAAAGGAGATCCTGGCAAAGTACGCCGAGTACGGAATATACAACGGCAGTTACACGGACGACGTGTTAGCTTACATAGCTGCGGTTTCGGCCAAGGAACACGGCGACGCTAGGAAAGCGGTGAACTTGCTGTTTAGGGCTGCGCAGCTGGCCTCAGGCGAGGGGATAATTAGGAAGGAACACGTGGACAGGGCGATAGTGGAGTACGAGCAGGAGAGGTTAGTGGAGGCGATAAAGTCCCTCCCCTTCCACTACAAGCTCGCCCTTAGGGCCGTGCTAGACGCAGACGACGTGGTCACCGCGCACAAGATCTACATAGACTACTGCAACAAGTTCAGAACGAGGCCCCTCTCCTACAGAAGGTTCTCCGACATAATCTCGGAGCTGGACATGTTCGGCATAATCAAGATCAAACTGCTCAACAGGGGGAGGGCTGGAGGGATAAAGAAGTACGTGGAAGTGGAGGATAGGGAAAAGATCATAAAGGCCCTCGACAACTTCGCGGATCCCTTAGGGTATGAGCACTAGGAAATACTGTAGATGTACTGTAAGGTGGTCAAAACGCTCTGGGAGAAGGTGAAGGAGATAGAGGAGAGGCTTCAAAGGGTTAAAGAAGAGAGGGAGAAGATAGAGAGGGAGATAAGCTCTCTCCCAGAGGGGCACATTGACGCCAAGAAGATAGGTAACAACGTCTACTACTACTTGAGGTACTGGGAGGACGGGAAGCTGAGGAGCAAGTACATCGGCAAGGAGGGGTCGGAGATTGTAGAAAAGGTCAAGCTCAGTAACGAGCTAAAGAAAAGGCTGGTCATCTTAAGGGAGGAAGAGAGGAGGTTAGAGAGAGCACTAGAAAAAGTGAAAAACGCCATCGACATCTAGGACTTGACGTAGTTGCTCAAGTCGTCTAACTTTTGGGCTAGCTCAAAGTCGAGGTCGGTTAACCCTCCAACGTCGTGCGTTGTCAGTTCCACTACCACCCTGTTGTAGTACACGCAGACGTCGGGGTGGTGGTTTAGGCCATCTGCCACTGGTTGTACGAGGTTAAGGAATTGGATTGACTGCTTGAAGTCGTTGAACTTGAACTCCTTCCTGATTTTGTTCCCCTCGAGTCTCCACCCAGATAGGCCCTTAAGAGCCTGGTTTACCTCTTCTTCCGACAGTTTCTTCATAGTTGTAAATGGTAGAGGAGTTTTTTAAACGTTAATTAGGGGGACTAGATGAGCCCAGTGGAAATGCACTTGTCTCCCCATCCTCTCCTTACGCCCTCGACTATTGCCTTAACGTATTCCTCGGAGGGCTTTTCCTCACCTTCCTTGTAGTCGGAGACGTAAGCAAGCCCAAAGTACTCCTTTCCATTTTCGTCGACTACCTTGAACGTCTCCCTGACGTACCTTATCAAGTGTTCCTCGGCCTTGTCCAAAAAGTTAAGGTCGTCCTCGAACATGACGTACACGTAACCGCATATTCTCCCTCCTTCAAACTCCTTTATGTTTGCACAGTAACCGTACTTGCACTTTATGTTAAAGATCATCTTGTAACCAGGGAGTACTGCCTTAATCTCCTTGAGGATCTTCTTCACTCCCCTCTCCTTTAGCACGTTCAAGTTGGTGTTTTCCGCATAGGCGAAGTAGTTGATCACCCTAGGCATGCCAACGTAGGCTGCATAGTCGCCGCTCTCTATCTCGTCCCTATAGGAGATGTCTTGGTTGTACACGTATAGGTAAACGTTATCAAGGTAGTACTTCCTTTTTTGGTCAAAGTAGACCCTCGTCTTACTCCTAACGTAGAGGTCGTCTTCCCTACCTCTGTAGTCCTCTATCTCATCCAGTTTCCTCAATAGGTTCTCGTCTATCTCGTACACCTCCCCCCATATCACTCCGTCCCCTTTAATAACGCCGGGATAACTCCCCAGGTCGTACATCTTAAAGCCTTCAGTGTAGCCAAAACCAACGTACCTACTGTCCTTTAAGAAGTGGTGTAACTCGAAGCCGTACCTAAGGCTCCCGTAAACGAAAAGGTACAACCTACATACCCTCAATATAATCAAGCCAAAGACTTAATTCGCTTTCGCTCATCTTCTTCACCTCTCTGCCGTTTTCCACAACTATGGCTTTCTCTATTTCAACATAATCCTTTCTCTTAACCCCTATAATTCTAATTTCTCTTACTACTTCCTCTTCACTGAACGCTTCAGAAGGAGAAGGAGGGTAATATGTTATTGTGACTTCGTTGTAAGTCTCCACCACTGAATAGTTCCCCTGACCTCTCAACCTTTCTATTGCCTTATACGACAACCTCATCTCTATTTGCCTTCTTGACGACGAGTATAAATCCTTGTTTTCCGACCACTATCACGGGTTCCCCTGCGCTTATGGGCTCGTTGGAAACTGCTTGCCAATACTCCCCTTCTATAAGCACATAGCCTGGCTTATTAGGGGCTAAATCATCTACCGCCTTTCCCACCTTTCCAGCGTAACTATAGAAGTTTCTATGCCTTGTCTTTACAATGACGTACACCATTCTATATGTCAGGAACCCGATCAACGCCAAGGAAGGTATGTCCACTAGAGGATCAGTAATGTACCCCGTTACGATAAGTGCAATGATGACTACAATGATAATAATGATCGGGACAACTACGTGTGATGCCATAAATTTTTATTTGTTATAGTGTATTAAATAGTTTATGAAACAAGTATTGCTTATAATTCTCTTAATATTGCCAGTGATCGCATTGCCCGCCTTTCACTCACAAGCCTCGGCCTCCTATCCCACTGGGATGACCTTCTTCCCATTGACCTATAAGGTAACTTCCTCCTTGGTGGAGGGAGTTGCTTACGTCCGCAACCTCACCATCGGTCCCTCCTATTTACCCAATGGACAGTTTTTCGCCTCCGGGAACGCATCCCTACAGCTCAACGCAATGCTGAACGGTAGCTTTTGGGCACAAGACGTTGCCTTAATTCACCAAGTCAACTCGACGTATTTTCTGGTAACAATGGTAGTCAACTTCTGGAACCTTACTGGTCCCTTTGTTGGGGTTAGGAACACAACGACTTTCCAAGGACTTGGCGTGATCTGCTATCAAGGACCTACGTTTCCTGTAAAGACTCCCTTTAATTTGACTTTATTTATGACGTTAAACAGGAGCCTGGATTTCGGTTACAGCGTTAACGGCAAGGAAAAGATCTACCTTTCCCTTCCCTATTCGGGCTACTTTGTAATGGGTGGATTGAGCAAAATTGGGCTACCTAACGACTTGGAACTTGTTTGGGGAGGGCCTGGGGGAGGTAGCGTTGTTCAAATTAGCGGGGAAATCACGGAAAACCTTTACTACAAGTCCTCCTCTGGGTTACAAGTAGTACCAGACGCGTTAAGCGTAGGTCTGGACACAGCCGAGAGCGCTTACGGCCTCGCCGTATCCGGCAACTTGGACAACATATTCCACCCGTTCGCCGTCCTAAGCCCAGGGTACAACTCTCCCTCAGTGCTGTGGCCTATCCCTCCAAGCATATCTGTAACGCAACTGAACAAGACGCTCATAGTTAAGCTGAGCATTAACGATATGCCTCTTCCTGGCCAAGTTGTTGAAGTGCTGTATCCAACCATTACGGGTTTCAAGGTGGGCTTTGAAAATGTGACCAATGGGACGGGTTCTGTTGTGTTTCCTAACGCCTCTGCAGACGTGTACTCGGTTTACTATCCAGGCAACTTCAGTCTAGCCCCTAACTACTACGTTTCCTCTTCCATATCCCCAGCCCTTAACCAAGCCGTCTCAAAACTGGTCTCCGGCTTTGAGAACTTGCTGAACTTCCTCAGAAACTACAACTTCAAGAAGGCGCTTTCCTCAGACTTTACCCGCGTGGAGTACAAGGCCCCTCAATCTGAAGTAAACCTAACATTAATTGAATATATTTCCGCCTTCCTTGCAGGAGTTTTAATATCTGCAATCCTTGTTAAATATAAGTTTTAATTCTACAAACGCAAGTTACATCTATGGCAAGCGGTCCAGATGTAGGTCTAATAGTAGGGCTAGTGTTTCTATTAATAATAATTCTCGTCTTCGTAGGGCTATCGTTCAGGATCGTGAAGGAATGGCAAAGGGCAGTTGTGTTAAGGTTAGGTAGGGTACTGGGAGTTAAGGGTCCAGGAATAATATTCCTAATTCCATTCGTCGACAGACCGGTAATAGTTGACTTGAGGATCAATAACGTCGACATACCTCCGCAAACAGTGATAACCAAGGACAACGTAACTGTCTCCATAGACGCGGTGGTGTACTACAAGGTCGTAGACCCGATAAAGGCAGTGGCTAACATCTCCAACTACAACACCGCAGTGATCAACATAGCCCAAACATCCCTTAGGGACATAATAGGTCAGATGCTCCTTGACGAAGTACTTAGCGAGAGGGATGCAATCAACAAGAAGTTGCAGGAGATACTAGATAATTACACTGAGGGGTGGGGAGTGAAGGTAACTGCGGTAACAGTAAGGGACGTAAAGCTACCCGCGGATTTGAGCACTGCCATGGCGCAGTACGCTGCAGCAGACAGGCTAAGAAAGGCAAAGGTGATCCTAAGCGAGGGAGAAAGACAAGCAGCCTCTATATTGGCTGACGCCTCCAAGTCCTATAAGGACAATCCAATTGCCCTTCAGATTAGGTTCCTGGAGACCCTATCTGACATCTCCCAAAAGGGCGGACTGATAATCGTCGTACCAGCAGGACAAGAAATATATCCCACGATTTCCACAGCTATCGCGGCTGGCATCTCAAATTACAAGAAAGGGGAGTGACTTGAAAGTTTACATAGTGGGAGTGGGTCCAGGGGATCCTGAGCTCCTAACGCTGAAGGCCCTAAAGGTAATAAGGGAATCGGACGTAATTTTTTACACCGGTTCGTTAGTAAGCCCTGAGATTGTGAAGTTATTTCATGGAAAGAGGACTTTTGATACTTCCTCAATGGAAACTGAGGAAATAGTAGGACAAGCCGTTAAAGAGGCAAGGGAGGGAAGGAAGGTCTCGATAGTCCACGACGGCGATCCGTCAATCTACGGCGCCATCAGTGAGCAGGTATTTCTCCTAGAGAAAGAGGGACTCGAGGTGGAGGTAATCCCGGGGGTTAGCTCCTTCCAGCTCTCTGCCTCGTTACTTAAGCTGGAACTTACCTGCCCTCAAGGTCCCCAGAGCGTGATAATAACCAGACTGCCTTATAGGACAGACTACGAGAGGAAGATGGTACTCGACAAAAACGCCTCCATCGTAATATTCCTCTCTATTCATTTAATAGACAAGGTCAAGGAACAACTGCTCTCGGTGTTCCCTGAGGACTTCCCGGTGGCGGTCGTGTACCACGCTGGCTGGCCAGACCAGAAGGTGTTAACTGGGGAGTTAAAGGAACTGGACGAGCTGGTGAAGAGGAACAAGATCTACAAGACTGCCATAATAATAGTGAGCCAGTGTCTGAAAAGGGAGGAAAGGCGCAGCAACCTTTATTCTGGTTCCTTTACCCACTCTTATAGGAGAGCAAAGCAATGAGACTTTACGGAATAGGCGTGGGTCCAGGGGATCCTGAGCTCCTAACGCTGAAGGCCCTAAAGGTAATAAGGGAATCGGACGTGGTTGTAGTACCATATACGTCTCGCATGCTCACCTATAACGCAGTTAAGGACTACTTAAAGGACAAGGAAGTGATTCTCTTCAACTTGCCAATAAGGAGGAATAGAGAGGAGTATAAAAAGCTGACAGAACAGATCTCAAGTTACGATAAAGTAGCCTACGTAACCTTAGGTGACCCGGCCTTCTACAGCTCTTTTTATAGGCTGGCCGAGTTCTTGGAACCCTACGAGGTCGTCCCCGGGGTTACGTCTTTCTCGTGGTGTTCCGCTTTCCACAAGATCCCCATAGTCCTAGGGAGAGAAAACGTGTTAATATCTACAGAGTACCCTCCAATGCGCGTCGACAAGGTAATCGTAATGAAAAGGGAAGAGAAAATAGGGACTTACTGCGGAAACGATTACTTTACCGTGTCTATACTTAAAAAACAGCTCAGAGTTCTAGAGCGCTGAGCACCATGTAGTCTTCTAGATCCATGTATTCTATCATGTGGTACATGTATATCATAAGTACAATTTGTAGTCATGCTTTAAAAATAATTGCATGTTGAGCCTATAGACAGATGTCTATTGGTTCATCTCCTTTTCTAGCCACTCCTGCCACTTGAGGCCGTTTTCGTCCATTCCGCTCTCCACTTCGTATCCCATGCCCATCCAAGCCATAATGCCTCCAGGCATGTATATTGCCTTCTTCTTATACACGTGTGGCATACCGTAGGTAGCAAACCTAGCCCTATTACCGTGTTCGCAAACCACTGCAACGTCCTTTTCTGGAAGGTATTTGGCTAATACCTCTAGGTAGTCCAAGGGCACAAGGAGAGCCCCAGGTATGTGGTGGTCTTCATATTCTTGTGGCGTTCTAACGTCTAGGATCAAGACATCGCCTCTTTTCCATAGCCTTCTGACAACTGATGCAGGTAAGTCTATTATGTGTCTGTAGAACGGAGAGCTATACTCCTCTATAACTTGCATATGTGTAATTGCATTAACAGAGTTAAAAGATCTTCTAGAAAAACTCGTATAAACTTTATTATATTAAAAAAATATAAGAAATTTAAAACAAGAAAATCTAAAAAGGGGTTAGAGATCCCATGGTAAAGTCGGCAACTTGGTGAGCCTCTTGCCTATCGCCTTTTCCATGGCCCTCAGCACCGATGGAGGTGTACCTATGGTGGCCCCCTCTCCAATGCCCTTAGTTGGTAGCGGAGCGTCTGACTTGCCCTTCTCCATGTACTCCCACTTTATGTTGAACGCCTCAACTGCGGTTGGTATCATGTAGTCCCCAAATGTACCAGTTAGTAGGTTTCCCTCCTTGTCGTGGACTACTTCTTCGAGTACTGTCTCGCCAAACCCCTGGATTACTCCTCCCATTACTTGACCCTCTGCTAGCATTGGGTTCACTACTAGCCCTATGTCGTCTATTGCGTAGTAGTCTAGGACCTTTACGAAGCCCGTGTCGTCTACCTCTACTAAGGCCACGTGGCTTCCATATGGATACGTTAAGTTGTCAAGCCCAAAGTACGCCGTTCCCTCAAGTCCGGGCTCTTCCTTATACCTCCACACACCTCCTAGAACTGACATGCTTTTTGCTGCTATTTCCTTTAGCGTCATGGACTTCCCTGTCTTCGGGTTGACGACCTTGCCGTCCTTGTACTCCAGCTCCTGTGGGTCGCTCTTGAGGAACTGGGCTGCTAGTCTTATCGCCTTTTCCTTCACTTTCCTTGACGCCAGTAGAGCAGCGTTTCCTGCTAACGTTAGGCTCCTGCTACCGTAAGTTCCGTAGCCCTCGCCTATGGTACTCGTGTCTCCCCATACCACGTCAACGTTTTCTATGTCCACTCCTAGCTCGTCCGCTACTATCTGGGCAATTCCTGTAGCCGTACCTTGACCGTGAGGTGCAGCCCCAATTATTACTAGAACTCTACCGTCTCCCCTAACCCTCACAGATGCGCTCTCCCATGGTCCGAAGTTGTTCATCTCTAGGTAGAAGGAGAAGCCCACTCCCACTTTCCTTCCTTCGCTCCTCAACTTCTCTGCCTTTCTCTCCATTTCCCTGTAGACTTGTTCTGCCTTGTTCAAGAGGGACGCGTAATCTCCATTATCGTACTTAACTCCGAAGGGATTGACGTAAGGAGTGCTCTTAATTAAGTTCTTTCTCCTTAGCTCTATCTCGTCCATCTTTAGCTCGTCCGCGAGTATGGACATAATCCTCTCTATGACGAACGTGGCCTCAGGCCTTCCTGCTCCCCTATACTGGTCAAGGGGAGTCTTGTTAGTGTAGACGCCGTAGACCTCTACCTTAATGTCCCTAATGGAGTAAGGGCCAGGGAGCATCTGCGCGGTTATGTCAGCCAAGTAGGTACCATGGGAAGCTGCCCCTAGGTCTATTATCAGGTCATCAACAATGCCCGTCAAAGTTCCGTCTCTCTTGGCACCCACCTTCACCTTGTGTATTTGCCCTCTTGCATGGTAGGTCTGTCTGATATCCTCACTCCTTGTAGCTATCCACTTCACCGGTCTTTCGTAAAGCAGGCTGGCGTAGACAGTTATGTAGTCTTCTGGGTAGGGGAAGAGCTTAGAGCCAAACGCACCACCAATATCTGGCTGTATAACCCTAATGTCCTTTACCTTGTCAGCAAAGGCGTCCAACAAGTACCTCCTCGTGTAGTGGGGAGACTGAGTTGACAAGTAAACGGTCAAGAAGCCCTGTTGGTATACTGAGAGGACTCCTCTTGGTTCCATGGCCGCCGGGTAAACCCTGCTTATGACAAGCTTCTCCTCAAAGGAGATGTCAGCTTCTGAAATTGCCTTTTCCGGGTTTCCAGAAGAATAGGTCTTCCTGTATGCAACGTTACTTTTTCCTTCCACTGCTTTCACGTCGTCCTTAAGTGCCTCCTCAGGGTCGGTCACAGCGGGTAGGCTATCGTAGTCTACTTGTATTAGCTCTGCCGCGTCGTAAGCAGTGTACTTGTCCTTCGCCACAACTGCGGCTACCGGTTGCCCCACATATAGTAGTTCAGTCTTAGCCATGGGGAAGTTGCTAGGCCTGTTTTCGACTCTCAAGTTGAGGCCTGTAATTACGCCTACAACCCCGCTTAACTTAAGGGCGTCAGAGACGTTTACCTTCTTTAGTGTGGCGTGGGCTACAGGGCTTCTAACTATGGCGAGGTATAAGGTCCCGGGAAAATCTATGTCGTCTACGTATTTACCTTGTCCGGTTATGAGCTTTGGATCCTCCTTCCTTTTGATCCTCTTCCCTATGTACCTCGACATATGGCTAAATAAGCAGATGGACTTAAAATTTGTTTACAAGAAGCTAAGGATATCCTCCTTTCCCGTGATTTCCTTTCTCCCTCTGAACCCCTCTTCTACGTAGTGCCAGTACCTTATGTCGTCCTCGTCCACTTTCCAGCACAAGTACGCTGGCCTCCCATTTATTACTGCAGGAAAATCTACTAGTCCAATATCCGGATTCCTAAGTATAATGCCTTTCCCGGTTATCTCCCTCACGATCTTGTCGATGTTAGCTGCGTATTTCTCCAGTTCTTCTTTGTTTCCATTAACTAGCACTATCTCCGTGGAGTACCTTAATTGCTTTAAGGTCTGTAGTTCGCTCTTGAGCCACGGTAGGAGCTTTCTCGCCGATTCTAGGTCGAAATATATGTACTCGCTGTCCTCGCTCATAATAGTATCTTTTCGTTTACTCCTTTAAATATTTAGACAAAAAGATTAAGGACAAAACATAGTAAAAATGAATCAAATTCCCAGTCCTATTCCTCCCTGTTGCCCAGAAGGAAGGAAGGGAATAAGGGAGCTCGCCAATTGCTCGGCAGTTAGGGTGTGTATCCACACTCTCCCTGGCCCGGAGATCGTGACGAAGAATAAGCCCTCGCCGCCAAATAGCATCGTTCTAAGTCCTCCTACTAATTGGACGGAATAATTCATCCCTTCCTCAAACGCTAGCAAGTGGGAGGCTTCCACTTGTATTGCCTCACCAGGGGCTAGGTCTTTCACTATTAGCCCTCCGTAGGCGTGAAGGAACACGTTCCCTACACCTCTAAATTTTGCCATGAAGATGCCTTCCCCTCCCAGTATACCTGCCGAGAGTCTACTCATAGTCGCTTCGTACTCCACTGACGTCTCTGCCCCAAGGAAGGAGTGGGACTCTGCAAGTATTCCCCTTCCCTGTAACTGTACGGGGAATATCTTCCCTGGGAACGCCCCTGAAAGGACTACTTCTCCTGGCCCATAGAACTCCGTTACAAAGAAAGACCCCCCAGTGAGAGCCCTCTTTATGCCGGATAAAATCCCTCCTCTTAGCTTTGTCTGTAGCCTAACAGAGTCGGACTTAATCACCATGTGTCCTGCGTCAGCGTAAAAACCTTCGCCCGGAGCAAGCATAACTTTCAAATACTGGAGGTCATCTCCTAAAATTTGATATTGTGGCATGTAGTTACATTAGTTATTGGCATAAAAAAAAGATGATGTGCCTTACAAGGGCTGAAGGGTGAAGAAAAGCTCCTGCTGATCCCTACCTAGTCTTAAATAAGCTCGTTACGTCGAAGATGTAGAGATTATTGTATGGACAAGCTTCCACGCAATCCCCACACCCTACGCAACTAATCCTATTACTGTACCCCTTATTGAGGACGTCCTTCCTTATCTCTATCTTCTGAGGGCATGCTTTCTCGCACGACAGACTTTGGCATGCCTTGCAGTCGCTGACGTCCTTCGCCTTTACCTTAAACAGGACTTTATTAAAGATCCCGGTAAACGTCCCGAAACCACACCAACCCTGCCTAGAGCACGAGTAAGCCCCAAATACTGGCGTTAGGAAGAACATAAACCACCATACGTAATTTAAGGTGAACATGCCGAACAGATCTAAGGGGTTTACGCTTAGCATACCTAGCTTAGGAGGTTTAGCGATCCCTACCTCGATTAGCACCCAATAAGCCATGGCAAGGATCATCAGCGAGAATGGGGCCCACCTAAAGTAGTTCCAGAACTTGTGGTCTTTCTTGGGCTTAAACTGGTCGTAGAACACGTTAGTCCACATGTGGGCAGACATGCACGCGAGGTTGCAGTAAGCCCTCTTCCCAAACAGGGAAGAGGATAAGATCACCGCTGCTAGAGATACTGCGAAGGAGACTAACGTCACTGGGAATATCATTCCGCTCATCCCAAACACGTAGAAACTTGTGTAGTACGGGATAAGCCAGACGAAGAGTGGTATTCCGGCTATAATACCCAATGTCCACGACTTAAGGCTCCTGTTCTTAAGGCTTTTGTATCTCTCGTATACGAGATAGGACATCTCAGCCCCCATCATTATAACGTAAAAGGGAGCCATGGTTGTCATCATAATTAACATGTAAGAGCCCCAGAAGTCGGCGTAAAGCAAGTTATGGGAGGAGGTAAGTGCGTTCTTGAATGTCATCACTGTCATTGAGTATGGGTTCATTGGGAAAATCCACCAGAATGGGTTAGAGAAGGGACTTCTCATCATCATATGTCCATTCATCGACATCATCTTAGAGGGATGGAAAATCGCGTTGGTAACGTTAAAGCCCAAGACGCTCTCCCCAAATCCCATTGCTAGCTCAGCCAAGTTTGCTAAGGTCATAAAGGCTATTGGGTACTTGAGTCCAGTTACCCTCCGGTCCGAGAACTTGTAGAAGGTCAAGATAAAGTACCAGAACATTGAAACAACCATGGCTATGCTAATGAGAGTGAGGTCGTTGCTAACTGAGAATTCTGACAGCCCCAACATCATGAGGAAATCGAAGCCTGAAAGTGATATGGCCAATAGCTGCGCATTGAAAGAAGCTCTCCTGATCTGGATTAGGTAAAGCATTACGATATTCACTATCATGAACAGCGATGATACTATGGAGCCTATGAGCTGAGCCTCCATCCTAAGGGTGTAGAAAACGTTAGGCATGAATACCATGGACGAGGCAAACGTGAACATGCTAAATTCTGTAATGTTTCTCGGCTTCGAAAGTAAGAGGAAAAATACGGCGTCTGCCAGCATCATGGCACCAAACGCTGGATTACTCACTGAGGCTATGAGGAAATCAGCTCTAGGCCCAAAGGCTAGAGAGTAAGCGTAGCCCATGGACAACTCGTCTATTAACACGGTAAGGGCTAGCGTCATAGAAGACGTCTTGTCCTCCCTCCACGCTACCACCCTGTCCTTTCCTACGACCGAGAGTAGGATGGGTATAGATGCTACAATTAAGGAGATTGGCTCCACCATTAGTGAGCCGTGGAGGAATAGCACATAACCTATATCGGAGGCCTCCATCGCCATGTACAGGAGTATGGAGGATAGGAAAAACACGGCCTTTCTATTAACAACTCCTTTACGTAGAACGTAAAACAGGATCACGAAGTTACCTATCATGTCTCCAACTATGTAGAGCAGAATTACTGCCTGGAGGAACTCCATATATAGGATTGTAAATTAGGAATATTTAAGTCTATATTAATAGAGTATTAATATTCAAAAATATCTCCACAACTTTTTTAGTTAAATCGCGAAGGTTAATTAGCTGAGCTTTATAATTCCTAGCTCAATTTGAGCTCAATGAAAAAGATAGTGAGGGAAGTTTCCTCCATCATACGAAAGGCTAACAGAGGAGTTGTCGTGTTGCCGGGGTTGAGCTTTGACGTTTGGTATCACCTGTTTAAAGAGCTCGACGAGGATTTCATTTTAGTAACGAGAGACCCGGAACTAGAGTCAGCCAAGGGCTCACTTAGGGTTTCCAGAGATTTTGTAGGAGGGAGCAAGAAATACGTGGTAGATTTGTCCTACTTGCTTGAGATGAGCCACTTTAGGCTCCCGAGGAACGCGGTGTGCATCGTGGAGGCACCTAGTAGGGCACTTGTCCTCAGAAACAAACTACTTAGGGTTTACTATTCAGAGGACTTGATAAGGGAAAAGTACCTGCCTTCGTTTAAGGTGATAAGGTACTCCGCGAGTAGACGCTTGCCTCAGAGCAGGGCATTTAAGGAAAGGGTGGAGAAGGTAAAGGAAATTTACGAAAGGTTCGGCGGGTTCACCGTTGTGGCACCTAACTCCAAGGAAAGGGACATGCTTAGGCACTACGGGATTAAGGCAGTTACGGATCTAAGGGAAGTAAAGGACAATAGGGTGATATTAAGCAGGGAAATAACTACCATGCCGGCTTACCTTTACTTGAGGAACAAGCTATGGGGAGGGGTTTTAGTGGACTTGACCAACACTACCAAGCTCTACGAGGAATGGGAGAAGGTAAGACTAGGGGAGCTCGGCTTTTACAAGTTAAGTCAGAGGGACTTTAAGGGATACGACACGGAGCAACTCAACTCCGTAAAGGGCTTCTCCCTAAAATTAGAAGAGGAGTTTAACGTAACGCCCAGGCGTGACGTTACTAAGGTTAAGCTAATCGGAGGGAAGGTGCTTGCCGGGGGAAGAGAGCTAGGAGAACTATACGTGGCGAAAAAGCGAGTTAACCTTAACGTGAAGTGCAAGGAAGAGACCCTCTATTCCTCTGCTCAACTTTCCTTAGGTCACTTCCTTTTCCCTCAGTCATCAGGCAGATGTAGCGTTTTTACGGCATGTATGGAGGTAGAAAGGAACAAGGACCTCTGCCTCAGAATGTCCTTTGAGGCGTTCTTGCTTTCAAGAGACTACGTTGAGGCGCTTAAAGAGATTGACCTCAAAAAGGCAGCAAGTTTAGTTGTGAGTAATAAAGTGGTAAAAGGAGCAACCAGGGGGAAAGAAACAATAGAGGTAAAACTTCTCGATCTCTCTTACGTCTTTGAGCTATCGAGGGAGGACAGCTATATTAAGGTATTATGTATCACTTGCAACAAGTGTCTAAGGGTGAGAATTAGGGGGGATATAGAGTCCACGAAGAGTGTACTAGTAGACGCCATCTATGGGATCCTCAAGACTGAGGTACCCTAAACACCTTGCCTAGTGCGAAGTCTTCGTCGTTGGTTGATATAAGGAAAGTGGAAGGATTACCTAGGATCAACTCCTTTACCTTTTCCTTATTCTCCTTGCTCAAGTTTGCCTCAGGGTCTTCTATTACAAAGAAACCCTTAGAGCCCTCCAAGAGGAACTTCAGCGGGAATAGGCTGAGAGTCTCTGGGTCAGCGTTGTATAGGAGACTCCCGTCGAGTACTAGACCCTCTGGACTAGTAGTTATCTTCCTCCCGTAGAAGTCGTAAACGCTTCCTTCCATTAACACTATAGAGTTTACGAACTCAGAGATAACCCCCAAAGTCTTAGGTATCCCTGGTGCTCCTTCGTTCCTCAAGATCAGAAACCTATTGAACGCAGCGATTAGCCCTGACCTATTGCCGAGGACGACAAATGGCCTTACCTTCTCAATCGAATCGAAGTAAAAGGAGTCCACCTTGATCAGACCGGCGAGGGAGTTTTCCGCGTTGAGTCTCTCCTTCAGCTCAACGTTAACTGAGAACTGCCTCTGGTTTAGGGCCACGTTCACAGCGAGTTTCTTAAATTCAACTCTTATTGTAGCTTCAGGAAACACTATTTTCTCCACCTCTATCTCCGAAGTAATAAGCCTAGACATCTCCCTTTCAAAGGAGTTCTTCCAGGAGTCTATGACATCGCCTTTAGGAGGACTGCCATACAGTCTTGGAATGGAATAAAGCGCCTTTAGCACGTAATATACCGCCCTTCCTATCTCGTACCTAGCAGTACCTCCCATAAGGGTTACGATCTTGTCCTTTATTTCGATCTGGTTTCCCTTGTAATAGACCGTTATTTCCATACTTGATAGAAGGAGAAAGTAGATTTTTAAATTAAGTTTCAGTTTAAACTTCATGGACGTTAAGTCGTACGAAATTTTTCTAGATTTCGACGATCTAGATTATAAAGGACACGAAAAGATCAGCGTTGAGACTGAAGACCTTGTAGAACTTGACCTAGAGGGTCTAAAGGTCACCTCAGTGATGGTCAACGGAAAGGAGGTAAAATACGAGGTCAAGGAGAACAAGCTCGTAGTCAAAACGGGGAAGTTTTCCGGAACCTTAGAGGTGGAGTTTGAGGGTAGAGTAAAGGACGATCTAGTTGGCATCTACAAGGCTCCCTACGATAGTTCTTATCTGATTACCACGCAGTTCGAGTCGTCTCATGCCAGGAAGTTCATTCCATGCGTGGACTATCCAGCGTATAAGGCCGAGTTCAAACTAGCGGTGAAGGTCGCAAAGGACCTAGACGTTATTTCAAACATGCCTATCGAAAGCGTAAGGGAAGAAGGAAACAAGAAGGTAGTAGAGTTCGCCAAGACGCCTAAGATGTCAACCTACCTTCTCTACCTGGGAATAGGAAAGTTCGAGGAGTACGCTGTTGATTCCACTCCAAAGGTAATAGTTGCCACAGTTCCAGGAAAGATATCAAAAGCTAAAATGCCAGCAGACCTAGCGGTGAAGTTCATCAAGTTTTACGAAGGCTACTTCGGGATAAAGTACGTGTTGCCCAAAGTTCACCTAATAGCCGTTCCCGAATTCGCCTTCGGCGCCATGGAGAACTGGGGTGCCATAACGTTCAGAGAGACTGCTCTATTGGCTGATGAGAAGTCCTCCTTTAGGCAGATCAGAAGGGTGGCAGAGGTCATAGCCCACGAGCTAGCGCACCAGTGGTTTGGAGACCTCGTCACAATGAAGTGGTGGAACGACCTATGGCTTAACGAGAGCTTCGCTACGTTTATGAGCTACAAGGCCGTGGACTCGGTGTTTCCACAGTGGGACTTCTGGGGCCAATTTATCTCAGACGAGACGTCTGGGGCTATGCTAAAGGACTCCTTACGCATTACGCATCCAATTGAGGTAGAAGTGAAGTCGGTGTCCGAAATAGAACAGATATTTGACGACATCAGCTACGGCAAGGGGGCTAGTATATTGAGGATGATAGAAGCGTACATAGGAAAGGAGGACTTCCGGCAGGGGATAGCCAAATACCTTGAAGAGTTCAAGTTCTCTAACGCTGAAGGCAGAGATCTTTGGAACAGCCTAGAGAAAGCCTCAGGGAAGCCCGTCTCCAGCATAATGCCCGCGTGGTTGACTACTGAGGGTTACCCAGTAGTTAAGGTAGAAGTGGTGGGCAAGAAAATCCGCATGACGCAAAAGAGGTTTACCATCTCTGGGCTTGAGGACAGAGTTTACCCAGTGCCCTTGACCATTCACGTTAACGGAAAGGTGGTATCTACCCTGTTCGACAAGGGAGAAATGGTAATTGACGCAGGGGAGGAAGTCAGGTCGCTGAAGCTCAACTTAGACAGGACGGGCTTCTATAGGGTATACTACAGCGACCTTGAGGTCTTCTGGAACTCCAATCCGAACCACATGGAGAGGTTTGGGATGGTAGATGATTACTTCAACTTCCTGTTGGCTGGAATGATAGACTACACAAGTTACGCTAAGATTGTTGAGAGGGAGATGGAAGAGAGGAACTATCTGCCGGCAACGGAAATAGCTGCTCAGTTGTTCACGTTGTTTACGATAAACCCGAGCAAGTTTGGAAAACTTGCCCTTGAGTTCCACCGGAGCGTCGTAGGCAACTTCGCGGGCTCTGAGGATCCATTAAATAAGATGACTTACGGCGTCCTTTCGGAGAACCTCGTTAGGATGGACGAGGATTATGCAAGCAAGCTGTCGCGCGATTTCAGCAACCTTGAAAACGTAGATCCTAACTTAAGGGATGCAGTAGTTGAGGCATATGCTGTAGTAAACGAAGATAGAGGTTTTGACGTCCTACTATCGAAGTATCGGCAGTCCAAATTCGACGAGGATAAGTTGACTTATCTCAAGGGCTTGCTGTCGTTCAAAAAGAACTACCTTATACTTAACGCGTTAAGCCTAGCGTTGACAAACGAGATAAAGAAGCAGGACGTACTTACGGCAATACGCTACTCCATTACTTACCCAGAAGTGAGGGACTCAGTGTGGATATGGCTGAAGACCAACTTGCAGTTCGTTAGGAGGATATACCAAGGTACTGGGATCTTGGGTAGGACGCTATCTACTATAATACCCATAATAGGCGTAGGCAGGGAAGAGGAAGTGGAGAAGTTCTTCAAAGAGAATAAGCTACCAGAGGCTGAAAAAGGCATATTGCAAGGCTTAGAGCTGTTGAAGGCTTACTCTAGGTTAGCCAGGGGCTAACTTCTCAACTAAACTTTTTACGAAATCTCCTGAGACCTCCTCGACGAAATCTAGATTTTTACTCTCCTTTTCGTCGTATTTTAGGGACATGGAAGTGACTATGACCTTGTCGTCTGCCATAATCAGAGAGAAATTTACCTTGGTAGACAGTTCGACCACACTAAGGTACTTGGAAAGCCTCTTCCTAGAATCCTCTATTTTAGCCCTTACGTTCTCAAGTTCCTGTTGCTTTAACGAGATCTCGTACTCTAACTCCTTGCTTTTCCTTCTGAAGTAAACAGAGGAAAAGGCTGTGGCTACAACTCCTGTGACTAAAGTAGCCTCCAGAAGTAAATCTAGTTCAAGAACACGGACTAGTTCCACAACGATTAGCGCCAAAAAAGCAGTTAACACTAGAAAAGGGATCCTTTTATATAACGTGAGTGCGCTGGAAATTTCCTTTACGTCCTCTTCAAGCCTTTTCTCTTCATCTAACCCGTAAGACTTGAATCTATTTTCCAGCCACCTTACCCATTCCGTGTCGGAGCTCATGACCTTCATTTTAACCCCACTGATCGCCTTTCTTTCAAGTTCTTCTGCGAAGCCGTGGGACAGTTCGTCAGTCACTATTAGGATCTCGGAAGTGGCGTTATTGATCATCGACCTTATGTCGTTGTAGAGGTATCTGGAGTTTAGAACCTTCAAGTAACTCCCCTAAAGGAGCACTATTGAGGGCAGGAGAGGTAGGGCGTAACTCTTCTTCCCCTTTATGTCAGGGGCGTTCGGGTCGTCGTAGTAGTATACCCTTATCTCGTCCACGTCGAGCTGGTTTAACATGAACATTGTGTTCTCGGCTATGGCTTCAAACTCGTCGAGGTCGGTGGTCAGAGCTAACTCCTTAATGAGCGTGGGGATCTTTGACAAGTTGTTACGGATTCTGAGGAAGTACTCTGACTCCGGTAGTTCCTTGTGGGATCTTATCGCGTTGAGCACAGTCCTAAAATCTTCAAGCTGTTCTGGCTTAGCCACGTAAATGACTATTCTCTCTGGTTTCTTGTTCACCTCCTCTTCAAGTTGCTTTACGTAGCTTATCACGAACCTTACGTACTCGAACTGCAGTAGAGCATAGGTGTCCACTGTGAACTCGTCCCCTGACGGGAAGTTCTCCTTGGCGACTAGAGAGGAGTGATATTGGTGCCAGAGCTCCTCAGCGGTGAAAGGTGCACCAGGAGACAGTAGTTTTATCCACGCGTCCACGAACTTGGTCACGACATCCTTGTTTGGCCTTTCCCTAATCTCTATGTAATCCCTGAAGAGGTCGTAGAGCTCGTAAAGGACAATATTATAGGCCTTTCTGAATTCCAAGTTATCCATTAGTCTGTTTGCCTCCCTTATCTTGAAACTCACAATGGACGAGAACCACAAGTCCTCCTTTCTCATCGCGCTGTCCGTGCTTATCGAACCCACGCGGGACACCACATCGTATATCTTCTTTAACTGGAGGTAAATCGAATTTAGGACGTCTTGCCTGAAATCAACGTCCTCGGAAATTTCCGAGCTTGTCGCTAATGCTAATCTAACTGGATCTGGGCCGTACTCGTCCATGGCCTTCTCCAAGGGATAGACGTTGCCGAAGCTCTTGCTCATCTTTTTGCCTCCCACCCTTACAAAGCCGTTGACCACGATAAGCCTAGGGAGATACTTCTCGCCAAATATTGCCACGTGGTTGTAAATGTAATAGGGTAAGTGGTTTCTAACGAGGTCCCTTCCACTGTGCCTAGAATCTACCGGGTACCAATACTCGAACTCCTCTCTCATCTTTGTAAGCAGTTCCTCGCTTATCCCAGTCTTTTTGGCTACAAAGCTTTTGTCCCCCTCGCCTAGAACCACGTAGTTCCAAAAGTCGTCGTCGAGCCTCTCGCTATCCTTGGGTAACAGGTGAGAAATTGTGTAGAAGGCTGTGTAAATTGTGGAGTCGCTTAAACTGTCCACTATTTGGCTCTCGTCCCAGGGGATCCTAGCCCCTAGCCCTCTAGACCTCGAGCATGCCCTTTTCCCCATGGAAAAAATTACCTTTTCAAAGTCGCTCCTCACGTCCTTAGGCACGAACCTTATCTTATCAAGGGACTTCAGAGCAATGGACTTCCACGCTGGATCCTCGTAATTTATGAAGAGCTGGTTAGGTATAACCTTGACCACTATTTCCGCCCCACACCTACAGTAAACTGGGGCGTTGGAGATCTCGTAGACGGTGTCGTGCGCGTTGATCTTCTTTAAGAGCTCGATAACCTTATCTCTAGCGTCCTTAACGGGCCTTCCAGAGATCTCCTCCTTTACGAACTGCTTAAGATAGTCGGGCACGTGATCCTCGAGGTCTGACGCCATAACGCCCTTGTAGTACTCTGTCCTATACAACGTCTCTATGTAATCCTTTAACTCGCTCGGGTTCCTAGTACCAGCTAGGGAGACCACTTCCTCCGCTGGGATTCCCTCGTACTCGCTTGAGATTATGACCGTCCTGGGCCTTACCTCTTCTCCTTCCTCTAAGTACCTCAAAAAGTGGAGGGGCTCGTGAGCTGGAACAGCCATTACAACGCCAGTACCTACCTTTGGCTCTACGTACTTGCTCTCAATTACCTTTAACCTTTCTCTTGTCACTGGGTTCATAGGGCTTGCGGATAGCAGTTTGGCCTTGTCGATCTCTTTTACCCCTCCGAAGGGTACTTGGTACTTGAGCTTATCGTACGCTTCCTTAGACACTACCCACTTCAGGTTGCCCTTTATGGCGACAACGTACTTGCTTTCAGGGTTGATCATGATGGCAGTCGCGCCAAAGACGGTTTCAGGGCGCGAGGTCACAACTGGGAACACTAGTTCTCCGTCCTCGAAGAGTATTACGTCTTCGCTCACTATCTCTGGCTCAACGTCGCCCCTAGTGTCGTGCATGCCCACTGGGAAACCGTCGTTGGGGCAATAACCTACGGCCTCTGTGGAAGTTACAAGGTATCCCTTATTCCTGAGCGTCTTTAACTGCCATTGGACGAACTTCTCAAAACCCCTATCTACGGTGGTGAACTCCCTCCTCCAATCTATGCTTAACCCAAACCTCTTAGCCGTCTTCTTCATGTCCTCCCTGAAGTATTCCGCCAGCTTCAAAGGGTCCTCAAGCTCTTTAAGCTTCTCTTGGGGGATCCTGTAGACCTCCATGAATTCCTTGACTATGTCCTTATCTCCTCTCTTCAGCGCCTCAGAAATGGAAAGGATAGGAGTACCGGTAAACTGGAACCCCAACGGGAATAAGACGTTGTACCCCTTCATCCTCATATACCTAGCGTATATGTCAGCAGTTACGTAAGTCCTTCCATGGCCTATGTGAAAAGGGCTATTCGTATAAGGGAAGGCCACAGTAACGAGGAACTTCTGTCTGCTATCTACGTTGGCCTCAAAGGCGTTCTCGAACTCTTTTATCCACTTTTCAGCAATTGAGTTAAAGAAAGTCTCAGTCACAATATAAACTTACTCGAGGGAATTATATCTTCTCATGTTCCCTTATGGTATAACCTCCGTAGAGTCCATCGTCGGGTCGTACTTGAGGTCGCTCAGCCTAATTGCGCCCTTCTTGATTGCGTCGTCTATTTCAGGGATGGAGGAGAGCACTATCCTTAGGTACTCCTTGGTAATTTGATCTACCACCTTGAACCCTTCTTCCCCCCAGTACTTCTCCTTTGAGGCGTATAGACATCTACCACCACAATACCTCTTGAACTCACACGTCTTACACTCTTCAGGAAGCGGGTCCTCGAGGAGCTTAAACCCATCCACAGTCCCTAGCTCTGCCCATTTTTCCCTGACTGCGATGGGACAGGACAATATTCTCCCTTCAGGGGTGACAGTCACAGACTTGTAACCAGCACCGCAAGGAGACCCTCTATAGCCCTCAAAGTAATGGGCAGAGATCACCCCTAAGATCGGTATGATCTTGACAACTTTTCCCCTCCGCACGTTGTCCACAAACAGCTCCACGAGCTTCTTAATTCCCGGTAGATAGCTCTCTTTGGCCCACTTTTCGACGTTCCACCTCTCAGTCCACACAACGTTGAGTTGCCAGTGAACCTTGTCAAATATTCCTAGGCTTAAGAGGTGTGTGACGTCCTCGTAAATGTCAGTGTCCTCCGTAACTGTCATCCTGGCTATTATCTCAACGCCCAAGGACTTCAGTAACCTTGTGTTCTCTGTGACAACTTTATAGATGTTTTTACCCCTATGCTTGTCGGTTATTTCTGGCCTCCCGTCAATTGACATAAGGGCTACGTTGATCTTCTTCCAATATTTTTGTGGCAAAAGCTTTACCAAGGTTCCGTTTGTCTGGATCCCTATCCTCTTAGCCCTTACCCTATCGATAAAGTTCATGATGAGCTTGGGGTTATTCAGGGGTTCGCCACCGTAGAAAATGACTGTAGCTTCTGGATCCAACTCTATCAACTTCTTTAACTTTTCAATGTTGTACCCGATTTTCCAAGGAACTACGTCCTTAGGAAAAGAGCCTCCACAATAGTCGCAAACTAAGTTGCATTTACCCGTGGTCATCACTAGCCATAGCATTTGGGTGTCATCTGTGTAGGCATTAATAAGCTAAGTTTATGGATGTGGACGTTTTCTATATGAAGAGGTTTCTATCCTAGCCGACGTTAACTTCTGTTGTTTAGAGAGCAGTTGAAAGTGGACTGATTAACGTTAAGACTTATAGAAAAATAAATTTGCTAACACAATAAAGATGAGTAATATGGAGAAGCGAAAGATGATGAAGATAAGCAAGAACCTCTTCGTCGCAGGGATAATAGTACTATTAGCTAGCGTAATTGTTGGGGACATTGCGTTGGGAAACAACAACTACAAAATAACTCTATCTCCTAACCATCACCTCAACACAGAACTAACTGTTTCCCACTCGATAGCGTTAGAGGTTCAATCTCCAGCAGACTTGAACGTAGAGGGCGGTGATGTCTACACCGTTGGCCAAAACTTTATCGTAGTGCCGACAAGTACTGTTGTTTCCCTAGATGTGCAGCCATCTAACAACGGTACGGTAGTTGGCATATACAAGCTCAACGACTCACTATACGCTGTGTTTGGGGCAATACTCCTAGGGGCAATTTTAATATTCTCGTCCATAGTTATTGCCGTTTACGTGGAGCTAAGATCTCACTGAAGTTCTGAGAGCGCTTCTTGTGCTATCTTTAGTGCGATGTCCTCTTGTGCCTCTTTGATCCTGAAATATAACGATAGGCAGACCGACAACTTGTATAGCGCCTTCCCTAAATTCTGGGCAGTCAACGGCCTTTCCACTGCAACCGAGATTGCTAGGTTGTCGTCAATGGTCTTGAATTCTGCACCTTCTGTCCTCAATATGTCGTTTACGAGGTCAACTCCGTTGAACGGAACCAGCTCTATGTCGGTCCCCGTTACTAGCTTATCCTTCACCAAGTGGATTGTTACCGACTCCCTCCAATACCTTGGCTTGTATAGAACCTCCCTGAACTTATCTATTTTCTCGTTTTTAACGGATAAGGCCTCAAGGAGGTCTTCTGGAGCGTTAACTGGGTACACTAGTACAGCGTAGTTATCAAACTCCCTACTGAGGTATTCTCCCTCCTTTCCCTTAAGTACGATCCATCCACCTTGATAGTCCACTTGGTAATTGGAAACGGATTCCCTAAAGGCGTACAAGTTGAAGTTGATTTCTATAACAGCTTCAGAGGTGGTCCTCTCATCATAGCTCATGTAGTGCTCGACCTCATCATTATGTCATATACTTTTTCTTCTATAGGTAAATAAAATCTGAGCATACCGAAGCAACGAGTAGTCAGAGATCGAGGTCAATTTCACCGCTCATATGGGGTGGAACCTCATCACTTAACTTCTCATTAGCTCAGAAGATTTTAACTGTTGATCACGAAATTCCTTATCTCCGTCACGTACTCGTTTAAGGACCTCAACGAGTTCGATATATCCTCGGATGTAACGTCCTGGTAGTTAACGCAGTCTGGGGAATAGAGTGTCTCCTTCCTCCTGGATTCCAACCAGAACACCACCTTCAAGCAGACGTTGTCCTCCTTTCTTATCAGTAACTTTAGCTTTCTTTCAGAGTATAGACCCGGTCTGTCCTTCAGGAACTCCTTATTTAGCTCTATTTCCAGCTCTTTGATGCCTATGTCGAAGAACTTTGACGGTCTAAACTCGAAGTTGCACATGTCCCTTGCGAATTCCTTTATGATTGCTACAGGAAGGTCGTACGTGCTTTTTAGCTCTTCTGCCCCTTCCTGGATTTCCTTCGATAGCTGGGCAAAGACCTCCCGCAGGAAGTCCTCTGCCTCCTTACCCCTCTTCACAGAGAGGTTGTGCATGTCAAACAGCCTTCCAGAACTGTAGTTTACCCTTTGCGTAGGGCTAAAGAGGCTGACGTTTAACTTGTTGTCCCTCCACTCTAGCTCAAGTATGTTGGAACCGGTGTTACACCTAAACGTTATTGAGTTGAGGTCGCACTTGAAGGTGAAGCTCATCTCCTTTATCCACTGCATCTGTCCCATCAAACTTAGAAAAGCGAAAAGAAAGCTAATAAAAACATGGGATTAACTAGTCGCCGTGGAAAGGCGTAGGATCCATTCTCATGGAAGAGTCCCAGAACATTATCTCGAAATTGACGCTGTCCATAAACACCTTGAAGAGGCCCTCATCTAGATCTATCAAGTTTAGAGCATCAAGAATGGCTTCAACCCTCGTTCTGTAGTGTGGAGAGGAATAGAACTCCGCCCACTTATTGTACAGGGGGTTTGGGGAACCGAGGACGTATTCCCCCACCTCCATGTACCCCCACATGCACGGAGTCCACGCTACGAGAAACTGCTTCCAGCCCAAGTTAGAGTGATAAAACAAGTGCCTAGTGTAAGCGTAGTTAACTAACGAGTAGCCAGTATCTTGGATCTCCTTCTCGGTTACCTTGAGCTGGCTCAATAAAAAGGAATGGACCTCGCTTCCCTTGTCCGTGGTTTGGAATACTTTAAGTATGATTTTAGAGACCTGGTCTATAGGTCCCTTTGATGAAGCGTTTAAGAGGCTTTTGAGCATTACCCTAACGTATTTGGAGTCCTGGATGAGGTAATATCTGAAGTTCTCTAGCGGCAGGGAGCCATCTTTCATCCTTTTAACAAAATCGTGCTTGACGTACTTCTCCCATAGTTCTCCTACGCTTTCTTTTAGAGTGTCGGAGTTCACAATAGCCTTGCACCCCCATCTACTGGTATTACCACTCCATTGACCCACTGGGACTCCTCAGTCATTAGCCAGACTATTACTCTGGCAAAGTCCTCTGGAGGTGCCTTTGGATCACCTAGTTTCCTCAACTTCCTCCAATTCCTATCCGGTTCAAACTCCCCGTCTATCCAGCTTGGAGCTATTCCAACAACCCTTATTTCCTTCTTCACCAGTTCCGTAGCCAGTACTTCCACTGCCTTGGCCAGTCCAGCCTTAGCTATTGAATAGGAGAGTTGGTTTGGCAACGCCTTGTCTATTCCCCTTATGGCAGACACCAGAACAATGGCTGAGCCAGGGTTCATGAACCTCACGGCCTCTGAGGCCACGTAAAGCGGGTACTTTATGTGGTTGTTTATCATCTCGTCGAGTCCCTTTAAGCTGTGCACGTCGTCCTCCACGTAGCCGCCTATGAGCACAGCTAGCCCGTCCAAGTTCCCGAACTCCTTATAAGCCCTCTCTATCACGTTACGTGCACTCTCCTTGTCTACTATTCTACCATCAACGTACTTTACGTTACCGTACTTGCTGAGCGTGTTGGTTATCTCTTTTAGCTTCTCTACGTTTCCTGAGTTTACTATTACGTTTGCCCCTTCTCTAACCAAGAAGTACGCTAACGCGTAACCCAAACCCTTGCTTACTCCAATCACCAGAACATTTTCTCCCTTTAGTCTCATCGCTCTCACGTTAATTTTGTGCGTAACAGCGCTTTTACTTTTTCTCCGTCTGTAACTGGAAGGCTACAAGTATTCCCCACGCATACAAAGGCCCTGCTCCTTCCCTTTCCCTCGTTTATCATGGACCTTACAGTGGAGCTCACCTCGTCCTTGTGGTCCACTGACACCCTCTCGACTACCTTGAATGGGTAGTAGAGAAGTAGGGCTTCTCTGTGCAGTTCATCAGCCTTTCCGTCTTTCTCGTCAACAACTACTACGTGAGCCCCACCCTTCAAGTATGCGCCTAAAGTATTTACCAACCCAGCTAGGAAGGTAAAGTCCTCAGATCCTGAGATCACGTCTAGTTTATTGCCAACTTGGGCGTAACCGAGTAGCTCTAGTTTGTATATCCCCCGTAACGCAGAGGACACCGGAGACTCGTTTGGCATGTCGTACTTGGGTATATTGCCTAAGGAGTCCACAAACTTTCCGTTTACCTCAAAGGAGCTAAGCTCTTGGTACACGTCAAGGGCCCTCTGAAGGTACTTGCGGTCTGAGGTCACCTCATATGCGGCAATTAACGCGTTTAGAGCTGATGCGTAGTCCTCGAGAAGGCCATCGTCACCGCCGTCTAGCCTTCTACTCGCTTTCTTTCCCAGTTTGTCGACTACGGCTAGAGCCTCTTCTCTTCCCTTTCCAGTTATTAAGGATGCATAAAGTAATGACTCAGCGGCGACGCAGTTTGGATGAGTATAGGCGTTTTCGTCTACGAATGGCCTTCTCCTGGTCCTGTCCCGGTACTCCCTGAGCTTTTCCCTCACCGTCCGTAATCTCATGATAATCTGTTCAGGGGACGAGCCAGTGCTCCTTGCTATCTCCCCTATCTCGTAAGTTAACTTGAGCACTTTCCTCCCCTCTACTTCTCCCCCTGGCTCGAAAATCCCAAACACCTTTTTGTAGTATCTGCTTTCCTCTCCTAGTGCCTCGTCCATCTCTTTCTCCGTCCAAGTGTAGTATCCTCCCTCAATGCCGTCGCTATCTGCGTCGATGCTGTTTGCAAAACTGCCCTCTCTCATGAGATCTCTCAAAAGGAACTGGACTGTGAGGCCAAGAGCGTCTTTCGTCACAGCATCTCCAGTCGCAATGTACCCGTTGAAGTAGTCGTAAATTAATTCTGCGTTATCTATTAGTAATTTCTCAAAGTGTGGAGTGGTCCATTCCCTGTCTACTGTGTACCTATGGAACCCGCCTCCTGCCTGGTCGAACAGACCTCTGTAGTACATCCTACTTAGGGTGAAGGACGCCAGCTTCCTCCCTAGATCCTCGCCTGTCCAAGCCGTATACGCAAAAAGGAACTGGTCTATCTTGGGGTGAGGAAACTTAGCTGAGGTTCCTATACCACCGTACTCGATGTCGTAAGCTCCGACAATTGCGGAATAAGTTGAAGCTACGACGTCCACGTCCACCTTTTCATTGCCCTGCAAGGGGGTCTGCAAATTTGCGATGTAAATGGAGGAGGACTCTATTTTTCTCATCTTTTGGTTCCACGCCCTCAGTATTTCCCTAAGTAACCTCTTCAGTCCGATCCTACCATAGGAGTCCTCCGGAGGGAAATACGTACCGCCGAAAAACACCTTTTTGTCTGGTGTCATGAACACGGTCAGGGGCCAGCCCGACTCCCCGGTTATCGAGTAAACCAAGTTCTGGAGGGTCCTGTCTAGGTCTGGCATCTCGTCTCTGTCCACTTTGATAGCCACGAAGTTCTCGTTAACTATTTTAACGACCTCCGGATCCTCGTAGCTCTTGTCCATCACGTGGCACCAGTGGCACCATGCTGCCCCCACGTCAACAAGGATGGGCTTGTTTTCCCTCTTCGCCTTCTCAAAGGCCTCCTCTCCCCAAGGGAACCAGTCTATGGGATGATTAGCCGACCCCCTTAGAAAAGCGCTCTTGCTGTTAGCTAACTTATTCATATATAATACGATAAATGCAGGAATATAAGTTCAAAAATATATCATGTTTTCTTTCTGTTTAACAAGTAGATTGCGCCGAACAAGCCTAGGAATCCAAAGCCCATTACGTCGTACTTGGGTAACGAAAACGAGGATCCGTTGTCCTTTACGAATACTGCGATTATTGACTGGTTTCCAAAGGCGATAATCCACATGGGAGACATGGAAGACAAGTTAGACCAAGAATAGAACGAGTAGCCCTTTCCTGGTATGGGGGTTAGGGAGAGCGAAGTCCCCTGGATAACTTTGACTAAGCTTGAGTTTCTGACCATTTCAGATGAACCGTTGTCGAACTTAACTATCACCTCGCCGTTACCATCAATTGTAATGTTAACGTACGAGAAGATAGGGACTAGTGAAACATTAACGTAATTGGTAGTGTTTGGATTTATTTGCGTCTCGTACGTGGTGTTTCCGTTTATCTCGACTTGGTATCCAAGTTGGGTGGTGTAAGCTATGACGTAGACTGTTCCGTTTTGGACTTCCACTGTTTCGTTTCTGCTCGCTGTTATTACGTTATCCCCTTCCTCTATCATTACCGTAATTCCGCTTCCGTGGATGTTTACGTGAAGTGAATATGAGGAAGCAATTGAAGGTAGCACTAAAAGCAGGAAAAGGAATTGAGATAGTGCCTTCATGGTATGAAAGACGAAAATAAAGGAAGTCCCACGTTGCCGAATATACAAGACTTATAACCTTTTTTGCTAATAGACTTGCCGATGTGGAATTCGACCTTACCTGAGATGTGATGACGGGTTGTTTGCCTGAAGGTCGAGTTTGTTGGGCTTAAAGTATGGGACGGGGAAACGCATCAGCACTAACTTTAGCTCTTCTCTCTCACATGTTAGTGCGTTATTTTATACATATTTAACCATGGTATTATGTATGACTAAGGATTTATGACGAGAGTATTACCAGGCTAATTAGCAATGAAGGTAATACTAGGTATCCCCGATACAAGGGTTCCTGTTTGGGAATTTAACACTCCATTAATGATAAACCAATTAAATTGGAATAGCATTTCTTGGAGTAACGAGACATGGGTGGACTCTGGTGGATATCAGATAATGGTTAAAGGCATTTCTGTAAATCTTGACAGTGTCGTCGAAAAATATAAGATGCTTGATGCCCATTACTACATGAGCCTCGACATACCCTCTTCTCCTTGTAAAAAACCGTCTAACCTAAACTTTAAACACTTTGAATACTTATACTCTAGACTAGAAAAGAGGGTAATACCCGTAATCCACGCTTACGACGTTGAGTCAATTAGAAAAGCTATAGATTTTTACTCCCAATATACAGATACAGTAGCCTTTGGGGGAATAATCCCGCCCTCGTTGAATGGAGGTGGAGGGAAGAAGCTAGCTATAGCGACATACAGGCTATTGAGAAATGAGTGGAAAGGAAGAATACACGTCCTAGGCGCAGGCTCGCCCTTCATGAGGAAGTTATTCTACGACGCGGACAGCGTAGACACGTCGACTTATCGAATAAAGGCAATACACGGCATGGTGTTAATCCCTGGCCTAGGCGAGAGGTACGTGGGTGACAAGAAGATAGTGTGGAAGGCTAAGAGGGCCACTCATGACGAGGTAGAGGCGTTGCTTTCCTTTCTGGAAAGGACAAGGTTCCCATTTACTCCCAAGTTGGACCACTGGAAGGGGAGGGCTTTGGTCAATGCTTGGGTACTGTTGCGCTCGGAATATGAGGGAGATAACCCCTTAATCGCGTACTCTAAAGAGTTGGAAGACCCAGAGGAGGAGGTAAATGAGCTCTGCTTGCGAAAGGCTCTATAGCTACTTACCGTCGACTAGAGACCCCGTGATCAAGGTCAACGGAGTGGACTTGTTTAAGCACCCCGTCGTAAAAGCGTGGCACGAGTACTTCTTGACGACGTGGAAGAGCGACAAAGCTGTCGCAATGTTCTTACCTTGCACCTCAGTGAAGCCCTACAGCCGTTCGGCCACCCACAGACTAGCGTATGCACTACTCAAGAAGTACGGGCTAGAAGAGAAGGTTCAAGTGTATTCTGTCTCTGAGCCCATGTTACTCGTACCAAAGGAGTTGGAGGAGTGCTACCCCTTTAACTCCTACGATTATCCTCCTGCTAAGATGAGCGAGGCGGAAAAGGAGGAGTTCTCAGAGCTTTTAGTACCGTTCCTTAGGAAAGTCTCTTCGCAACACGAAAGGCTCATTGCAGTCCTCCCTAGACACCACTACAAGGTAGTCGAAAAGGCCAGTGGGCTAGCCCACGTCAGCGTCGAGCTACACAGTTACGGGAGGCTGGCGTTCAAGACAATCTCCGGTGTAATTGCTTATATTAAAGTCTTCCAAGAGGAGAGTTACAAAATAATGAAAGCCTCGCAGGGCGGGATGTAAAAAGGAATGATAAGAAAATTTTCGTCTACGTGAGAATAACAAAGTTTAAAAATCATTTCCCTCTTTCTCAATTTTGTGAGTAGGGGAGCTAGCAAGAAGGGGAAAGGAATCGTGGCCACAATTAGCCTTGTGATTCCCCCCACCCTCCCCTACTTGCCCTTCAAATTACGAGAAAGGGTTGAGATACGTCCTCTCGTGGCTTAAAGAGAATAAAGAAAATGGATTAAGGAAAGTCCACAACGCTACCTATGAGTTGTTAAAAGAGAGGTTTAGCCTTCACCCTTGGCTCAAGATTGCTACCGTGACGCAATAGTATACAAGGGTTGGTTGAAGAATCCCAAGCGCGGTAGGTATCCTAGGGTAAGAAGAGCGTCAGTTTTAACTCCTAGGATCTCATTTAAGCTAAACCTTGACGATATGAAGGTTAGGGACGTAGGTGAATTGCCAATTCTAGGATATCCTAGGAATCTATCGTTTTACAAGGATTGGGAGATTAGGCTAGGTTGGTTTTAAGGAATGGTAAAGTATTTTTGAAGGCAACTCAAGGACTACAAAGAGGACGGTGTTGCTGTAGACGTAAACATGGGAGAAGTTGTTGTTGGCAAGGGTGACATAAGTTATGTTAGGATTTCGACTCGTTTGGACGATGCTCGCCATTTTATGGAATTGACTGAGGGTTTGCAGAAGAAATACAATAGAAGATGGAGGGAGAATGATAGGATATTGAGCAGGTCTTATCATAGAAAGGCTAGGAATATTTTGGAGGACTCAGCAAAATTGGTAAGTGGGTCGTTGATGTTGCTAAATTAACGGGTGATGCTATTTTTCTTGAGGATTTGCGTAAAAGGTTTAGGGATAGGTTGTATTTGATGCAGTATTCTCGTATTCAGTATTGGATTGGTTGGGAGGCTAGGAAGAGTGGTTTGAGTGTTATTTATGTTGATCCTCATCATTCTTCTACTCATTGTCCTAAGTGTGGTAATTAAATGATTGAGGTTTCTCATAGGTATTTTAAATGTGAAAGTCGTGGTTATGAGAATGATAGGGATGTTATTGCAATTATGAATCTTTATGGGAGGGGTTCTCTGAGCCTCTCGACTGCCCCTCAAATGAGAGATGTAGACACGAATCGATGAGGGGAACCCTCGCATGGCGGGGAGGAAGTCAGTTAGAACATCACAACTTCGTTTAAATGGCTGATGTAAGGTTCCCTAATACTGCCCCCTTGATCTTCTAGACTGGAAAAACGCGCACCTCCACCGAATATTCCTTGTCCTTTTGAGAAAGTCTTATGTCTCTTGCACGCTTTTGGAGGACGTACAGCTAAAAACATTGATTGTCATCAAGGCTTATGTAAAAATTGAAATGTGGCAAAAGCCCACGTTGGCGTTGCAATTATTTCCAAGCTGTCCTATCGAAAGGCATTGCCAGTAACGATCAGAACCTACACGTTCTCGAGAGGTTCCTCTACATAACCCTTACTCCAATACTTTCTATTTGTCGAGAGATTTAAGTGGAAATCCTTTAAAAACTTATAGAAAGATTTATAAGAGAGAAAAAAGAAAGATTTATAAGGGTTTCGTCTGTTGAACCCTTCTTTTAGATCGGGTGAGTCAGGTGGTTAACGAACAGGATTCTAAGTCCAATACGTCAATCTGTCCTCCGGATAAAATAGTTTTCGACGCAGACAGAGGCGAGTACATATGTACTGAGACAGGAGAGGTAATAGAGGACAGGATCGTCGACCAAGGCCCAGAGTGGAGGGCCTTTACCCCTGAGGAAAAAGAGAAAAGGAGTAGGGTAGGAGGACCCTTAAACAACACCATCCACGACAGAGGTCTCTCGACGCTGATTGACTGGAAGGACAAGGATGCCATAGGCAGAAACTTAGACCCAAAGAGGAGGCTGGAGGTACTTAGGTGGAGGAAGTGGCAAGTAAGGGCAAGGATACAGTCCTCCATAGACAGGAACCTAGCCCAAGCCATGAACGAGCTCGAGAGGATAGGCAATCTCCTTGGCCTCCCTAAGTCCGTCAAGGACGAGGCTGCACTGATTTACAGGAAGGCGGTAGAGAAGGGCCTAGTGAGGGGAAGGTCCATAGAGAGCGTCGTAGCCGCATCCATATATGCCTCGTGTAGGAGGATGAAGATAGCTAGGACGTTGGACGAGATAGCCCAGTACACCAAAGCTAACAGGAAGGAGGTCGCTAGGTGCTATAGGCTGTTGTTGAGGGAACTCGACGTGGAGGTTCCAGTGTCAGACCCCAAGGACTACGTCACCAGGATCGGCTCACTTTTGGGCTTAAGCGGGGCCACCATGAAGCTAGCAGCTGAGATCCTTGAGAAGGGAAAGAACGTGGGCCTCACGGCCGGAAAAGATCCAGCTGGGCTTGCCGCAGCCGCGATCTACATCGCTGCCCTCCTCAACGACGAGAGGAGGACTCAGAAAGAGATAGCCCAAGTAGCTGGAGTGACGGAAGTTACTGTAAGGAACAGGTACAAGGAGTTAACCCAAGAATTGAAGATACCTATCCAGAATCAATAACCTTAAAATCTTTCACTTTTTTAAAATTGTTCTTAGTTTTCCAGCTCAGTGTTTTACTCTATCACAACTATATTGCTCTCTGGGAAGCCTAGCTTAACTAGTAGCTCCTTTACCTTCTCCCTGTGATCGCCTTGTATTTCTATCCTGCCGTTTTTCACTGTACCTCCTGCGGCTAACCTGGACTTGAGTTCCGAGGCAATCTTTTTTAATTCCGCATCTGAGTCAGAGATCCCTTCTATCACAGTTACCTCTTTACCGTATCTCCTTTTTTCTAATTTTACCTTAATAAATTGTTCTTCTTTGTTTAACTGCTCACATATTTCTGGTGGAAGTCCTCCACACAAGTTATCTGTCATATTGCCAATAATACTTTCTGTGACAACCCCTTTTTGAGCTTTTCTATTAGAATTAGCTTTAAAACATGAAAACGGAGTGTATATTACCATGGCGGACAAATACAGATGTGGTAGATGTTGGAAGACCTTCGACGAAGAGAAGCTTAAGGTCCTCCCCGGAGTGAGGTGTCCCTACTGCGGTTATAACATAATATACATGATAAGGAGGCCAACAGTCAAGGTAATTAAGGCTGTTTAGACGCCTTAGCTATTAGGGCTGCGGTTTCCATTATTAGCTTTGCTCCCAGCACTGAGGTTATCCCAGAGGGGTCGTAGGGAGGAGAGACCTCCACCACGTCAAACCCGACAACCCTTTTGTCAACAACCAGGCTAACTATGTCGAGCACCGTTGATGGGTCTAGGCCCTCAGGCTCTGGAGTCGCAACTCCGGGAGCAAATGCTGGGTCAATTCCGTCCATATCGTACGTTACGTATATCCTCTTACATTCCTTGAAGTGCGTTGAGACCTTTTTAGCCACTTCCCTAGGCCCGACTAGCTTCACTTGGTGCGAGGTCATGAACGGTATTCCGGCGGAGTTTGCGTACTCTATTTCGTCCCTGCCTACCGCCCTAGTACCGACCTCAAAGACCTTCACCCCCCTCTCGCTTATCCTTCTCATCACGCAGGCGTGGTCGTACTTGTAGCCCATGTATTCGTCCCTGAGGTCGAGGTGAGCGTCAAAGCTGAGGACGCAGTCAGCGTCCACTCCCTTCGTGGTCCCTACCGTCACCGTGTGCTCTCCGCCTATGGTTATTAGCACCTTTCCCCTGTCCTTAAAGTAGCTCGCGACCTCTGAGATCCTCCTCACGTTCTCCTCAACGTCTGAGGGGTGGAGAATTACGTCACCTGCGTCGTTGAAGCCGATTTCTCCCATGTCCACCCCTGTCCTAATGGAGAAGAACTCGATGTATTGGGCTACCTCTCTAATGGAGCTAGGGGCAAACCTGCTTCCGGGCCTAAAGCTGCTGGTCACGTCCATTGGTATACCCAAGATCACAAAGGGAGAGTTAGCTTTGGAAAAGCCAGCGAACTTCCTCAACGTCTCATTTAAGTAAAGAAGCCGTGCGTCGTCCATGCAACTATTCGGGCTGAAGAAATTTATAAGTTTGGCTTCACTCATAGAGGCTTGTGAGCGAAGTAGAGAAAGTAATAGAACTGGCAAAGAGGAGGGGGCTCTTCTGGCCCTCGTACGAGATATATGGCGGAGTAGGGGGGCTCTACGACATAGGACCTATTGGGGTTAGGATAAAGAACAAGATAGTGAACTTATGGAGAAAGTACTTTGTGGAGGACAACAAGGAGTTCGTGGTAGAGGTAGAGACTCCGATTATAACGCCTTACAAGGTGCTTGAAGCTAGCGGCCACGTAGACAATTTTACTGACCCTATAGTAGAGTGCACTAAGTGTCACAGGATCTACAGGGCGGATCACTTAGTAGAGGACGTACTGAAGGTAAACGTGGAGAGACTATCTATCTCTGAACTTAACCAACTAATAAAGGAGAAGAACGTCAAATGTCCCTCTTGTGGAGGGGATCTGGGAGATGTTAGAGCGTTTAACCTCCTCTTCTCTACCAACATTGGTCCCTACAGTGGTAGCACTGGTTTCCTTAGGCCCGAAACGGCGCAGGGGATGTTCACTTCCTTCAGAAAGGTCTACGAGGTAAGTAGGGAGAGGCTACCGCTGGGCATAGCCCAAGTTGGGAGAGTGGCGAGGAATGAGATATCCCCAAGGCAAGGGCTGATAAGGATGAGGGAGTTCACCATCATGGAAGTAGAGTTCTTCTTCGACCCAGAAGACGACGAAGTGCCATTGTACAGGTTCGAGGAGGATGAAATCAACATATGGAGAGCAGAGGACAAGGCCAAGGGGGAGGAGAAGGTCACCAAGTTCAAGGTAAAGGAGCTAGTGGGCGAAAAGGTGGTGGTAAACCCTTGGATGGCATATTGGATGGCAACAGCCAACAGGTTTGTAAAGGCCCTTGGAATCTCCAACACGTTTTTCGAGGAGAAGCTTCCACAGGAGAGGGCACACTACTCAAGGCAGACCTTTGACCAAATAGCAGTAGTAAAGGGGGAGAGGGTGGAGATATCTGGGCATGCATATAGGGGAGACTACGACTTAAGTAGGCACGCCAGGTTCAGTGGTCAGGACCTCTCTGTGTTCAAGAAGTACCTTGAGCCTAGGGCTGTGAAGAGAAAGGCCGTGATAATAAACAAGGACAAGTTGAACAACGAGAGCAAGGAGTTCGTGAAGGAGTTCATGACTAAGGTGGCCAACAAGTCGCCAGAGGAAATAGAGCAGATACTCGCTACTGGTTTCACCATAGACGGAAAGAAGGTCTCAGATTACGTCGTAGTGACTGAGAGGGAAGAGAAGGAGACTGGGAAGAGGTTCATTCCACACGTAGTTGAACCTTCCTTTGGAGTGGAGAGGTGCTTTTTCTTGAGCGTCCTCAACGCTTACAGCGAAAAGAAGGGCAGGATAGTCCTTTCCCTCCCCAGGGAGGTAGCCCCCTACGAAGTTGCAGTATTTCCCCTACTTGAGAGAGAAAATTTGGTGAAAAAGGCAAAGGAGATTTACTTGAAGGTTAAGGAGAAGTTCGACGCGGTCTACGACGATTCGGGGAGCATAGGGAGGAGATATGCTAGAGTGGATGAGATAGGAGTGCCTTATGCTGTGACTGTGGACCCGCAGACCTTAGAGGACAGCACGGTTACTATAAGGGATAGGGACACGTGGAAGCAGGTTAGAGTTAAAGAGGAAAAGTTAACTACCGCTTTGGAGAAACTATTTAGTGGAGAGCCTATCGAAAAAGCAGGTGAGGGTAGTTGAGCGAAAAAGAAGAGAAGGAGAAGGTTAACATAAAGGCCCTAGTTAACGTAGTTCCCCCAGCCTCTGCCTTGAAGGGCGAAAAGAAGGCCCCATTGAAGGAGAAGAGGGTGAAGATTAGGAAGAAGGGAGAAGTAGAGGAAGGAACGCTTATAATTTCCGTGAAGTTGGCAAAGGACATAGGCGTTAAGGGGAAGGTGGAAATATCGGTAAAGGGCAAAAGGCTGGAGTTAAGTACTATAACTCAGGAGGGGTTACCGGAGATCGAGGTCTGGGCAAACCCAAACGACATGGTAAAGCTGGGTTTAGAGGACAATAGCACTGTCACTCTGAGGGTAATACAGTGAACGAGAACGAGGTTAAGGTCCTCAAGGTGCTCAAGGACTTTGAGCAGTACGTAGAGGATCATTCGCTCTACCTACAAGAGATTGAGAACTTGATTGCCATAAATAGGCCAGACTACGAGAGGGCAACCAGGCTGTTAAGGAGGATAAGGAGGGTCAGGAAGAGCTTAATCCAAGGGGCTATGATTATAATGGAGAACATCTCCCAAGTAAGCAACCCAAAGGTCAAGGAGGAGAGCATAGGCATAGTGAGCTACCTTTCTACCGTGGGCTTTAGAGACGAGAGGGAACTGTTGATCAACTTAAACGACGTTATGAAAAAGTCTGGGCAAGACCTAGGCATAAACGAGGATATACAGCAACTAAACGAAGCTATGAGCTCCCTCTCTAAGCTTAGTTTTTAAACCATTATTACTTTTCTTACACAATGAGTATCGCCCACATGACCTTGGAGGAAAAGATGCAACAGATAACGCTTAAGCTAATAGACGAGATCAGGGTATTCTACGAGTTCCTCACAGTCAAGACTCGGAACCCCATGCAGGCCTACGCTAAGATAAACGGGATAAAGAACAGCGTGGAAAACGAGAAGTACCTGCTGGGCGAGTACATCGTAAAGGTCAAGGAGGGCCTAGACGACAAGGACCTGTACTTTGCCATCCTCGATAGGCTGGAAAAGATATCGCAGAACATAGATGCTAGCGCGTATAGGCTGAGCGTCCTACTGGCGAGGGGTACGGAACTCAACGAGATAGTCTACAAGTTCACCGTAGTGATGTCGGAGAAGATATTGGCTTCCTTGACCCACCTTATCGAGGCTATAAAGAGCTTGTCCATTAACGCGAAGAAGTCGGTGGAGAGTTCCAGGAACGTGCTTAAGCTAGAGGAAGAGGTAGACGACTTGTATAGAAACGTAGAGCTGAAGCTGTTCGAGGCCAAGTACGATGACTTGATATACGTAATGCTTATGAAGGACATTGTAGACAGACTAGAGGACAGCGAGGACTTGATAAGGGACGTGGCGAACGACATTACCTACATAGCCTTTGGGAGGATGTGATGCCGGCTAAGGGGTACCTCCTTTACGATAGGATCGTCGTTCCGGATCCACAAGAGGCTAAGGGGATCTACAACGGAGGTTTTTACGGTAAGCCGATAGGCGTGTCCAAGCCTAAAAAGGAGGAAGAGTTAGAGAGACCCCTCGAGCTGTCCTTAATAGAGGGGGTTTACCTAGCAAAGAAGAACCTACTCGAAGTGTACTCCGATGGGAAATCCTTGAGCGATAAGGAGCTATATGACTATGCAAAGAACATCATTAACAAGTTCGAGATCCTCTACGCGGTCTACGAGGATTTGAGGAAGAGGGGATTCGTAGTTAGGTCCGGGATAAAGTTCGGCGCCGACTTCGCAGTGTACAACCTAGGTCCGGGGATTGAGCATGCCCCATACGTGGTAATAGTCTTAGACGAGAACGCCAAGCTATTTGCCCACGAGCTCATGAGCTTCGGCAGGGTCTCCCACAGTACCAGGAAAAAGCTGGTTCTCGCCATAGTTAACTTAAACACTAGGAACATAAGATACATAATATTTAAATGGGTGAAAATGTAAGTAGATTATAGACAATAGCGTTGGGGGTTTGTAGTGAGAAGTAATTTTAACGAGAGAGAGTCAAGGCATAGAGGTCAATACGTGGAAGACGAGCCAAAACCCCTTCCATTGGGAGATAAATGTAACTACTTATGTCCATATTTTAGGTGTAACAAGAGGGCATTAATGATCCAGACAAAGTACGTCAAGGGAAACCCCTATAAAGCTGGATACTGCAGGTGGGTAGGAGACACGTGCATAACCGGAGACTGTCAGTACGCCTATTGTGAAAAGAGGGCCTTACTGCCTGGCAATAAGTGTGCTTTCGCCGTGAACAAGAGGGACGGCAGTAAGGACGACATAGAGAGGGAATTGAGGGAGGAGGACTACGATAACAAGCTTAAGGAGCTCCTATCAAAGAAGCTAGGTAAGAAAGACGTAGACTTCATCTAGACCACCTCTTGTACAAGTCGTTTTCTATCCTCAAGGAGTCAAGTGTTTTGCCTACTACGAAGTTTATCATGTCGTCAATAGTCTTAGGCCTAGAGTAAAAACCGGGAGAAGCGGGTAGTATTACAACTCCCATCCTAGAAAGTTTTAAGGCGTTTTCTAGTTCCAGAGGACCAAGTGGGGTTTCCCTGAGGACTAGGGTTAGTCTTTTTCTCATCCTTATGAAGTTTATCGCGGTTCTAGTGACTAAATTGGAGGCAATTCCGTGGGCGACCTCTGCTAGCGTCCTAATACTACAGGGAATTACTGCCA
Source organism: Candidatus Aramenus sp. CH1 (assembly GCA_022678445.1). Lineage (NCBI taxonomy): Archaea > Thermoproteati > Thermoproteota > Thermoprotei > Sulfolobales > Sulfolobaceae > Candidatus Aramenus > Candidatus Aramenus sp. CH1. The sequence continues at coordinate 38,880 of JALBWU010000009.1, read as the reverse complement.
TTCCCTTGGAGTTCACGAGGAAGCTAGAGCTTGAGGTAGGGGCGTCTATCTCCTCTTCCATGAATACGTTTCTAGTGTGTTTGGATACTTCCTTAAATAAGTCCATGGAGTTTTCCTTTTCTGCTACCTTTAACGCTCCCCTCGTGATCAATGCATACACAGGGTAGCCCATCAGTGAGAGGGACTCCACTGCTCTTAATCCGTATACTATTCCGCTTGCCCCTGTTATCCCTATAACAACTGCTTTTTTCTTTGCCCTGTCCTCTGTTCCTGTCTTCTCATCCATTCCCTTGTCCATTGAGAATAACACTCCCTACTACAAAAAGTCCACGGTTTATTGTTGCAACACGTCTTCACAACTATAGGGTTTTCCCTCACAATCTTACCGCACCAGTCGCATCTAAATCCTCCTATCCCAGTCTTTATCTGAAACGGCATGCATTAAAGTGAGCCACAGCATTATTATGTATTGTCACAATAAAGTCAATTTAAATTAGTTTATAAGATGCTTATAGCGATTAGTACTTATGCAAAGCATTAGGATTAAGCAGGTAGATGAAGTGAAGATAAGCAGGTACATCCTTAAGTACACTTTTGAGGATTGGTACAGCATAGTGGATAGCGACGTTATAGTGGTTGGAGCAGGACCTTCTGGCCTGGCTACAGCCTACTTCACTGCTAAGGCCGGACTGAAAACGGTGGTTTTCGAGAGGAGGTTAAGCTTCGGCGGTGGGATAGGGGGTGGCGCCATGAACTTCCACAAGATAGTAATAGAGAGCCCCGCAGACGAGTTACTGAGGGAGTGGAAAGTGAAGCTTGTGGAAGCAGAGGAGGGAGTTTTCATTGTAGACACAGCCGAGTTTATGGCAAAGCTTGGAGCTGCAGCTATAGACGCTGGGGCGAAGGTTATACATGGAATAAACGTAGACGACGTGATCTTCAGGGACAACCCGTTAAGGGTGGCCGGAGTGGCAGTAGAGTGGACCTCAACGCAGATGTCTGGGCTGCACGTGGATCCGCTCTTCGTATCGGCTAAAGCAGTAGTAGACGCGACCGGACATGACGCGGAAATCCTCTCTGTGGCGTCGAGGAAAATCCCGGAGTTAGGTATCGTGATCCCAGGGGAAAAATCGGCATACAGCGAGGTCGCAGAGGAGCTGGTGGTAAAGAACGCTGGTAAGGTTGCCGAGGGGCTGTACACTACTGGGATGGCAGTGTGTGAGGTGAAGTCCTTGCCCAGAATGGGGCCTATATTCGGCGCCATGGTTCTCTCAGGGAAGAAAGTTGCCGAAGACATAATAAACGACTTGCGTAACTCTTAAAACCATCATTTTTGTATTAATGACGATATGAGTCAAACTCAGCAGATTAAGGTTTCGGACAAGGTACAGGGCGTTGTTGAGAGGGATACCTTTAACAAGGTAATTGAGAGAAGGGAGATCGCGATTAAACTTTTCCACATAGGTGTGGGAACTCCATCTAGGGAAGAACTAAGGAAGGCGATAGCTCAGTTTTTAGGTAAGCCGGAGGAACTAGTGGTTGTGAGGAAGATCTTCACCAAATATGGGGCTGGCATAAGCGAGGCTAGGGTTCATATTTACGATAAAAAAGAAAATTTAGAAAAGTATGAACCAAAGCATTTATTAGAGAGAGGAACAGGAAAGAAGCAAGGTGGTGAGCAGAGTGGCGAGCAAAAACAAGGTTAAGGCCTCAGTTAGGACTTATTACGAAATAGTGGACGGCAAGGTCAAACTGAAGAACAAAAAATGTCCAAGGTGCGGAAGTGTAATGGGGCACCACTTGAAGCCCAGGGAGAGATGGGCCTGCGGTAAGTGTGGGTATACAGAGTTTGTCACGGGGAAAAAGTAAGGTATGTTAGTTCTTGGGATTGAATCCACAGCCCACACTTTTGGGGTTGGAATAGTAACTGACGAGAGACCGTACATACTTTCAAACGTTAGGGACACTTACATCCCGAAAAATGGCGGAATGAAGCCTACAGACCTAGCGAGGCACCACGCTACTGTCGCAGCAGATGTCATAAGTCAGGCTCTTAAAGAGGCGAGCGTTTCTATAAAAGATGTGGATTACATTGCCGTGGCTCTAGGTCCAGGCATAGGCCCAGCGTTGAGAGTAGGTGCAGTAGTGGCGAGGACTTTGGCGCTCAAGTTCGATAAAAAGCTAGTCCCAGTAAACCACGGTATCGGGCATATAGAGATCGGGTATTTGACTACTGGCGCGAAAGACCCTTTAATTTTGTATTTATCTGGAGGTAACACTATAATAACTACGTTCTACGAGGGTAGGTTCAGGGTCTTTGGAGAGACGCTGGACATAGCCTTAGGGAACTTAATTGACGTCTTCTCCAGGGAAGTAGGACTTGCTCCACCTTACGTAGTAAACGGCAAACACGTTATAGACATATGCGCGGATCAAGGGGGAAAGCTAATTGAGTTGCCTTACGTAGTGAAGGGTCAAGATATGTCGTATTCTGGGCTTTTAACTGCATCATTGAAGGCAGCAAGGAAATACGACCTCCACGACGTGTGTTACAGCATAAGGGAAGTGGCCTTCGACATGCTATTAGAGGCGACTGAGAGAGCCATGGCTTTAACTGGGAAAAGAGAGGTCATGATAGTAGGTGGAGTAGCAGCGAGCGTGAGTTTGAGGAAGAAGCTCGAGGACTTAGCTAGGGAGTGGGATGCAGAAGTGAAGATTGTGCCTCCGGCATTTGCAGGTGATAACGGCGCCATGATAGCCTATGCGGGACTGCTAGCGGGAAAACACGGAGTTTTCGTGGACGTGGGGAACTCCCACATTAGGCCTAGATGGCGGATCGACGAGGTACCCGTACCTTGGAGGGCTTAAGACTAATTAAAAGGGGGGCGGAGTCTGTAATATACGAAGGCTATTTCCTGGGCATACACGCTATTTTCAAGAAGAGGGTATCGAAGTCGTATAGGGATCCTAAGTTGGACAGGGAGATCAACGAGCAGAGGACCATGTACGAAGCTAGGACAATTTACAGCGTTTTGAAGGCCGGGATAAACGCCCCAGCTGTACTGTTCGTGGATCTAGCTAACTTTACTATAGTCATGGAGTTTGTGGAAGGCGCTGTAATCAGGGACTACATAAATGAGGGGAAATTGGACGAGGAAGGACTCGGAGCGCTGGGGGAGAAGATAGGGCAGATCGCGGGTAAACTACATAGGGCAGGCATCGCACACGGAGATCTGACCACCAACAACTTGATCTTAAAGGACAACGGTGAGCTATTCGTGATAGACTTTGGCCTATCTAAGAGAACGAACGACGTAGAGGACTTCGCGACCGACGTTCACGTACTGCTAAGGTCGCTAGAGAGCGTCCACCCAGAAGCAAAGGATCACCTCTTTGAGGGATTTGTTACAGGCTACTCCACCGAAATCCCAAATTACAAGGAAGTACTCGATACTGTAAGGGAAATTAGGATGAGGGGAAGATATGTTGAGGAAAGACGTAGTAAGGCTAGTAACAAGTAACGCGCACAAGTTTGAGGAGATGTCTCACATCGCAGGTGAATACGGAGTAAAGCTAGAGATGCTAAACGCGCAGAAAATTGAGATACAGACCGACTCGCTGGAGGATGTGGCCCGTTACTCTGCCCTCCTCCTTTTCGAGATGTATAGGGTACCACTGGTGGTTGACGACAGTGGGCTCTTCATCGAAGAGCTAAAGGGATTCCCTGGTCCTTACACCAACTTCGTGAAGAAAACCCTCGACATAGATGGGATTTTAAGGTTAATGAGCGGCGTAAAGCAGAGACAGGCGTACTTTGAGACTGTTATATGCTACGTCGATGAGAGGGAGGTAAGGACATTTAGCGGGAAAGTCTACGGAAGGATAACCGAGAGGCCTTCAGGGGAGAAGGGCTTCGGTTTCGACCCTATATTTGCTCCTGAGGGAAGTGACAAGACATTTGCTGAAATGACCGTGGATGAGAAAAATAAGTACTCGCATAGGGCCAGGGCTTTTAGGAAATTCTTAGAGTACTACACTGGACGTCAATGAACAGACAAATAGGGAACCACTCACTTATAGATCTTGGTCTCCTCTATGCTCTCCTCGTTAAGGTCTTTGTAGTACTTTTTGTAGTAGTCCTCAATGAAGTTCATGTCGTCCTCCTTTAGATCCGGTAGCTCCTCCACCTTTAGGAACTCGTTCAGTTCGTCAAGGTTCGTTATATTGGGCACGACCGTGGATACGTTCCTATTGTAAAGTACGAACTTCAAGGCCAGTTGGGAGAGGGTCATCCCCTTTTCCCCGGCGAACTTCAGGAGGTTCTGGCTTCTCTCCACTGCAGTCCTAATCCACTCGATCTTCTTGAGGCTTCTGTGGAGGCTCTTGTCGTAGGTAATTGGCCACCTCCTCTCCAGTAACGCGTCCGACGCGTGAGGCACTCTCGTTACGTGGCCTATGCGGTAGTTTAGGAGTTCTCTCCCAGGGTACTGTTCGATCAAGTTGTATATGTGCTCCAGAGCCTCGTATCCCATCCTTATCGCCTCCTTCCCTTCCTCTCCCCATCCCAACGTTGGGCCTAAGGCTACCCCTATTGCCCTAACCTTTCCTTCGTTTTTTAAGGAAAGGAGAAAGCCGAAGACATCTTTTCTCCTTATGATCTCCATCTTTGGGTTGTGGATCATCAAAACGTCGACGTAATCTGTGTTCAACCTTTTTAACGACTGGGAAAAGGCGAACTCTAGGAAATCTACTGAGAAGTTGTGGACAGCTCTACCGTTAACCTTATTGTAGAAATCGTAACCTATCTTAGTAAGGATTACAATTTGGTCCCTCTTATTACCTAGAGCCTTCGCTATTATTTCCTCTGCCCTACCTTCGCCGTAAATGTCTCCAGTGTCGTAAAAGGTAATCCCCTTACTGAAGGACTCTCTAAGTAGGTCTTCCCCCTTGTATGGGTTTCCCCACCAGTCAGTGACTACGCTCCACAACCCCAATCCTATTTCAGAGACCTTAATGCCAGTAGTACCTAGTTCTCTATAGTTCATAGTTATACCACATATATAACTCTCAAACCTTTTGAAAATAAGCGTATATCCCTTCATATGTTTGTTGCATTGAATGAGAGAGAATTTGACGACGTGATAACGAGGTTCAAGGAACTTGTGTACGAGTATAACTCAAAGATTAAGGAGTATAACGTCTACTTGAAGCCCTTCCACGTGGTCAACAAGGGTGGTAAGAGGTATTTCTACATAGGAAAGTACTGGTACAAGTTGGAAAGGATAAACGGTAAGCTGAAGTGGATATACCTTGGCAAAGAAAAGCCAATAAAAGAAATGCCCGAACCTCCAAGGTTTCCGGAGGTAACAATCATAAAGGCAGAAAACAAGTACATCGTGGACGACAAAATATTTAAGGAATTGAGGGCATCTGTTCTGTCAGACTAGCTCCAGTGACAACTTTGCCTTTATTTTCTCTTGCGGTAGTCCTAGCTTGAGTCCATTGAGTATCGTTATTAGGTCTTCCATGTCCAGCTTCAGTAACTCGGCTATTGCTAGAGCTGTAACTGGAGTAAAGGGGGAGCCCATAAATGCGTTCAGCGAGGCATTTCTGGCCTGGACTCTAGCCACTCTGTGTAACGTTGAAAGTGCAGTGTAAACGCTGGAGAAGTCCATTGACCTAGCGTAAGGTAACCTCCTAAGGGTGTCCAAAGCCTCTTCGTTGGACCTAGCGTTCATCAAGTCCTTAATAGTGTCTACGCTTACCTTACAGTGAATCTCCTCTTGGACCTTCTGCCTTAAAGCCAAGCTAACCGTGTAGTAGTCCTTGTATCCGCACAAAATGCCGTCAGCGAAGGACTTCCAGTCACCTCTTAACCCTTCTGTTATCTTAGTCAGTTCCGAGATGAAGAAGTAGTCTAAATAAGAGTTTAACTGCGACAAGTTCTTTGGGTTTTTGCCCAGTGCGTATTGAAGGGCCTTACCGTGAATCGTATCCCTAACTACGTTCAATAACTCGTTTACGTTTGTGGGCTTTGCGTCTACGACTTTTGGGAAAAACCTTGACCTAAGTTCTACTCCGTTCTCCACTGACGCTATTAGGCTCTCAAACTCGTCTAACGTGACAGCGTAATAGTACAAGTTGACTATATCGTGAGAGGTCTTTACTGACATGCTGAGGTTTCCCAGTTGGAGGAGGTTCTCGATCGTATTTTTCTTTATTAAGAACTCCATTTCCTCAAAGTTGTCACTTGTCTCCTCTAAGTAGTTCCTCTCCTTCAGAATGTTTACAGCATTTTTCCAGTCTGACTCCGAGAGTATCTCGTTTATCGTTCCCTTAGTCAGCGTCTTTGCCTTAAAGTTACGCGAGATTGACGTCAAGTAAGCCAGCGCTGGAACACTCATTTGAATGCTTCACCTAGGGCAGATATTACCTCAGAGATGGCCTTCTCGAGGTTTTTCTCCGCCGACGTCTTTATTTGCCTCAGTTTCTGTTCCCTTTCGTTCATGTATTGTTTCCTTATCTTGTCTATTTCAGTAGCTTTTTCGTCCTCAATGGACTTCGAGATCTCCTTTAAAGCCTCCTCTGCTATTGCCGACAACTGCTGGGAGAGAGTCTGGGATAGCATTATGAGGTTTTTCGCGTCTGTAGCTACCTCAGATTTCACGTTCTTGATGTCGTTCTCAAAGTTGACGATCAGCCTAGCGTAAACGCTGAGCTTTGCCTCGCTCATAATCCAGCCACTATATAGATAGAATTCATGAGGTTTTTATTGATTTCCTTCCCCTTATTATGTATCCAGTGTGGGTAATACCGACGTTCTTTGGTCTAGTGGCGCCCTCTTTGACCTTGTACTCTCTCAGGATTAGCTCTTCTGCGTGGATCTCCACGAACCCCTTCCTTTCCATTTCCAAGTAAGTCTTCTCCACTTGATTTACGGTAGGAACGAAAACGATCAGAGTCGCCGATGGCTTTAAGGCTTCATAGGCCTTCTCTACAACTTCCCAAGGGCTTGGCATGTCTAAAAACACCGCGTCTACGCCCTTCTCGTCAAAGCCCTCCCTTATATCCTTAAGCTTAAACTCTATCCTGTCCTGCAAATTTAGGACGCTGGCGTTAAACTTTGCCGTTTCCTGCATGTCCCTCCTTACGTCGTAAGTTATTACCTTCCCTTCCTTTCCCAAGAAGTGTGCCAGGGAAATGGTCAGGAACCCTGACCCCGTGCCCGCCTCTATTACAACGCTCCCGGGCTCCACGCTCGACGAGTAAATCATGTAAGCTACGTCTTTAGGGTACAAGACTTGAGATGGCCTCCTTAAGTCGAGGTAAATGTCCTCTAGAATAGGCCTAAGGAGGTACGCTGTAGCCCTCGAGAGCTTTAACACGTCACCGTATTCCTTGCCTATTATGTCGTCGTGTAGGATGTAACCCTTGTCGGTGTCCAGCCTCTTGCCCTTTACAAGCTTTGCCAGAAAAACCCTCTTGGGGTCGATCCATATGGTCACTACGTCTCCTTCGTTAAGTACCACGCTACATTGAAGGCTCCCACATTTAAAAAATCTTATCTTTGTCAGCATTGGTGTCTTAATTCACCGTTCATAAATACCAGCCGTCATCACGCACTACTCTTTAATCCAGAGTTCTTTTCTAATAAACTCTCCTATCGCAGCTCTTATTACTTCGCTCCTGGACTCATACCTTCCAGTGTTGACCAGCTCGTCTATTGCTTCCAGAAATTGCTCTGGTAGCTTAACGGTTATTATTTTCATCTAAGATCGTTTTATGGAATTGCCAGTATAATCCTTTTAAGTATTTTTGCGTGGTGCTATTTTGACGAACTTTCCCACAGGTGGTTGAAGTAGACGGTGGCTATGTCGACAAAGTACTTGTGGTTTGAAAGTATGCCGGAGAGCCTATCGTTGTTTTTAACGATAAGGAGGACGGACGAGGCCGTTATGATTCCGCTGCCAAACATGTTGTCTGACCTTTTAATGCTTTCGGGCGGAATTTTGGTGACGCTTACACTTGAGGTCACCAACAACCTCACCTCTGAGTTAAAAACCTTTGTGGAAAGTAATTCGATAACGTCATTGGTAACGAGTTCCGGGTAAGAGAGCACAACGTAATACCTCTTGCTGTTCTCGTTGAGTATCTCGAAAATGGTCTTTTTCAAGTCGACCGTCGGAATCACCATTATAGTGTAGGAGGACGAGGACGACAGCATTGCGGAGATGGGCTCGATGAACTGCTTCTCGAACTCGTTTATTTTCTCCTCTAGGAGTTTTTTTATGTTTGCCCACAAGTCTCTTATCGGAATGGCGTAGTAGTAAGAGGGTTTCTTTCCTGTCTTCCTTATCCAACCCCTCTCTTCAAGCTTGGTGAGTATGCTGTAGACTTTTGTGTACGAAATCTCCAGCTTGTCCGAGATCTGTCTTGCCGTCATCTGGCCTTCGAGGAGGAGGGTGGCGTAAATTCTGAGCTCAGACTTTGAGATTCCAAGAATTGACGCGAACCTTGAAACCCTTGATAGGATGTCCTCTATGAGGTTCTCAGTCACAAATATATATTCTTTAACTACATAAAAGATTATTAGGTGAAGTTACGTGGGAGGAGCAACAAAGAAGCCCATATCGAACGTTGAGAAGAGAATGAAGAAGGAAATGGAGGCACAGCAGAAGAAGGCACAGGGCAAGAAGACGTCAAAAACCGGAAGCGAGGTCATATCTAAGAACATTACGATCTCCAACGAGATGATCAAGAAGGTTCAAGAGGAAATAAAGAAGGAAAAGATAATAACGCCGTACGAGTTAGCCACTAAAACCAACGTCACCGTTAGCGTGGCAAAAAGGATACTGAAGGAACTGAGTAGTCAGGGAATAGTTAAGGAGCAATTTAAGAACAGGAGAACCGCTATATACGTGGCGCCTTAGTCCTCGTTTTTGTTTATTACCGTCTTCTCGCCTAAACTCCTTGACTTTTTTACGCTCTTGCATAGCACATTTATCACAGACTCAACATTTGCCAACTTGCTTATTACGCTTTCCTTGGCGCTTTGGGTGATGACTGATGTCTCTGCCAACAGAATTGAGTCTTCCTCTTCAGCTTCCTTATAGATGAGTGAGTCCGGTGTTACTATAAAGGTAGGTGAGTAACCTATTATCTCCCCGTTCTCGTTTTCTATTAGTTCACCGGTAATGAGGTATGGAATTCCATTTTCAACGCTTCTCGCTATGGCAAGGTTCTTAACTAGGTCCTGCTTTTTGCCAAGGGCCCTCATTGTACCTATTATTGCTTGCGCGCCACCAAGCGATAGTAGCTTGTTGATCTCGGGAGACATCAAGTCCTCTTCGGATATAATGCCGTACTTGTTATCTAAGACGACGTTTATTGGTTCTTTCCCGCCGGATATCCCAAGTCTTATGTCCTTCTCCGACACAACTACCTTCCTGTATTTTCCTATTATTTCGCCATCTGGGGAGATAACCAACGTTGTCAGGAATATTTTGGGCCCAGCTTGCTCTAGAAGGGGGCCAGCTATTAGGTGGACTTCCCCTTCCATAGCCAACTTTACGAGTACGTCAGTTGAGCTCCCAGGTATCTTCTCAGCCAAGTTTCTTACCATACTGCGCATCTTCTTCTCGTTGTTATATAACTCAAAGGAGTTCCCTACTGGGAACAAAGAAGGCAAGATAACAAGCTTTGCTCCCTTTTCTTTTGACGCCTTTATGAGCTTCTTTGCCTTCTCAATGTTATACTTTCTTGACATCTCCCTAATTTTCAAATAAGTTAGTGAAATTAGCATGACATTTTCACCCAATATCTTGTATCTCCTCATATAATTGCTTTAATATTTGTCTGTAGTCCTCCTTTCCCTCCTCAATTAAGTCCATGCGTTCAAGCAAGTCCCTAGTGCGCTCTTCTGACACGAACTTCTGGAACCTCTTAACTAGAAAGTCGTGAACGTCTATGCCCAAGGTTGACGGAATAAGCCTCTTAGTGTTTCTGCTCTCAAATATGTACCTCCTTTTTAATAGGGTTGACACTATTGTGGCGTACGTACTAGGTCTTCCTATTTTTCTGTTCTTCATCTCGGTAATAAGGCTTCCCTGTGTGTACAACTGGACGTCGCTCTTCATGAAGGAATACTTTATGTCAACTTCGAACTCGCAATCCTTCCCCGGTGTGCAGTTTATTTTCGGCCTTATGGGCTCACTGGTGCCCTTGATGGGCAAGTACAGCTTCTCAAACTTCACTTGGGAAGGCAAGTAAACCTTGTAGATGTTCTCTACCGGGTTGTTCTCGACGTTCATCGCAGTCCCGTCATGGGTCTTAACGCTAACGTACACTCTTTCCTTTTCAACTATTAAGGAAACTAACTGGCTCGTTATAAACCTCCTGAATATCAAGTCGTATATCTTGTAGTGGTTTGCGGTTAACCTTCTTGGGAGCTCCAGTTCTCCTTCCTCTATCATCGCCCTCAACTGGTCCGAGTCCAGGGGCTTTGTAACCCTTATCGCCTCGTGCGCTCCTCCCTCTCCCCAGCTCCTTGGCTTAAAGACTTCCTTATATTTCTCTCCTAGAGTTTGCTTTAAGTAGCTCTCCGCAATGCTTATACCAACAGACGAAATCCTGGTGCTGTCTGTCCTGTGGTAAGTTATAAGACCCATCTCGAAGAGTTCCTGCGCGATCCTCATGGTCTCTTGCGCTGATATACCGTAAAAGTTGGAGGAGTCAGAGAGTAAAGCGTCTGTGGTGTAAGGAGGTAGGGGGCCGAACTCTTCCTTGACGTCCTCTATGCGGTCAATTGTCAGTATTAGCTTACTGTTCTTGTTCATCTTGGACTGGCGGGTGACCAACACCGAGATAGAGTCGAAGGCCCGTATTACGTAAACCTTCCTCCTTGTATTGTTGTACTGGTTATACTTGTCTATTACCCAACCGAGGACTGGCGTTTGAACCCTCCCAGCGCTCAAGTTCCTGTTCTCCGTACACGGCTTCCCTAGTTTATTGCACTCCTCCTTCCAAAACTCTGTCTGGAGCTTTTTGGAAAGCTTAAATCCTATCCACCTGTCCTCAACTCTCCTCACTAGCTGGGACTGCAGAAGGGGGAGCGAGAACTTCCTAGGGTTGTTCAAAGCCTCTGTAATGGCCCTTCTCGTCACTTCGTGGAACTCCGCCCTCAGGATGTTGGGGTTATACGGTCTGAGGTTAAGGTATATGTCCCACGCTATCTTTTCCCCCTCTATATCTGGATCTGTCCCTATGAATATCTCGTCGGCTTCAAGCGCTAGGTTCCTCAGCGCGTTAACTACGTCCTTCTTGTCTCTGACGTTCTCGCTACCGCATATGGGGCAGGAACGGCCGTCCTTGTACTCAGTAAATTGGTGGCCATTTGAACAGCGCTTTATCGTATTGTAATAGGCTACGAAAGACGGCTCTCCATCTCCTCTCACCTCGACTCCGTGGATCCCTATGTCCTTTGTAGTTAAGTCATATACGTGCCCACCGCTTGCGGTCACCATCAGCACTCTATTCCCTATCACTGTCTCGTAAACCCTCAACCCCTTAAACTCCCTTACGCTAGGCCTTGAGAAGAAATTGGAGATGGTCTTAGCCTTGTTTGGCGACTCGACTATAAAGAGAGTGGTCTTTATCTTCTCTACCATGTTCGCGGATAGGGCTCCGCTTTCCCTTATTTTCTTGATCCTCTCCCTCTCACTGTTTAACTTTTCCACTATTTTCGCCAGGTCTGCTTCTCCTAATTTCCAGTTGACGACGTCAAGTGGCTCCCACTTCACCTCGTCGAGGACTAACGAGAGCTTTCTGGTCAGCAATTCAAATAGCTTTTCGTCGTCAACTAGGAGGACGGAGAGACCGGTCGTAAGCTCTCCTCCAAATATCCTAGATGTCCTTCCGCTAGCCTGTATGTAGGTCAAGTAGTCAGGGGACGAAATAAAACCGTCACTCGTGACGTATATCTCGCCTATTTCCGCTATCTTCTCCAGGAGGTCTCTCTTTTTCAGATTTTCGTTCACGATCTTGTATGCCTTAGCTAAAACTTGGTCGTCAATTTGTCCCTCCTTAACCTTCTGCGCAAGCACGTTGAGGGCGGCAGGAGACGTGTTCCTCAGCCTCGCTCTTACCTGCCTAAGCACGCTAGCTATTCCTTGGTCCTTCGTAACCAGCGATATCAAGCTCAGCATCCTCAGCATTGCCAAGGGGTGTATGTTCTCCCCTATCCTGAACCGGAATTTGGGTATTCCAGTGAAGACAGCGTACTTTACCCTCCACGGGATATCTATGCCTCTAACGAGGATGCCGTAGTGCGTTGCAACGCCTATTAGAGCATCTATCTCTCCGTTTACGAACTTGTCTAGCTTGGAGGTGGAAGAGGACGAAATGAAGTCCACCCTCAAGTCCCCATTTAGCTCCTCTGCCAGTTGCTTTGCGTAAGCAGTTCCCTTATCTACGGGCACAAAGACGAGGCCACCGGGCCCAAGCTTTCTTAGGATCCTTCTAATTGTGTCAACTACGTCTCCGCCCTTTACGTAGGAGTCTATTACGTTACGTAGGTAAATGACCGCACTGCCTGGTCTGAACCCCATGAGCGAGGAGAAAACCGGGTTGCTCTTTGTTATGGTTGCTGAGGAGAATATGGCCACCTTGTTCCCAACCTTCTTCTCCCTCAGTTTTTCTATTTCACCAAAGGCCGATTCGTCTCTCCTAGCCCTCCAAAGGAGTTCCTTTACAGTTTTCACGTCATCCTCAGTGAACCCCATCAGCTTCAGAACTGAAACGGAGCTCTTGCTCGACTTCAGGACTGAGTCAACATCGTCTACAAATACGTAACCGAACTGGGAAGTGTTTAGGTGATCGATGTTATTTATTATGTACCTCGAGGTTGACATGAATATGTCGAAGTCTGAGGATTCCAGTACCTTGTTGAGTTCTTCCCTCTGGGAACTTGTCATTCCCGAAATGTAATAGGAGACCTTAGGTACCTTCTCGAAGTCTTTGCTCATCTGTTGGATCTTCTCTACTACTTGCTTCACTAATGTCTTCGTGGGAAAGATCATCAGAGACTTGATCCCCTTCGTGAAGAAATAGAGGGACATGAGGATTCCAAAGGTAGTCTTTCCTAGCCCAGGAGGGGCTATGATGGCAAAGCTTTCTCCCTTCAACGCTCTGATTATCCAAGACCTCTGAGGTCCCAGAGGAGGAGATCCCAGAATCCTAGCGAAAAGGTCTGAGACCTTGCTGTATTCCTCTAGGATATTCTTGTATTCGCTTAACTGCTTCAGCGTTCCGTAATTCTTTAAGTAGTCAACTAAGTCAAAGAGTGAGCCAAATTCCCTCTCGTCCCTCACGCAGTTCTCGCAAAGGGAACCCCTGTAAAGCCTCCTCGAGGAAACGTCTCTCCCGCAGTTTGGGCAGGACCCCATGTAGATAATGTCCGGGATGCCGTAATCGGAACCCATTAGTAGAACTCTGAGAGAGGGATTATTTAAAAATTCCATCTTGAGGGCGTTGTCTCCCTCTAAATAGAATAGCTTTAGGTCAGCTCAACTAGAATCTTTAAGCCCAACAAAAACTTATTTCCTTATATAACCTATACTATCTCACAATGTCAACCGAAATTAAGCTCAGAGTTATTGAAGCCAGACAGAAGGACGTGGGAAGGAAAATTGCGAGACTGTCTGAGAGCGCTATGAAGGCTCTAGGTATAGAGACCGGTGACTATATAGAGGTTAAGGGAACCTCAAGCTCAACTCTTCTTCAAGCAATGCCTGGCTTTGACCTAAACGACGGGGAAATAAGGATCGATGGTTACGTTAGGAGTGCAATAGGAGTATCTATAGGCGACGAGGTCTCAGTGAAGAAGGTGAAGGTTGACGAGGGAAAGAAGGTGGTCCTAGCTCCAACAGAGCCAATTAGGTTCAATCAGAGCTTCGTAGACTACGTGAAGGACTACCTAATGTATAAGCCCTTGAGTAAGGGAGACGTAATCAGCGTCCCAGTCTACACTGGGCAGTTGGAACTGGTGGTCGTTTCCACCTCCCCTGGTAATTACGTTTACGTAACGTCTAATACCCAAATTGAAATCAAGGAGGAACCGGTAAAGGAAGTTAGAACGTATCCTAAGGTCAGCTGGGAAGACATAGGAGACCTTGAAGACGTCAAAGAAAAGATTAGGGAGATAGTAGAGTTGCCAATGAAACACCCAGAACTCTTTCAGAGACTCGGTATAGAACCGCCCAAGGGAGTGTTGCTTTACGGCCCACCAGGGGTAGGCAAGACTCTCCTAGCAAAGGCCCTAGCTAGCGAGATCGGGGCGTCGTTTTACACAATAAACGGCCCGGAGATCATGAGCAAGTTCTACGGTGAGAGCGAGCAGAGGTTGAGGGAGATATTCCAGGAAGCCGAGAACAACGCACCTGCTATAATATTCATTGATGAGATAGACGCCATAGCTCCGAAGAGAGAAGAGGTAACTGGGGAGGTAGAGAAGAGGGTAGTGGCCCAGCTCTTGACCTTGATGGACGGTATGAAGGGAAGAGGTAAGGTAGTTGTCATAGGTGCCACTAACAGGCCGGAAGCCCTTGATCCGGCTCTAAGGAGGCCAGGGAGGTTTGACAGGGAAATCGAGATCAGGCCTCCAGACACTAAGGCAAGAAAGGAGATCCTACAAGTCCACACGAGGAACATGCCACTGGCAGAAGACGTCAACTTGGATGCCATAGCCGAGATGACGAACGGTTATACCGGTGCAGACTTGGCGGCGTTAACTAAGGAGGCGGCAATGAGCGCCTTGAGGAAGTTCTTAAGGACAAACGCAGGGAAGATAAACTTAGACGCGGGGCAGATACCTCCAGAGACCTTAAAGGAACTTAAGGTATCCATGAACGATTTCCTAGAGGCCATGAAAGTGGTGCAGCCAACGCTATTAAGGGAAGTCTACGTGGAAGTTCCATCAGTTCATTGGAGCGATATTGGCGGGCTAGACCAAGTTAAGCAACAACTCAGGGAAGCGGTTGAGTGGCCAATGAAGTACCCCGGGATGTTTGAGAGGACAGGGATAAGGCCTCCCAAGGGCATACTCCTCTTCGGCCCTCCTGGCACCGGTAAGACTATGCTGGCTAAGGCTGTGGCAACTGAGAGCGGCGCCAACTTCATAGCGGTGAAGGGACCAGAGGTGCTCTCCAAGTGGGTTGGGGAGAGCGAGAAGGCAATAAGGGAGATATTCAAGAGGGCTAGGCAAACTGCTCCCACTGTGGTGTTCTTCGACGAAATAGACGCAATAGCTCCAATGAGAGGATTCTCCCACGATAGTGGGGTAACAGAGAGGATAGTAAACCAAATGTTGGCGGAAATGGACGGAATAACGCAATTAAGTAAGGTAGTTGTAATAGCAGCCACCAACAGGCCGGACATCCTAGACCCCGCGCTGTTGAGGCCCGGGAGGTTTGACAGGCTCATATACGTTCCTCCACCTGATAAGGAGGCCAGAAAGGAGATATTGTTCATACATATGAGAAGCGTACCAGTGGAAGGTACATCCCAGTGTATAGAGGCAGCATCAAAAGAGTGTTCTGACGAGATGTGTAAGGACAAGGAAATCAAGCGTTGTATTGCCGAGGCACTAGCAGAGAAAACCGAAGGCTACACTGGAGCAGACTTGGAGGCCGTAGTGAGGGAGGCCACAATGATAATGTTAAGGAGGGTGTCTTACGAGTGTGATGCGAAGGCAAAGGCTGAGTGTAAGAACGACGCAGTGTGTCACGACAAGCAAATGAAGGAGTGTATGAACAACGTTAACGCTAAGGTCACAATGAAGGACTTCGAGGACGC
This sequence comes from Candidatus Aramenus sp. CH1, assembly GCA_022678445.1. Taxonomy (NCBI): domain Archaea; kingdom Thermoproteati; phylum Thermoproteota; class Thermoprotei; order Sulfolobales; family Sulfolobaceae; genus Candidatus Aramenus; species Candidatus Aramenus sp. CH1. The sequence goes on along the minus strand of JALBWU010000009.1, from coordinate 23,031 downwards.
TCTAAAGGTGGTAGGGCCAAGCCTGACTAAGGCCGACATTCAGAGATACGAGAGGATGGCCAACGAACTGAAGAGGAGTGTTGTGGTTTGAGAAAACACAAGATCTTACTGATAATCGCGGACGGGCTTGGAGACAGGCAGGTAAAGGCCCTGGGCAATCGTACGCCATTAGAGGCTGCAGACAAGCCGAACATAAGGTCTCTACTGAGATCTTCACTGGTAGGGTTGATGAACCCGATCTCTCCGGGTGTAGTTCCAGGAAGCGACACTTCCCACTTGGCAATTTTTGGCCTAGATCCGAGGAAGTATTACTCTGGAAGGGGCAGTTTCGAGGCTCTAGGGAGCGGAGTAGAATTAAGTGAAGGCGACGTCTCCTTTAGGGGCAATTTTGCTACAGTCGACTCAGAGCTCAGAGTGGTCGATAGAAGGGCGGGGAGAAATATCGAGGAGGCGGAGGACTTAGTTAAGGAGTTAAATTCTAAGATCGGTGAGATCGACGGAGTAAAGGTGAGGTTCTATAAGGGAACAGAACACCGGGTATCAGTTGTGATTTCTGGGGAAGGCTTAAGCGATAAGGTCAGCGATACAGATCCGCACGAGGTTGGGCTTAAGGTAAAGGAAAGTAAGCCTCTCGAGGAGTCTCAAGAGGCAATTAGGACTGCTGACGTGCTAAACAAGCTTACTCAAAGGATCTACGAGGTTCTCTCGTCGTCAGAGGCAAACAAGCTAAGGGTACAGAGGAACAAGCCCCCGGCAAACATAGTCCTACTGAGGGGAGCGGCCAAGTATAAGGAACTCCCAAAACTACGTGACTACACGGGGCTCAACGCAGCTTCTGTGTCCGCGACCCCGTTAATAAAGGGCATCTGTAAGGCCATTGGTATGGAAGTTGTTACTCCCAAGGGAGCTACTGGGGGGATTGATACCAATTACGACGCCAAGGCCAACGCAGTCATAGACTTCCTGAAATCCGATAAGTACGACCTAGTGTTCCTCCACATTAAGGCAACAGACGCTGCCTCCCATGACGGAAAAGCGGAAGAAAAAGTGAGGGCAATAGAGAAGATCGATTACGTAATAGGCAGGATCCTAGACAACTACTCTTCCGAGCTCGTAATAGCCTTTACCGGAGACCACGCGACTCCAGTTGAATTGAAGGAACATGCAGGAGACCCTGTGCCTTTCTTCCTGCATGTCTCAGAAAATATAATACCAGATGGTGTTTCCGACTTCAACGAGAGGGAGGCGAGAAAGGGAAGCGTAAGGATAAGTGGGCTGGATGTAATGAATATATTACTGAACTACTCTAATAGAGCCACGAAGTACGGGGCTTAGATGAGGAGGCTCGAAAGGGCTGAAATGGTGAAGAACTCGCGCAGGACTGATATTAGCACTTTTTTACCGTAAATCTCTTGAAGATGTCCTCTACCCTCCACTTCATGGCCTCAGTTACCTCTAACGCAACTGCTCCTGCGTTTGGCTGGCCATAGACTATTACGTCATCTAATCTCCCGTATATGACAAATGGGATGACAAATAGATCCTCCTCGCCGTCCACAAATAGCACGGAAGGAGTTTCGCTGTTGAGTAACCTCTCAACCAACTTAATTGACTCTAGGCGGAGTAGCCCAGGCTCGTTCTTAACGAGGAAAGAAGGCTTGACTTTCTGTCCAGTAGATATTGTCCTCTTGGTCTTTCCGTCAACCACTGCAATGAAGGGAGAAAAATTGTTTTCTAACAAGGTTTCAGTTACCACGTCCCCAATCGTTATGACTCTCCTCTTTCCTTCGAGGAAGTTCAAAAGCGGTATTACCTTAGTGAAAAGGATGCCGTATGGCCTTGACAGCTCTTTTCTTAGCTCACACGGCACCTCAAAACAGAGGTCTACTTCAAGTTTATTGTGTATCTCCAAGGCTTCTTTACACCCATTAGGTGTGCAACCTCTGAGTTTTCGTCTATTACTATTACCATGCCTTCCCATTCGTCTGCAAAGCTAGATCCCCCACATACTGGGCATACCTCTTGGTCCTCTGGAACTAGCGCCTTACAGTTTTTACAAGCTTTAAATATCTTCGCCATTTCCATTCACTTTTTCTCAAGTTTGCCCAGCGTTGGTTGCCTCATTGTTAAGCCTATCCTTGGCAACTTACCTGCTGAAGCAGAGGAAACTGTGACTATCCTCGCCCTAACTACGTCCCCCTTCTGGAATACCTTCTTGGTCTTTTCGCCTACTAGCACTCCCCTAACTGGGTCAAACTTGTAGTTGTCGTCCCCTATCTGGGACACGTGGACTAGGCCGTCCATTGGGCCGAGGTTTACGTAAATGCCGTAGTTATCTACTTGGGTTATCTCTCCCTCTACTACCTCCTGGAGCAGCGGTACGTAGGTCAATAACTCGAACTCTACCTCGTGGTAGGTCGCTCCATCTCCGAACACTATCATTCCTTCTTCGCTGGCCTTAGCGCTAAGTATGGCCAACACAAATCCCAAGTCCTTTAGTAACTTCTCCTGGTAGTCCCTCTTCAAGATTTCAAGGGCAACTTGATCTATTTCCTGACCAAAGTCCTCTGGTGGTATTCTCACTACCCCTCTAGCCTTTACAAGTTTAAACATTGTAAACCTATGTTAGATAAGAGAAAATGACTTTATAATTTTACCTTTATCCATCAAGAAAATTATTCCAATCCCATCCTTTAATGCTCTGTTCTTTAGTACCTTATCGTTGGTGAAAATTAAAAAGTTAAATTTCTTGGCTGTTTCTAAAATCGCGCTGTCGGTATCCATCCACGAGCAACAGTTTATCTCCTCCCAATAGCTCTTGTACACCTCAAGGTATTGTCTTGCCAACCTTACCCTGGACTGCATAACCCTTGAATTCTTGTGCTTTGCCTCGAGCGTTGAGAGCTCGTGAAAGACGAGTTTGTGCACAAAGAACCTTGGCTTAAAGTCGAGGAAGTAAATTACCTTCCAAAAAGGGTCTAGTCTGTCGTAGATGTAAAGCAGGATGTTGGTGTCTACTAGTACCCCTAAATCTTTACTTGTCCCCATCCCACTAATCTCCATCTTCCCCCTATTTGCCTGCTTATTGCTACCCTCACGTCGTTGCTCCATATCGCTACTGGTCTCCTGAGTTCGACTTCTATTTCGTCCGACCTAACCGAGATCACTGTACCTAGGGTCGTGGAGGAACCCACAGTTAACATCAAGCTCTCTTTATTCCTTATAGGTTCGACTTTGACAAGTTGTTGGCTTCCCACTACCCTTTCAAGTAGGTTATAGGCTATCCTCACTTGCCATAGCACAGGTACGTCGCTTTTTGCCGTTGTGATGACGCTCCCAGCTAGAGAATCAGCCTTGGTCACTGAAGGGTCGAGATACGTACCCATGGCTACTAGTCCACCTGGCCTCGCCTCTTTGACTTCCAAGTCTCCGAACCTCAGAGAGGAAACTGTAGTGTAAAGGGGCTCATAGGTGACCTTACCTCTGTTCTCTATCCTGACGCCTGGAAGAATTTTTATCTCGTCTCCAACTCTGAACAGCCCCTGCACTACGCTTCCGCCTATCACGCCTCCCTTTAGCTCGTTAAAGGGAGTACCTGGCTTGTTTACATCAAAGCTCCGTATTGCCAGCAGGACTGGGGTCTTGCTTGGGTCCCTTTGCGGAGGCTTTATGTGGTTGAGTATGGTCTGGATCAACGCGTCGATATTTACCTTATGGAGGGCGCTCACAGGGACTACTGGTGCGTTTTCGGCCCACGTTCCCTTAACGAACTCCCTTATTTGTCTGTACTGCTCAATTGCCTGCTCTTTTGTTACAACGTCTATCTTGTTCTGGACAATAATGAGGTTTTTAACTCCTATTATCCCTAATGCGTAAAAGTGTTCCCTAGTTTGGGGCTGGGGAAAAGGCTCATTTGCCGCTACTACTAGGATCGCGCCGTCCAGTATTGCCGTGCCAGATAACATGGTTGCCATTAGTACTTCGTGGCCAGGGGCGTCTAGGAAAGACACCCTCCTGATGAACTCCGGCTCTTCATCACTCCCGCACTGTCTGCACGACTCCTCGTTAACGTAGGCGTCTGGTTCCTTGCAAGACTTACATCTCCCAAAGCTTGCCTCAGCGTATCCTAGCTTTATCGTCATACCCCTTTTTAGCTCTTCTGAGTGCTTTGACGTCCAAATGCCAGTCAAAGCTTGGACTAAGGTAGTCTTACCGTGATCAACGTGGCCAACCACGCCTATATTTACATCTGGTTGAACCTTTGGCCAGGGCAAAAAATCACCTTACGATTACGCAGTTAACTTGGACTATATCGTTTGTTAGAGTATTTCCACGTATGGTCTTTCTTCTCCTTTCTCCGTCTTCAACGGGATAATAGCCTGGAGGCCCCGCCAGCAAAACCTTCTTCTTCACAGCTCCTGATACGTCAGGCCTCATTGGGAACCCGGAGTTGTCTGAACCTCCAGTTATTTTGAGCTTTAAGTTAACGCCGTTAACGTTCAAGTTAAAGGTGTCGCCTATCTTTAGCCCCATGAGGTTGAGCTTCCCCTGGTCTACGTTTAACTGGAACGCCTTAGTTCTGTACGCTATGGCCTCGAACTCCTCTGCTCCAAATTTCTCGGCCAATGACTTAGAGATTAGTACTGCGTCTCCTGCGGACTCGTCAACTTGGACTGTGAAGTGGACTTTTACTTTTACTTTCTTGTCTCCCTCTTGCCTAATGACTTGCAATGTAATCAAGTTGTCAACGTTCAATTGCTCCTTTAGCTTCTGGCTTACCTTGGCTATTGGGAGTGCCTTGGCTTCCTTTTCTCCCTCCACTGAAGGCACGTTATCAACTGCTTTGACCTTGACCTTTGCCTCCTTTACGTTCCTGCTTTCTGGGTCTGAGATGACAACTTTGAATTCTGGCAACTGTAAATCTACCTCAGATTTGGTAATGTTAGCACAAGTATATAAACTCGAAGTCAATCAAACGGTTTATGAGAGGTGTTCTACTAGTACTCCATGGAAGTAAGGTGGACGAGTGGAAGGAAGTCGCCACGAAATACAGCGGTCTATTGTCCAAGTACTTCGACCACGTGGAGTATGGCTTTATAGAGTTTAACAAGCCCACGTTAAGGGAGAGCGCCGAGAAGTTAGGGCGAGAGGGCGTTGACGAAATAGCGGCTGTTCCGCTGCTTTTCGCAGCGGGTGCCCACTTCTATAGGGACATTCCGAAGCTACTAGGGCTCGACGAAGACGGGACTATATCAGTCAACGGGAGAAAGATAAAGGTAATTATAGCTAGACCAATAGGAGTAGATCCTAGGGTGGCAGAAATACTGAAGGAAAGGGTGGAAGAAGCTTATGAAAGTACAAAAAGCGTAAGTTAAAAACTGCTTTAGCTGGTGGAGGCCACTAGTAGTTCAGCCTTGCTTGGGTCGTAAGCCCAGTTCTGTGGCAACTTCCCGATACTCTTGTAATACCTCACTAACCTCCTTATCTTGGACTCGATCTCCTCAAGGCCTTTCTTAGCCGACTTATCGGCAGGATACTCAGTTATGTGCCTCCTTACGTTTACTGCCTTCCTGAGGAGGTTGAATAAGTCCTCGGGTATCTGCGGAGCTAAACCCTTCTCTTCTAAGATCTTGCTGATCTTCCTGCCGGTTACTTGTTTAGCTAAAGGAACTCCGTATTGATCCCTCAAAATTACGCCTATCATGCTCGGAGGGTAGCCCCTCTTGTAGAGTTCCTCAACTAGCATCTCAACCTCTTCTCTTGTAAACCTCACCCACTTTGGAGCTCCCGCCCTGGCCGGTCTAGTTGAGTGCGAACTGCCCTTAGCGCGTTTCTTGTTCATGGGATCACCTTAATCTAAAGCTTTATAGTATCTTTATAGCCCCTCTTTTTAAGTTCTTCCCTTGCCATCTGTGTCCCCTTGACCATTGAGACGAGCTTTTGGAACGCTAGTTTCCTTGGAAGGAGCTTGAGACCGCAGTCCGGGTTTATCCATACCTTCTCTGGCTCAAAGTAATTTAGGGCGTTAAGTATGTCCTTCATTACTTCCGCTGGAGTCTCCAGTCTTTTACTGTGGACGTCTATAACGCCAACTCCTATCTCCTTAGAGTAGTTGTACTTCTTGAAGAGCTCTAGGGGTTCGTAGTCGTATATCTTTAACGCGAAGTTTATCTGGTCCACCTTAAAGTCGTTGAGGTAAGGTACAACGATCTTGTAATCGCCGTAACATACGTGCATTACCAGCTTGGCGTTTATCCCCTTTAAGGACTCGTTAACTACGTCCACAGCCCACTCTACGTCTTCCTTTGTCGAGTGTATTGCAGGCTCGTCGATCTGGATTATCTTGGCTCCTGCCTCAACGAGGTTGTGAAGTTCCTTATTTATGACCTTAGCTAAGTCGTAGGCTAGGTCTTGCCTAGTCTTGTAGTACTCGTTATAAGACCAATATGCCAGCGTGTAAGGCCCAGTTATGGTTATCTTTACGTTTTCAGTGTACGAGATTGACTTAGTGTAAAGGAACTCGTCCACCAGTAATGGGGACTTGTACTCCACCTTTGAAACTACTGCTGGCTTAACGTAGTAGGCAGTTCCCCAGACTCTCACTGGCCCGTAAAATCTGAACCCGTCAAGCCTTTCGGCAAAGAACTCCACCATTTCGTCCCTTTTTACCTCACCGTCAGTAGGAACGTCGACTCCTGCTAGCTGATGATCCCTCATTACTGCGAGAGCAGCGTCGTTGAATGCCTCGGTCATTTCCTCGTCGTCTAGCTTGCCTGCCTTATGTAGCCTTATCGCTTCCCTTAACCACTTGGGTCTTGGGTAACTTCCTATCACAGTTGTGGGCAATATTGGGAGCTCAGCCATGGTACATCGACCTCGCTTTGGCTAATAGGTTTATCTTCCTTTTAGCTATAATTTCTGGGATGAAGTCCATGGGTGCTGAGTTCCCTATCAGTACTTCCTCCACTCCTTTTTCGTATGCCTTCCTTGCCAAGTTAACTATAGTGGAAGGCCTCTCCAGCTTCGTGTTCCTAGTGTTGAGCACACCAAGGAAGACCTTCTTGCCCTTGAAATATTTATAAATTACTCCTAGCTTGTTTTTGTTCTCTATTACGTCTAACCCCACTACGTCTACGGGCAAACTGAAGAGGAGGTCAAGCCTCCTGGAGTTAACGTAAAAGTATGTTATCAAGTGCTTTTCAGCCCTTATCCCATTAAACAACGTGGAGTATAGCTCTGGGACCTTCTGGAGGACGTCGCCCTTTATTCCTTTGTCAAATACCGCAGGTTCGTGGATTTCCAGCGCGTCCACTACTTTTTCAGCCTCTTTGATAACCTTGTTGGTCTCCGTAACGTAATCCTTCATGAGCTCTACGGGATCCTTGTAATACTTGTCCTCGGAAAATTGTAAGTAACTTAATGGTCCCAAGATGACGGCCTTCAGCCTTGAACTGACTTTAGACTCGCTCATCAGCTTCTTAGACGCTTGCAGGTGCTCAACGTACTCTCTCGTCTTTGCCTCCAGCCTAGACCTTATCACGGGCCTCCGGTAGTAGAAGTTGTTGTCGTAAAACCTCATTAGATCCCCTTTTTCTGCACCAGCTAGGTACGAGAAGGTTACATCGACTACGTCATCCCATCTGAACATCCCGTCCGTTGTGTAGTCTGCATTAACGTTCTTCACTAGTTCGAAGAACTTCTGCGTCTGCTTGCTTATGTACTCCTCTAACTTGTCTTGGCTGATCTTGTTTGACCTATACCTCGATATTGCCTTGCCTAACGAAATTGGCTTTGGATAACTCCCCACTATAGAGACCTTAAACTTTATCACCCCAACTGTGGAGCTAAGAGGTATATTACACTACCCCCGGACTCCGTATTAAACTCTAACTGTAAAGGCTTCTGGGAAGAGAAGGCAACTTTCATGCTCCCAGACAGCTTTGTTAAGCTTATGACGTCGCTCAAGTAGTCAGAGTAGTAGTCGGACTGGGTAGGCTTGGTTATCTCGATATCCTGCAGACTGCCGGCGTCCTTAGAGAGCTCTACCTCAGCCTCAGCTTCCCCTTTGCTCTTGAGCTTTATCCCGTTCTCATCAGCCTCCAGCTCTATTAACTCGCTCACGGAAGCTATCTCCTCGACCCCCTTCTTAAATGCGCTTGACAGCACAGTTGCCTTAACGTCAAACTCCAAGCTCAGCTGTGGTAGCTCTGGAGGGGAAACGTCAATGTTCCTCAGCGTGAATTCCTTAGGGTAACTTCCAAGGATCCTCACAGCAACTTGAGACACGTCTGTAGACTCTATCTGAAGTTCCTCCTTTCTCCTAGCGGTGGACAGTACCTTCAGCAGGTACTGAGTGTTAAATCCAAAGTTTACCTCTTGCTCTACGTCGTATTCCTTGAACTCCTCTTTAGGAAAGCTTAGCTTCAGCAAGGAGACGCGTGCTCTATCTATTGCCTCAAGCTCCATCCCCTCTGGCTTGAACTTAAGTGAGGCTTCGTCCACCAACTTTGAGAGGACAGAGATTATCGTCTTAAAGTTCCTCACATCTTCGTAGGAAACTTTCATCACTCTGAATTTCCCTGAGGGCCTATATTATCTTTTTTGGATGGCGTACGGAAATATTATTAGAGAAGTCATTGACATATTATCGATGAGAATCCCTAGGTTAATCATTTCCTCCGATAGGAGCGACTCGGGGAAGACGCTGATCACTTCTGGAATACTCAGGGCACTGAGCAAGAGGATGAGGGTCAGGGGCTTTAAGGCCGGACCAGACTTCATAGACCCTGGCTATCATAAGTTGGCCTCTGGATCGCCCTCCATCAACCTTGACTTATTCATCATGGGAAAGGAGAACGTGATAAAGAGCTTGTGCAAGTACTCGAAGGATAAAGACATTTCGGTCATTGAGGGAGTAATGGGGCTTTACGACGGAGTTGAGACGGAGTACAGCACTTATAAGCTCTCAGAGGCTACTAGAACGCCTATAGTGCTCGTCATTGACTGCTACAACGTGGGGAGCACCGTTGGAGCCATAGTGAAGGGTCTCGTCTCTTATAGGAACGCCAACGTGAAGGGCGTTATACTGAACAGAGTAGCCTCCCAGACCCACTTTAGTTATTGTAGGAACTCGATTGAAGGCGTGAAGGTTCTAGGCTATATGCCGTTCTCCAAGGAACTTAGCGTACCCTCAAGGCACTTGGGACTCTTCACGGTGGAGAGCAATAGGGAAGCTGAGAAGGTCATATCAAAGGTGGCTGAGATGGTGGAAAACTACGTGGACGTGGACTCCCTAATTGAGATAGCCAAGGAAAGCCCGGAAATTGAGTGCCCAGATGATGACCATCCGCAAGAAACCAGCAAAAAGGTGGCCGCAATAGCTTACGATGAGGCGTTTAACTTTTACTACTATGAGAACTTGGACAGGATAAGCAAAAGGTATGAGTTGAGGTTCTTTAGCCCGTTGAATGGCGACGTAGTAGAAGGGGCAGACTTCATTTACATTGGAGGGGGCTACCCAGAGCTGTTCGTGGAAGAACTAGAAAAGTCTAGAACGAAGGAGTGGGTAAAGAGGGAGTCGGAAAGAGGGAAATCCATATTAGGGGAGTGCGGCGGACTAATGTTCCTTTCCAGTAACTTGATAAAGGACGGCAGGAAGTTCAAAATGACCGGGGTATTTGACATCGACATAGAGACTTCAAGCAGGCTCACTTTGGGTTACACTGAGCTTCTCGCAGTCAAGGACTCCTTCATAGCTGACAGGGGAAAGTCTATCAGGGGTCACGAGTTCCACGTGTCTTACCCTGTAAGGGTAAACGAAGGGGAGTTTGCGTTCGAGAACAAGAGGGGTAAAGGCATTCTAAACGGAAAAGATGGGGTTATGTCAAAAAACACGCTGGGCACTTACACCCATTTCCACTTCTCTATTGTTGAGAAGAGGACTGTTTTTTAAGCTCTAGCCTCTTAATTCTCTCTATAAAGTCCAGTACCTTATCTACGTCGTTACTGTAAAGCCTTACCTTATAGGGCATCTTGGCTTGAGTGGAATCAATTTCGACGAAGCGCTTCTCCTTATTCACGACTATGTTGGAGTTTAACAAGTGCTTTGCGTGAAGGAACATCGACATACCCCCGGAGGACATGATGCCCTTTTCCGTTATCTTGTAAGAGACTGGAGCCATTACGCTTAACGACGCTGGCCTCACTATCCTCCTGAACACGAAGAACGCGAACAAGTAAAGCGCCTCAAAGTAGACCAAGTAAACTAACAGCCTATATAGAGCTACTTGAGCATCGGCAATCTTGGTAACGTTTGAGTAAAGAAAGTAAATTGCAACTAAGTAGACGAGGTAAATGCCCAGCATACTAAAGCTCCTCTTGGCGAACTTAGTGTACTCTTCTACGTACTCCTTATCCTTATTTATTATGTCAGAAACGTTCTTTTCCTCGTACAACACCCTAGAGCTGGAGATCTCGTATAATAGCTTCCTGTCCCTTAAGAGTGGGTTTGACTTGGACATCATGTAAAACGTTAGTCCTATGAAGAACACGAAATATAATGCTACTACCTCAATGAAGTACTGAGGTCTATACGTCAGTACGAAAGAGAGCGCTACAAGGTAAACTTGGCTAACTAACGCGTATTTCCAGTTGTACGGGTTTATGGTCGTCGAAGACATACTTATCTCAATTATATTAATTATGCATTTATATTGTTATGTATGAGTAGGTACGCCGTTCTGCCATTTATCGTTTTGGTTCTCTGGTGCGTCCCGTCGATGGGGTACGTTTACAGCTACACTTTCACGTACTCCCAGAGCACGTTCATTCACTCTAAGATAAGCGTTGAGGTGATATCCCTTAACTACTTCAACTTCTCGGTTATTAACAGGACGAACGGTATTTGGGTATGTTTACCTCAAGGTTTCTCCATAAAAAATATCTCTTTATACAATTTCACTATAAGTTTAGGAGATCAAGTGGCTTATAACTTTCCATATTACAACTTTTACACTAATTCTACATATTATGGATACATAGTTAATTCTTCTTCAATTGTTGGTAAAATATTGATAAACGTCACTCAGCTTAATGAAACTCCTAGGATAGAAAAAATATCTTTTCCAATTTTCAATAGTTCAACGGAAACATCTCACTCAGTAAATTATTCGTATATCTATCTTGTAATAGGTGCAATAGCATTTAGTATACTGTTGACTGTCGTTAAACGATATAAGTAAATACGCTTATATACTAAACCAATGAATTTCCGTTATGGCATCAAAAGAAGAGATCAGAAGAGCTCTCGAGTCCGGCCTGCCTGTCTTGATCTACGACTTCGACGGGAGGGAAGAGGAAACTGACATGGTATTCTACGCGGGAGCCACTAGCTGGAAGACCATTTACACGTTGAGGACTACCGCGGGGGGGCTCATATGCTACGCCACTGGAAACGGGGAAGCCAGTGCATTGGGCCTCAAGTTCCAGACCGACATCCTTAGGTCAGACCCCTTATACAGAACGCTTGTAAAGGCCCCATCGTACAAGGACGAACCGGCCTTTTCGCTCTGGGTGAACCACGTGGAAACAAGGACGGGGATATCTGACGCAGACAGGGCTAAGACTGTGCAAGAGCTCCACAACGTTATCCAAGAGGTCAGACACGATCTCCAGTCCGCCAAGGAGGACTTCTACTCCAACTTCTATTCTCCAGGCCACGTCCCGGTGCTGATCAGTAGGGATATAAGGAGTAGACGAGGTCACACAGAGCTGTCGATAGCCCTCATGGAGTATTTGGGTCTAGAGAGGAGCGTCGTGTTCGCCGAGATGTTGGACGAAAAGGAAAGCCTAAAAAGGGAGAAGGCCATTGCCTTTAGCAAAAACAATGGTTTCATACTAATTGAGGGGAAGGAAATCCTGAAAATGGTGGTGGCATGAGGAAGTACGGAGTAGCGGACACTACCTTCTCCAGAGTGGACATGGGTAGCGTGGCAATAAATACGATAAAGAAGGAGGACCCAGAGGCGGAAATAGTGAGGTATACCGTGCCCGGGATAAAAGATCTCCCTGTGGCCGCAAAGAGGTTGATAGAAGAAGGGTGCGACGGGGTCATAACCTTGGGCTGGGTCGGGAAGACTATGCTCGACAAGTACAGCTACCTCGCAACCAGCATAGGACTAATCACCGTCCAGATCATAACGTCGAAGCACGTCATAGACGTCACGGTTCATGAGGACGAGAGCGAGGATCTAGAGAAGCTGAAAGAGATCGCCATTGATAGGGCCGCGAAACACGCGAGAAACTTAGTTAAGCTGGTGAGGGACGGGAAAAACGCTTTAACTCCTTTGGCCGGAAAGGGTCTGAGGCAGGGGTATAAGGATGCAGGACCAATCGATTAAACTGGGAATAGTGGTAGCGGACTTCAACTACGATATAACGTCACTGATGCTACAGAAGGCCCTATCCCACGCCGAGTTCTTGGGAGCTCAAGTAAAGGTTGTATTCAAGGTTCCAGGGTCGTTCGAGATACCAGTGGCCACTAAGCAGTTGCTCAAGAGAGGGGACATAGACGCTGTTGTAGTCTTGGGAGCGATAATTAAGGGCGAGACAAAACATGACGAGGTGATAGCTAACCAGATTGCGAGGCTCATTTCGGACATGGAGCTGGAGTACGAGAAACCAATAGGGTTCGGAGTAATAGGCCCTGGCGCTTCTCACGAACAAGCTGTGGAAAGGATTGAGGAGTACGCCTCCAGGGCTGTGGAATCCGCAGTAAAGATGGTGAAAAGGCTCAGGAAGTTCAAGGAGGCTAAAGGCGACGAGAGGGTGGTTGTTGAGTGAAAGTTTTGGCGGTAGAGCTCTACAAGTACAAGGAGTGGACAGAAAGCCTAGGCTATGACAGAGAGTGGATTATCCAAGGCATTCAGCACGAAGTTGCCATGAGGGCAAACAAGGTATCCGCGGAGCTTGGCGCATTTCTTCTACCATTAAGGTACGACTTTTTCGCCCTTCTGGTTGACGGGCTTAGGGAGAGCGAATTGCGCTTTATCTTCAAGGAGATAGGAAGGGTGGCCCCTGTGCCCATCAGGGGATGCCTGGGGTACGGCGAGAGCTTCGCCGAGGCCCAAAGGCATGCGTCTCTGTGTCTGTCAGACCTCTTACCGGGCGAGATGAAAGATGGGAACTACAAGGACGAGGAGGTCGTATCTGCACACTTTGACGTAGACGGGTTTACTAGCCTCACAAGAGTTACGTCGTTTTACGATGCCTTCCTTAACGTTAACAGGCTTTACTCGTCCCTTTCAGAGAAGGTATATGAGCTTGGGGGAATTTCCCAGTACTTGGGCGGGGACAACATAATAGCGTTTTTCGGCAGGAAGAACGTTAAGGACGTAATAGACTTAGTTCACTACATCGACAACGTAAAGGTAGGTATAGGCGTAGGGCGAAACGCTAGGTTCTCGATGATGAATGCTACTGAGGCTTTGGAGAGGATAAGGCTGTCGAGGAACGCGAAATGGGAGATGGTTCCGAGATATATAACGTGAGGCTCGCGCTAGTAGGAAAGGAATTAGAGGTAATGGAGGAAGTCAACGTTGAGGTAACTGACGGGGTAATTACGCACATAGGCAAGGGATTTAATAGCAGGGGAAGGGACTTTAGGACTGGGATAATGATGCCTGCCTTAGTAAACGCCCACGTTCACTCGGCAGACTTCTCCTTTCCGGAGGCAGGAATCGACAAGCCAATTGCAGAGGTCGTGGGAGACCCCAATAGCCTTAAGTACTTCATGCTCAAGGGGCTTACGCCACAGAAAGTAGCGGAGGGGATATTCAAATTCCTAGAGTACTCGAAGAGCATCGGAGTAAGGACGGTTATAGACTTCAGGGAGCAGGACATTTTAGGAAGCAAGATCGCCAGAGAAGTTAAGGAGAGGGTAAAGGGGTTAACTTACGTAATTTTGGGGAGGCTCGACGGTGAGCTCAGGGAGGAGAGGCTATTGAAGCTTTCAAAGTTTGCAGACGGTTACGGAGTCCCGAGCATGAGTGGACACAACGAGGACGAGTTAAAGAGCATCGGAAAGATCTTCAAGGGGAAAATCGTGGCGGTGCACTTTGCGGAGACCCTTAAACAAGGTCTGAGGGACAGCCTGGATCAAGTTATTTCTTCCCTAAGGCCAAACGCGATAGTGCACGGTACCAACTTGTTTTTCGACGACTTCTTACATCTGAGAGAGCACGGGATAAGCGTAGTGGCTTGCCCAAGGAGTAACATGTGGTTTTCGGTAGGTATACCCAGGATAGACGAAATGATAGAGAGTGGAGTTAACCTCCTCCTGGGGACGGATAACGGGGCGTGGGTAAGTCCAGACGTGTGGAAAGAAATGGAGACCGCCTTACTGATAACTAGGCTGAGGAGACCAATGTCAAACTTCTCCAGGGAGGTTCTTAAGGCTGCAACCACAAATGTGGATGCCCTTTCTATAAGGAATTACCTTGAAGAAGGCAATAGGGCTAGCTTTGTTATAGTAGAAGGCGAAAGGTCGGGAATCTTTAATGCCAAGGACTTGTACACAGGAATAATAAAAAGGGGAAATAACGTGTTATATTCTAGGGGCAATCCAGAATATCAGAGAAGCCCCGTTTTCCCCGGAGGCCTCTAACTTTAGAGGTAGATTGCTCCCAAATCCCATCCTCAAGTTATCTGTAAAGCCGGACACCGAAGCGGCAGTCTTGAGAACCTCGAGGCTATACGCAGACTTGGAGGGCTTGTCTATCGTTAAATCGGTTATTGGTTTGTCCTTCCTGAGAATTGCTGTATAGCTTTTCCCGGACTCCTCAGCTGATATTTTAACTGAGTCCTCCTCCGCTTCAATGATAACTTCCTCTCCGATGGTTTCGGCGTCGTCTATTACAGTCTTAAATACGTCCCCTGACAAAGTAGCTAACACTGGCAAGGAGACGTTAGGCTCTTTAAGGGGTTGAGGTTCTCCCTTTTCGCCTTTGACGTATATGTTGCTTTTAGTGCCGGTCTTATTGTCGACTATTGTGATCTTGATTCCGGCGTCTGTCTCGGTTATTTCCACGCTCGACTTACTAGACCTAGCCTTTCCCAAGAACTTCTTTACGTAGTTTAAGTCCAGCTTCACTGACATGTCTTTCTCTATCTCGTATTCTTCCAAGACGTCCTTTGGCAAGTTGAGTATTCCCATTAATATCTTGTCTTCAGTGAGGTATTTCGAATTTATGCCATCCTTAGTGAAATTAAGGATGATGCTATCAGAAAGCTTACTCATCGCGTTTATCAAGTGGTAAAAATCCTTAGAATTTGAGTACTTAGCCCTGAGCATTAAGTTCACTTCTTGGCTCTTTCCTTTTTAACTTTTTTCTCAGGGCTCTTCTTCCTCTGTTTCTTTGAGGTGGAGCGCGATTCAAGTTGAGAGGCGTTTTCCTCGAGGATCTTTTTGGCCTCTTCTACGCTTATCTTCCCCTTTAATAGCTCGTGCCAGATCTCCGTGTTCTTCATGAGCAGTTCTATATCTTGTAATGACACTGCGGGGAACTCTGAGTCCTCCTCTTCTTCCTCCGCTACTTTTTCCTCGGTCTCCTCCTGCGAAACGTCAATCTCACTGTCCTCTTCTGACATGGTTCCCACCTATTCGCACACGTGAACCAAAAATATTTCATCGTGCAATATATTTCTTGTTATAATCATTCCCCTTTCCAACTTTCGCAAATTCTCATAGATAGCTTTATATACATCCTGATCCGCCCCAGCTATAAGTCTAGAGACGTATTCCACGTCTCCCGGCTCAACCACGTTCAGTACAAATACGTAAGCTGAGTTTGAGATCAGCTTTTTTACGTACTCCGTCGTCTGTGAGATCACGACGAACCCAAGGCCAAACTTCCTACCCTCTGCGAAGAGCCTTTCCACAAGCTGTTCCCCGCTCTCCTTCGACAACACGAAGGGTGCCTCATCTAGGACGACTACCTTCTTTAAGTTAGACGTTTTACTCAAGTAGATATAGGAAAGGAGGGCGCGAAGGAAGGTCTCCACCATAATGTACTTTACCTCTGGTATGGTTATCCTTGAGAAGTCGATCACGTAGCTTTCGCCGAATATTTCTTCAAAGTTTACGCTGTTGGAGAAGAACATGTTGTTAGCGACGAAGTTGAGGTAGGGCTCAAGGGCGGTTATTTTGTTGAGCTCAGCTGATGACGCGATGAACTTCTTCTTCCTCTCAGCGAGCAATATGACGTCCCTAAACGTTGGAGGTTGTATGGACCACGACTTCTGGTCCTCCTCGTAGATTCCCTTCTCCTGGTAGGACTCGAAGATCAAGTTATACACGTCTATCGTCTGGAGGTTGCCTAGGTTAAACACTGACTTTAACATGTATGCGACCTCAAGCGCCCTTTGCCTAGGCGACTGGCCGAACAAGGACAGGGGGTTTACGGAAATGGTAGAGGCGTCTAGCCTCTTTGCCTTCTCAAACTTGTACTCCCCGTGGACGTCGAAGACTAGGTAGCCCACGTTTAGCTTCTCGATCATTTTCTTGGCCAGGTGCGACTTACCCGAACCGCTGGTGC
This sequence comes from Candidatus Aramenus sp. CH1, assembly GCA_022678445.1. Taxonomy (NCBI): domain Archaea; kingdom Thermoproteati; phylum Thermoproteota; class Thermoprotei; order Sulfolobales; family Sulfolobaceae; genus Candidatus Aramenus; species Candidatus Aramenus sp. CH1. Next base: position 6,439 of record JALBWU010000009.1, on the reverse strand, counting down.
CCAATATGACAACGTTGTAGTTCTTCGCGTTTTCGAAGTTTAAGCAGTACTTTGCCTTTACCTTTTGCCAGCTGTACTTCACGTTCAGCCTACTCCTGGAGAAGGACGTCCTCCTTAATACTCCCAGTATCTCGCCTATACACACTCCTTTATCTTCCCTGACCATGCCGAGCTGGGAGAACACGTAAGGTAGCGAAAGCCAACTCGCCGCACTAAGAGGGGAAAGTTGGATCTCCCCCACTAGGGATATCAGCACCACGTCCACGAGGGATCCCAGTGAGAGAAAGGGAGAACGGAAGAGGAGGAACTGGGCCAACCAAAAGCCCACGCTTACAGCAGTTGTAGATACGTGGAACTTAGGTCTAAAGTTTCTGGCGTTGGTCACGAGGGAATCGCTGAAACTCCTGTTTACAATAAAGTAGATGAATGAGGATATCGATATCCCTGCAATGAAAGAGGATAGGTAGGTAATAGAGGAGACGTCAATGCCTATATAGCTAAATGCCACAGCCAGGGAAAAGTAATACGCGATATCAATAATTATAGAGGTAAATATAGCAAAGACCATGATTGAGTCCAGGAATAGCAGGACCGTTATTGTAACCTCTCTCTCTGCCACGGTCACGAACCCCGGCGAGGCGAAGAAGTAGTGTAGTCCAAGGACCTCTGCAACGATCACTGAAACTACAATAGCGTGCCTAACTTCTTGCATACCTTTATAGCACTCCAATTTTACATTTTAATTGCTTTATGCTGACACCTTCTGATTTCGTAAAGGTGTTGAGGGAAATAGGTTATACCTCGCTCACTCCAGTCCAGAAACTCGCTATACCTAAGGTCCTTTCCGGGAAGGACACGCTCATAGTAGCACCCACGGGCTCTGGGAAGACTGAGGCAGCAGTTATTCCCCTCTTTTACAAGATCTGGGAGAACAGGCCCAGCAAAATATCGTTGCTCTACTTTACCCCGCTTAGGGCACTCAACAGGGATCTAGAGACAAGGCTGAAGAAGCTAGGGAACGCCCTTGGGATAACTGTGATGACGAGGCACGGGGACACGACAGAGAGGCAGAGGAAGGAAATAGTGAAGTCGCCTCCAGACGCCCTAATAACCACGCCGGAGACCTTCCAGTACTTACTGGTAAACAAAAGCTACCTACAGCTCTTCGAGAACGTTAAGTGGGTCGTAGTGGACGAGCTCCAGGAGATGTTGGACGAGAAGAGGGGCTATGAGCTCTCCGTATTACTCTCTAGGCTAAAGCGAGTATCTAAAAACAAGGTACAGATGATAGGACTTTCCGCCACTATCGGTGACGTGGAATTGGCCAAGAGGTACCTCTCTAACTCGGACGTGGAGTTAGTTAAGGCTAACATGGCCAAGGAGTACCGCATAGACCTCGTAGTCCCTAAGGTAGACGAGGAGAAGGTAGGAGAGATGGAGAATACAGACCCATACTTGTTCTCCAGGCTCGAGAAGGTCAAGGAGATCGTCGAGTCGCACAGGCCAGTGCTCATATTCACTAATACCAGGGAGACCGCAGAGTTCCTGGCGAGCGAACTACAGTCTAGGTACAACCTCAAGGTTGCCGTCCACCACGGCTCCCTGTCGAGGGAAGTGAGGGAGGGCATAGAGAGGGAGTTCAAAGAGGGGAACCTAGACGCCTTAGTGGCGACGTCTAGCCTTGAGCTCGGAATAGACATAGGCAAAATAGGTCTCGTAATACAGTACATGTCTCCCAGGGAGGTCATTAGGCTCCTGCAGAGGGTAGGGAGGAGCGGTCACTCCGTAGGCAAGGTATCGAGGGGGATCGTGATACCTGGGGACTACGTTTACGACGTTTTGGAGTGCAAGGCCATAATCGACTTGTCAAGGGAGGGGTACTTGGAGAGCCCCTCAATAGAGCAAAATCCCTTGGACGTCTTGGCGCATGAAATAGCCGGGATGGTACTCCAGGGGGCGAGCGACCTATACGAGATAATTTCCGTGGTAAAGGAGAGCGTCTACTTCAAGGGCCTTACCGATGAGGAAGTGAGAAAGGTGATCGACTACATGGAGTCCGCTAGAATAGTGAGACAAAGGGACGGCAGGCTAGTCCCGGGATATAGGCTTTGGAAGTACTATTACGGGACAAATATGATCCCGGACTCCATAAGGAGATACTCCGTCGTCAATGTAGCCAACAACGTAGAGCTTGGAAAACTGGACGAGGAGTTTGTGGCAATGCTTGAGGAGGACAGCGTTTTCATCTTGGGCGGAAAGCTCTGGAAGGTAGTGTCAGTGGAGAACGGCAGGATATTCGTGGACAAGGCTGAGCTGAAAAAGGGAGTCTTGCCGAGCTGGTTTGGGGAGTCAATACCAGTTGAGAAGGAAGTGGCGAAGAAGGTATACTCCTATCTAGTTGAGACAATTTCAGGAAAGGGGAGTGAACTGGAGGAAGTCAACAGGGTAGTGGAGGAGTACAAAAGGAGGGGTTACCCAGAGCTTAGGTCTAACGACATACTTGTGGAAGTGATGGGAGATCTCTTGGTTGTTCATAGTCCCTTTGGCAGTAAAGGCAATAACACCCTTGGAGCCCTCCTTTCCTTTTACCTTAGCAGGATAAAGGGGATTAGGACCTCCTACAGGAATGACCCGTATCACATCGTAATAGCGTCCGTCCTCTCCATTTCCAGGGAGGAGGTAGTCGAGGCCTTAAGCCGTTTAAATGCGTTGAGGGACGAAGACGTAGTCGAGATAGTCAAGAGGGCGGTAATTGAGTCACCTCAATTCAAGTGGAAGCTCTACACGGAGGCTAAGAGGTTCGGCGCGATCGATCCAGACTCCGAGGCTGTAGTGAGTTCAACGCTCCTCAAGCAGTTCACGGATACGGTGGTTGGGGAGGAAGCCGTAAAGGAGCTAATGGTGAAGAGCCACGACTTGAGCGTTATCCACGACGTGAAGGAGTACAACTGGATAGTGGTGAACTCCCCCTCGCCCTCGCCCTTGGCAAAGGAGTTCCTGGAGAGGCTCCTTGTTACAGACGCAGAGGAGACTCCCGTAATGCTCGAGGTGTTCAAGAGGAGGTTGATGTCGAAGCAGGTCAAGCTAATCTGCCTAGTCTGCGGGTGGAACAGGGAAGTAAAAGTAGAGAACGCCCCAGAGAAGTGCGAGAAATGCGGTTCCGTCTTCCTCACTGCGACGTACGTCGAGGACAAGGATGCCCTGGAAGTTGTGAGGAAGGCAATTAAGGGAGAGAAGATGAAGAGGAGGGAGGTAAAGAAGCTGGAAGAGCTGAGGACCGTGGCATCCCTATTCTCCCAGTACAAGAGATCAGCCCTCATAGCCCTAGCCGTGAGGGGTGTAGGGCCCTCCAATTTGGGCAGGGCCTTAAGCAGGCTCTCAGACGGAGAGGATGCCTTCCTTAAGGGGTTGTTAGGGGAGGAGAAAAGGTTTCTTAGAAATAGGAAGTACTGGCAGTAAGTTTAAATTACAGACATGAATTTGATTTTTAGGTAGTCGTAATGCCGGTCATTGAAATAGGAAGGATATGTGTGAAAACTAGAGGTAGGGAAGCTGGGAAGAAGTGCGTCATAGTCGACATAGTAGATAACAACTTTGTTCTAGTGACTGGGCCAAAGAAGTTGTCAGGAGTCAAGAGGAGGAGGGTAAATATCCTCCACTTGGAGCCGACCGACAAGAAGGTAGACATACAGAAGGGTGCCTCAGACGAGGAAGTAGAGAAGAAGCTCCAGGAAGCTGGGTTAGCGGACTTTGTGAAGGAGCAGGTCAAGGTAAGGATTCCAGTGATTTAAATGAATTTTTATAACTTTATTTACAAGATAGACGAGTTTTGTTCGTACGACAACCCATGGAAGGTAAGAAAGGAGGAGGAAACGTCAGAGAAGTACGGGGTCTACCCTGACAAGAGGAACGTTGAACAGCTGATAAAGAACTCCATAATCAACTTGGACAAACCTCCTGGACCCACCAGTCACGAGGTCGCGTTCTGGGTGAAGAAGATGTTTAACGTTAACAAGGTAGGTCACGGAGGGACCCTAGAGCCCCTCGCTTGGGGCGGGGTAATCCCAAGGTAACTGGAGTACTTCCCATAGGCCTGGAGAACGCCACCAAGATAATGAGCTACACCACCAACGCCGGCAAGGAGTACATCTGCGTAATGCAAGTCCACTGCGACGTAGACGAAAAGACCTTAGTTGAGGTAGTCAAGAAGTTTGAGGGAGAGATCTACCAGAGGCCTCCCGTTAGGTCGTCCGTGAAGAGGAGGCTGAGGATAAGGAGAGTGAAGGCAATAGACTTATTAGAGGTAAAGGGGAGGCTGGCGTTGCTGAGGATAGAGTCAGACCCGGGCACGTACATGAGGAAGATATGTCACGACGCAGGGATACTGCTGGGCTGTGGGGCGCACATGAGGGAGCTCAGGAGGACTAGGTCTGGGATCTTTACAGAGAAAGGTTTAGTGACCCTCCAGGAGGTGTCCGAGGCCCTCTACTTGTGGAGGAACTGCAAGGACGAAAGCGAGCTCAAGAGGATTCTGTTGCCAATGGAGTTCGCCCTATGCGGTATGCCAAAGATAATAGTGGACGACATGGCAGTGAACGCCGTAGCTTACGGGGCCCAAGTAATGGCTCCAGGCGTAGTTGCGTATCAAAAGTTCAACAAGGGAGATCTAGTAGGGGTAATAACGCTTAAGGGGGAGGGGGTAGCGATAGGAGTGGCTGAGGTAAGCTCAGAGGAGCTGGAAAATATGGAAAAGGGAGAGGTCACTCGGCTAAAGAGAGTTTTAATACCCAGAGACGTGTATCCTAAAGCTTGGAAATGAGCTTCTTTGTGGTTAATGAAGTAGTCAACGGTATCCCGCTGAGCCTAGTCAGCCACCCTGGTCTTTTTTCCAAGAAGAAGCTCGACCTAGGGACTAGAGTCCTCCTAGAGAACTTGTTAATGCCGGAGAGCGGTACTGTGGCAGACGTGGGGTGTGGTTACGGCCCCATAGGGATATACGTTTCCCTTAGGAACCCCAACTTGAAGGTCTACATGGTAGACGTGAACCCTTTAGCAGTGAGGACGGCTAAGTACAACGTAGAGAGGTACGGGCTTAAGAACGTCACTGTCCTGAAGAGCGACGCATTAGCTGAGGTAAACGAAAAGCTAGACGCTGTGTACTCCAACCCACCCCTATCCAGGGGAGTCGAGTTCATAGAAAAGCTAGCCCAACAGAGCAACGAGAAGGTCAAAGAGGGAGGGTTTGTCCAGCTAGTAGTTTACAAGGGGGAGAGCAACGCAGTAAAGGCGTTTGGCGAGTTTTTCAGCGTAGAAGTATTAAAAAGGCAGAAGGGGTACTCGTTAATATTGGCCAGAAGGTAAATTATTAATAGCTTCCATGGACATTATTTTTAGTTGCCGGGGTGCCCGAGCGGTCCAAGGGGCTGGCCTTGAGAGCCAGTAGGGATTCACCCTGCGCGGGTTCAAATCCCGCCCCCGGCGTTGTGTAGTTAGGGGGTTCCCCTTAAATCGTTAAAGTCATCATACCTTTTTGGGTTATTATTTATCACATAATATACATCTTCAAGCATATTTCCAATGAGATGGAATGACATATATAGTACGTTACACCTAGAAACTTTATATACATGTATATATTAGCATGAAGACTATTACCGTTAAGATCCCTGAAGAGCTTTATAACAAGATGAAAGCCCACAAAGAAATAAATTGGAGTGAAGTAATTAGGAGGGCTATCAAGAATAAATTAGAAGGGTTAGAGGGCGTAACAACTGGGAGTGAGCTAATCGAGATGTTAAAAAGATTAGGCGTAAAAGAGGAAGAGATTAGCATTGAACCTCCTCAAGGTGAGGAAGAATTCCAGAGGGAGCTGAGAGGGAAAAGATCTATGACACAAGCGTACTGATCGAGATATATAAGGATAAAAGCTTTCTTCAAAAGGTTAGCTATTTAATAACCACCATCTTTAACGTGATTGAGTACCCTCCAGTAATAGAGCTAAGGGATAAACTAATCATAATATATCCTAAATAAGAAAGACTACGAACTTTCCCTTGAGATAATGATAAATCTGAGAAAAGTTGGAAAGCCTGTAGGCTCTGTAGAGGTCCTAATTTCAGCCATTGCGATAAACAGAGGGCTAACGGTAGTGACAAATGATAAGGATTTTTCGCAATTAAGGAAGTGGAGCCTAGGCTAGTAATAGAATATCGCTAGTTTCCGTCTAGAAGCTATAAAATAAATAGAATAGCGTAGACGTTATAAATAAGAAGACAAACCTCGCTTGGCGGGGTTAAGGTTTTAACATGAAAACGATTTCCTTTTATGGCGCTTTCTTTGGCGAACTAAAGATGAGGAGCCCCGATTACTCCCGCAATTCCGGAAGCGTCAAAACCGCAGTTGTGAGGCTCTTCCCAAGTGGGTAAACAGAGGAAATTGA
>JALBWU010000008.1 GCA_022678445.1 Candidatus Aramenus sp. CH1 | reverse complement strand
AGTGGTGGATTGGTACGTTGTTGGAGAAAATCAAGTAGAGGAGCGCGGCTATCCTAGCCATTCTGTCGCTGTATAGGGGCTTGTTCGCCAGCAGGGGTATTAAGTAATACATAGAGGCTACTGCTGGCATCCATACAATGTAAACTATGGAGTGTCCAAGTATCCAGAACGCAATCTGGTTCGCTATCGCGTTCACTCCGGTTATCCCGAAGTAGGCCAGTATGTCCCAAGTGTTAGCTGCAGTTTCACCGCTCCACCCGATGGCGATCATGAGGGCGGTCATTAACGCGAAAACTGCGAATATGGGCAACTTCTCCTTCCTTGTCTTGGTGGCCAAGTAGTAGTGGTAAATTAACCAGATGACGAAGATGTAGGTGCCTATGTCCATTAGTTCGTACCCTATGTACCACAGGGGACTGAGGACGTACTGCGAGTAGTTAGGTAGACCTATTGGGCTTAAGTAATACCAACCGCTTGCACCAAAGTAGTTGTCGTTAAACACTGGGTAGGCCACTATTGGGCCCTCGATTAGCATGAAGGAGATGTTGAAAAGTATGAACCCTATGTTGAGCAACCACTTTGCCCTGGGCTGGAAGTTGAGGAGTTTGTAGGACAGGAATATGAACACCGCTATTTCCAGCTGTACTGCGAAACCGAATAGGTCCCTTACGCCGTGGAGTGTAATTCCGCCGTAGTACTCCTGTGACGTGAGGATAAGCGATTGGGAAGTGGCCCACGTGGCCTCCTGTATCCTCGCCATTAGGGCGTCTATTATGCCCAATATGCCCCATACGAGGCTCAGCACGATCATGCCCATCGTTATTCTGGATATCCAGTCCTTGTCTAACTGGAATACGGCGTTCAATAATGTTAGAATTGGGTTAGTCCTAGGTACACTATACTTGGACATAGGCGGTTTTTCTTCTTTATCCCATTTATACGTTTCTTTTATAAGAGTTATAAAAGTTAGAAAAACTATTAGTTATTTATATCTATTTTATTAAACTGTATTTTAAAAAACTTTCCCAGTTATCCCCTTTTATGGAAAATATCCCTTAGCTTGTGCCTCACGTCGTAGAAGAACACGTTGTCGTGGGGACAAGCCTCAACGCAGTCTCCAACGCCCAAGCACCTCATGGACTTGAACTCCCCCTTCCTTATGAAGCTCCCTGCCATGTCGGTGAGCCCGACAGGACAAGCGTTTGCGCAATCCTTTGTCTCGCACTTCAAACAAACGCCTGGGTCCCTTACCTTGAGCTTAAAGAAACCTATGCTTCCAAAGAACTGGTTAAAGGTTCCCCAAGAGCACCACCCCTGAGTTGCGCAAGCGTAGGTGCCCATGAATGGTATGGATATGAATACCACGTACCATATCACGTTAAAGAAGAAGGAGTAGAGGAACACAGTGGCGTCTACTCCAAATATCGTCACGTTAATAACCCCCACTTGGCTTAGGTACGAGAGAACAGCCGAGGTCAGCAGGACAGTCCACACTCCGACCACAATTGCCTTATACCATGGCCTAAGCCTGCTCGTTAGAGTCTTTCTCCCTAACCCAGACTTCCTGTTATAGGTCTTCAGAGAGTCGTAGAACGTGCCCTGATACATCAGGGGCGCGGTACACGTCACTGAACATATTTGTCTGCTCCCAAAGAGGAAGGAGAGCACAGCTGTTACCACGTACGTACCTATTATCCCCGTGAGAAGATATGAGGGCGATACTGGCCCCATTGTGCCCAAGCCCATGGACCACATGTAGGGTATGTAGGGTAACTTAGAGGCCCAAGGAGAGAACGACGGGAGGTAAATTGTGTAAATGGCGTAAGCGGAGATCATCAATGCGAACCTAACCTTGTTCTCCTTGTTCTTAAGCTGAAGTAGTCTCATTAAAGCCAAAGCGCCCATTTCCGTTCCCATCATCACGAGGAACCACAGCGATGCAGTTACCGTTGAAAATGCGGACACGAAGTCGAATAGTGCCCCAAGCCCAAAGTATGCTGAAGGGCTGACGAAGCCCAAGCTCAAGGAGGAAAGGAAGCCGGAGATCCCAGGCTGAATTACCCCTGTCACGAAGTCTAGTACCCCTCCCATAAACCACTCCATGACGAACGTGAGGCTTATGAAGGCGAAAGTCCACCACGTGTCCCTCAAGTAGTTTCCCCTTATTTTGCTTGGCCCCTCTATCGCCCTGTAGATAGCCCACGTCATCCCCAAGATTGAGGCCAAGTCAAACAAGTACCAGCTGTCAACAAGGAAATAGAGGAACTCCCCTCCCATCATGAGGGTGAAGATCACCATTAGCTCCAATGAGGTCATAGTGTCCTGCGTAGCCTTGAGCCTGTCCCTGTAAAGCGTCTCGTAGATCAGTATGGTAGCTACGATCATTAGGCTTGTAGAGGCCCAAGTTACATCGTAAATAAAGGGAGTGTTATCTGGGAAGGTCACTGGGGACAGCCCCATTATCGGCAGGAGGACTAGGAGGTAGTACCTCAGTGGCGTCGTCATGTTCCTGAAACTGAGGAGCACTGCGAAGCCCATTTCTATGAGCATTGTCAACAAGTAGTATAAGTTTTCCACCCCCAGCAGGGGGTTCCCTAAGGTCTTCGTGTCTATAGCGTAAAACGTTTCTCCCATTAGTGCCTCAGAGACCGCCATCATGGACGTGAAGAGGGCAACTGTGTAACTGTTCCTCACCTCTACCTTCCTCTGGGCGAGGGTAAGGATTACAAACAATCCGAGTATCATGTAAAGAGAATTGGCCAAGAAGGCGACTGCCTCTATCACTTTGCTTTGAGTAGAAAAGAAGAAGGCAAGGGTAAAGAACATTATTACCATGCTCCCAGACAAGTAGAGCACAAGCAGGAACCCAACTCCCCTAGTTCTCCTCTTCACTGCGTAGATGAGGTAAGTTGAGAACAACGCCATTAGCAACGCCACTGCAAGGAAAACGGCGTTCATTTCCACTTCGTTCCCCTCTAGGACTTTAATTCTCGTGTTGGATAAAAACTTTGTTTCACTTTAATTCTCGTGTTGGATAAAAACTTTGTTTCTATCAGATTACACGTCCTTTAGATAAGGAAAGTAAAATAAGCCACCTCTTGCCATAGACAATTATGTACGTTAATTTAGAGGATAGGGGGAAATATGCAATAATACGGTTTAATACTCAAACTAGATATAATTTGGTAAATGAGAAATTCATGTTAGAAATGATAGAAGTCCTGGAGAAGGTAAGCAAGGAGAGGCAATTAAGGTTCGTAATATTCAAGGGGGAGAACGGCAACTTCGGAGCAGGTGCAGACATTAGGGAACTGATGAAGGTCTCTGGGGACCTCTCCTCTGCGAAAAGCTTCTTCGGGACCATGAAGGCTATGTACGAGAGTATAATGAAGCTAGAGAAGGTCACAATAGCTCAAGTTGAGGGCATAGCGTACGGCGCCTCGCTGGAAATGCTCCTAGTCATGGACTTCGCTGTAGCAGACGAGAAGGCTAGGTTCGCTGCCCCCGGCGGTAAGATAGGGGTGTTCCCTCCAGTACTGATAGGCCTAGGCCCCCGCATCATAGGCTACGAAAACGTGAGGAGGCTCGCAATGTTAGGGGAGGAAATAGGGGCGGAGGAGGCCAAGAGGATTGGACTCATTCACTCGTACGGAAACGTAGAGGAGGAGACCAAGAAAGTGGTAGCGTCGCTCTCAGGCTTTGCCCCAACGTCGTTGGCGGTCATGAGGAGGAACCTCTTCTCCGACTCCCTAGAATTCCTGGACAGGGTGTTTGAGGACTTGATATCTCAAGTCATCTCCGATGACGCAAGGACAGGGATAAACGCCTTCTTGGCTAAGCTTAAACCTAGCTGGGACAACCTAACCTTCCCCTAGTCCGTTTCCCTTAGCCTCATTAGTTTACTTCCCACCGCTATGAACGCCAAGGTAAGCAACACGATGTAGAACATGTCGAAGAGGCTCGGAGCTCGGCCGTACACCATCACGTCCCTTATCACCGCGTCAATCACGGATACCGGCTGGTACTCAACCAAGGGCCTCAAGATGGAGGGAAACGCGTCGATCGTGAAGAAGGCCGTGCTCAGGAACATCAGAGGTATAGTTATGACGTTCGCTGCTACGTTGGCCACGAAGAGCTTGTCTTTGGGCGTCAAACCAAATATTATTGCGCCCAGTCCAGAGAACATCAAAGTTGATATCACTAAGAAGCCCAAGAATGCAACGCCCACAATGGGTATTACCCCAAAGGCTATCGAAAGCAACAGTATGGGAACCGTGGATATCAGCGTGATCACTATCTCGTAGATCACCAAGGACACTACCCACTCGTAACTCCTCAGCGGAGAGGCGGCTAGCCTATCTATTAGCTTGTCCCTGTAATACCCTGAGGCTACCCCCGTGACGCCGAACACGCCGTTGGAGAGGGCTATTATCCCTATCATCCCCGACACTACGTAGACGTAGTAGGCGTTTGCTGAGCTCTGGTGAGCGTTGAAGTTTACGGGAGAGCTCTTGTCGTAGTACCCAGTTATGATCGCCTCTAGGGAGGGCACTAAGTACTTGTCGTTTTGCGGGTAGTAGATGTTCACCGTCTCGTTTGTGGCGTTGACGAAGATGTAACCCCTCAGCAGGGCCTCCCTCTCGTTTATGCCGTAGAGGGCGGTGAAGAGCTCACTCTGGTTTATGTACTTCCCCAGCTGTTGGTCGTTCACTACCACGTACTGGTGCACTTGAGTCCCAGCCCCAAAACCTAGGGCGAATATTAAGGTAAGGAACAGGGGAAAGAAGATAATGAAGAACCATGTAGCCTTGCTGCTTAAGTTGTCCTTTATCACGGCCTTAATAGTGAGGAGGATTCTCTTCATCATACCTCGCCTAAGCTTTCCATTAAAGCCAGGTAAGCCTCCTCTAGACTCTCCTTTTTGAACTCTCTCATTATGTCCTCCGGGGTACCAGTTTTGACTATCTTCCCGTCGAATATTATCGCTACCCTGTCAGACAGCATTTGGGCTTCGTCCAAGTAGTGGGTGGTGAGGAGGACGGTCGTACCGCTTTCTCTGAGTCCCTTTACAATCTCCCAGATGGACCTCCTGGACCTGGGGTCAAGCCCTACCGTGGGCTCGTCAAGGGAGACGATTTTTGAGTCCCCAGCCAAGGCGCAAGCTATGGCAACCCTCCTCTTGTAGCCCCCAGATAGCTCCTTGAACTTCTTGTTCTTGTACTTGATCAAGTCGAGCCTCTCCAACACGTCTTCTACGTCGACCCTCCTATTGTACAAGCTAGCGAAGTAGCTGACGTTGTCCTCCACCGTGAGGTCAGAGAACCCCTGGAACTCCTGGGGCATTATCCCTATTAAGCCCCTCACAGTATTGCACTCCCCAGGGACGTCGTGGCCAAGAACATTGACAGTCCCCTTAGTCGGCTTTAGTACGCATGAGATCACCTTAATGGTAGTGCTCTTACCAGCCCCGTTTGGGCCCAGTAGCGAGAACACCTCGCCTTGGTTGACCGAGAAGGTAACGCCCTTGAGGGCCTCCACCTTGTTCTTATATACCTTCCACAAGTCCCTGACTTCGACGCTTAGCATGGTTTATTTTATTTTTGTGCAGAGTATATAATGTGTCTTTTGGTAAGCTACCTTTACCTAGCTTTATAAACAACGTAAAGACTGGCAACTGCGTAGTGTGCCCAGCGGTTGGAGAAGACGACGCTGTGATAGAGGTGAAAGGAAAATACGTAGTGGTACACTCTGACCCTATAACAGAGTCAGGGAAGGACGCGGGCTACCTCTCAGTTGTAGTAGCTTGCAACGATGTAAACATGAAGGGGGTCGAGTGTAAGTGGGTATTGACCACGATACTGCTCTCCGACAAGGCCCACTTGAACGGCGTACTGAGAGGGATAAACGAGGCGTGTAACAAGATAGGCTGTAGTGTTGTGGGAGGACACACGGAGGTGATAGAGTCAAAACGCGACATAGTGGTTACAACTGCACTGGGGGAGACGGACGTGTTAATGGACGGGAGGTCTGTAAAGGAGGGGGACTATGTCCTCTTGGTAGGGGACCTGGGACTTGAGGGCTCGTGGATACTCGCAACACAGTTCGCTTCCCTGCTCAAGGCAAAGGGGATCAGGGATGAGACTCTCAAGAGGACCAGGGAGTTCAGGGAGGAACTAAGCGTCCAAGAAAAAGCACTAAAGGTATCTAGGTTCGTCAAGTTCATGCACGACGTCACAGATGGAGGTCTCCTTCAATGCTCACTGGAGTTGGCCAGGAGGTTTAACTCCACCATCAAGATAGATGAGAAGGCAATAGGGCTCAGGAAGGAAGTGAAGGAGATCGTGGACGCGCTCTCCATAGACCCCCTGAGGTTCATCTCCTCGGGGGCGTTTCTAGTTATAACTGAAGACCCCAACGCAGTTAAGAGCAAAGTGAGAGCACAAATCATAGGTAGGGTCGAGAGGGGAGACCCTGTAGTTGTCACTGAAAGGAGGGTGATAAGTGACGACGTGGAGGAGGAACTTGCGAGGGTTGAAAGCGATTATAATGGCTGGTGGGAAAGGGACTAGACTAAGCCCTGAGAAGCCCCTCCTAGAGGTATGCGGTACTCCCATGATCCTCAGGGTTTACAGCTTCGCTAGGTCGTTGACTGACGAGGTGTACGTGGCAACTATAAGGGGGCACATAGTCGACGAGAAGCTGGGACGTCTGCTCAAGATAGTGTACACCGACGGCAGAGGTTACGAGGAGGACGTAGTCCAGGCTGTGAGGACTGTTGGATTTCCCACGCTAGTGCTCCCCTCAGATACCCCCTTCTTGAGCTGGGACGACGTCAAGCCCTTGTTCGAGTGTAAGTCTTCCGTCTGCACTCTACTGTCTAGGGGGAGATTCGTTGGGGTGAGCCTCTGGAGATCTGACAACTTGAAGGACTACTCCTCCGTGGAGGTGGAAAAGGAGGTAATTAATGTGAACACTCCAGACGACTTGACAAAAGCAAATATATTGTGCAAGGAAAGGATATTGTAGATGAAGAGGATAGTAATATTCTCCCCATACCGTGGTATACTAATGCCCTTATATTTCCTTTTAGGGCTTCTGTTGATGGTAATAGCTATAGGCTACTTTAAGGACTTGCTTACACTAGTTGGTGTCAACAGGCAGGTGAGCTACTTCCTCGCTTTTGAGATGTCGTTCCTCAGCCTTGCCATGAGTCCCGTAAACGTAGGAGTAAAGGAGGTAAGGAGGGAGTACTTCCAGACATACCAAGAGGTGATATACGTCTTCGGCATTCCCTTTTACGTACCTAGGCTGTCGTCGGGCTACACCGTGACGCTAATAGCAGTAAACGTAGGGGGAGCACTTATCCCCGTCCTCTTCTCCCTCACTCTGCTCTTCCTTCTAGGGTCTAGGATCTACCTAGTACTAGTTAACATAGTTGCGATAACCTTGGTCTCCAAGCACTTCTCAAAGGTGATCCCAGGGGTTGGGGTTGCAATGCACCCCCTGATAGCGCCCATATTTTCGACGCTAATAAGTTACCTCCTCCTGTTTAGGGACCCTCTACTTGTTCCAGTCTCGGCCTACGTTGGTAGCGTGTTTGGCACGCTTATAGGGGCAGACCTTTTGAACTTGAGGAAAATTATAGAGGCGAATCCGCAGATTGTGAGCATAGGTGGTGCAGGGAGCTTTGACGGCATATTCCTTTCCGGGCTCTTCAGCATAGTCCTAGCGGAATTATTGATCTCATTATGAGCGCTAAAGATGTTTATGACGCTAGATTTTCCCCACATCATGGCCCAACACATCGTGCTAATCATTTTGCTTCGCCGTGACTTCACTGTTCTCGTCGAGAGAGAAAGGCACAAACATGGTATCTAGACAGTACGTGGCCTATCGGGGAAACCCACGCAAGCAGGTAGTCCAAGAGATAAGAGTCAAGCCCTTAGCTATCTCTTCATTCGAAGTCTCTGGAGTGCCACCTACAGATCGTCAAACTCTAGAGTATGTACTCTTTGCATGTGTCGACAAGCGACAAAAAGGGTCAGCACCACCGTCCTTTTACGTTGATTTCCTCTATTCCTTCTCCACAAGAGGTTATAAGGAAAAAGACTCTCGTAATCCTTACTTAAACCTCCCTACCCTGACCTTGCTAGTCTTCAACAACGCTATTGCCTCTCCGCCTTCTACAAACTTCACCATTACCTTTCCTCTGGAGAACCTCCCCTTTAGGTAAGCTATCTCTCCTTGATAGTAAACGTCGTAGTCGAGTAGCTCCCCTAATCTAAACTTCTCCCCTATTTTCTCTAGAATCGAGATTTCGTACTCTTCCTTCCCTGCGGACCTCCTAGGGGCTTTAAACAAATAGATCTTGGTTACCATCAAGAGATAGTATTGGGAGTCAAGGCTTAAATTGTTTCCTCGGTAAAAACCTTATGGAAAGTGAAAGGGACTACGTCCTCAAGAGGCTAAAGGAGGCGGCGGACATCTTCGTCTCTGAACCTAAGGCTTACCTCCTTGTGCCCGAAATAAGGGTTAACATAGGCTACGCAGTTTCTAACGCTACTGGAGTTCAGGACGTTGCCGCCATCCCTGGGAGGATAACCACGGCTTTCAACAGGGCGTTTTACTGCATGCCCCCTGCCTTTGGGGCCTCAGACCACGTGGCAAGGGTGATATTGACGGCCATGAAGTACGACCCACAGGTTAGGAGCGCCATAGACGTTAAGTACTACAAGGAGATAGTGGAACGGCTAGACGACGTCTACGTGTTCGACAGGAGACTGGAGCCTCTAGAGTCTAGGTCAAAGGAAGGACACACCATGAACTTGATGGTGAGGCTAGCCCACGAGAAGATGGGGAGGATTCCAAAGTACATAGTGGACATGGGAGACTACGGGAAGGAGCCCACTATCTTCGTGCTTGGAAAGGATCCGGTGGAGGTAGTGAGGACATCTCTGAGCTTCGTCGACCTAATCCAAAAGTAGGCTAAAACGGACTTACGCCCCTTCCCTAAGTATGGACTCTATCTCTTCCCTGCACTTGTCGACTATCTGGGAGACCTTTTCGTATTTCTCTTCCCTCAGCTCTTCCTTATAAGAATAGAGGAGTAGGCCCACGTCCATGAGCTTGGACACAAGCTTCCTGTACTCGTTGTGCGTCGCGAAGAACGTGCTTATCTTCTCCTTCATTCTAGAGTACTCCGCTCTACCCTCTTCAGTTATGTAGTAGACCTTTTTGGAGTCCCTCTCGTCTACTCCTACTAGCTTCTGGTTTATCAAGTTCTTCAGTACCGGGTACACTGAACCGGGGCTCGGCTTGTATATTCCACCGAACTTCTTCTCGATGGTCTTTATTATCTCATATGTGTGCATTGGCTTCTCGTTGAGGCACTCTAGTATTAAGAACTTTAGCTTCCCCTTCTTTAGCCTCTCTAAGTTAATTTTCACATGATAAAAAAGGTCATTTGGCATTAAATGTTTTAGCCTCGTTGACGCTGTAGCCCCTATTTATAGGCAAAATAACTTTCCTTTATTTTTAATATTTTTTAAGAAAATAGAAATAATATGATATAATTTGTGATATAATAGAATTTAGGGATACGCTTAAATAGTATATTTCGTTAACAAATGTCGATGGCAAAGAGGGTAGTGGTAGTAGGAGGAGGAAACGCGGGTAGTATAGTTGCTAACGTGCTCAACGAGAGGGGAATTGATGTAACCGTGGTGGAGAGATCGAACGTTCACGTGTACCAGCCTGGGATAATAGATGTCGCGTTTGGGGAAGTCCCCCTGGAGAGGATAGTCAAGCCCGTAAGCGAGGTAATAAAGGCAAAAGTGGTCAAGGACAGCGTCACAAGGGTGGACGTTGAGAACCACCAGGTCGTCACGGCGAGCGGGAAGAAGATAGACTACGACTACGTAGTTATGTCTGCAGGGGTTGAGAACGCCAAGCTAGAAGGGTTCCCCGAGTGGCATTCCCTAGAGGGCGTGACAAAGCTGAGGGATATGATAAACGGCTTTTCGGGGAAGAAGATCGTGGTGGGGTATTACGGGGTCATAAAGTGCCCCGCAGCGCCCTTTGAGTTCGCCTTCTTGCTAAGGAAGAGGTTCCCCAACGCCGACATCGCACTGGTTAACCCAGTGGCAAACCCCCCAGAGATACAGAGGCCCATGGCGGAGATGCTAGGAAAGGTAAGCAAGGAGCTCAAGATCAAGGTAATTAGGGGGTTCAAGATCAAGGAAATCGACAGGAACAACCGCGTAATTTTCTCGGAGGACGGGCAGAAGCTGGAGTACGACATGGCCCTCATAGATACCCCTATAAGGGCTGGGAAGGAGTTCGACAACCTAGTGGACTCCTCAGGTTTCATACCGGTCGACAAAGAGACCTTAAGGTACAAGGATTACGACAACGTGTTCGCGGTGGGGGACATAACCAACATAATGATCCCTCCCAAAACTGGGGCATTGGCCCACTTTGAGGCGAAGCTTGTGGCCAACAACATATACGCTGACATAAACGGCTTCGGAAAGGAGAAGTTCGACGGTTCTGCCATGTGCGCGGTTTACGGCTCCGAGAACAAGGGGATGTTCATTAAGATGAATTACCAGAGGAGCTTTGCGCTGGGCCCAAGCACCGCGTTTTACCTGGCCAAGAAGGCCTTCATAGGCCTTTACTGGCTGACGTTGACTGGGAAGCTACTGTAATATCTCAAGAAAGCCTTTAGGGGCAGAGAAGAAAGCATAACCAACTAAAGTCGGGAAACCCACTCGTGGAAACTTTGAGGTAGTGTATTACTTTTCCACTTTTTCCCTGTAGACCTTCTCAGCTATCTTAAACAGCTCTGGGTAGAGCTGTCTGAGCCCCATCTCTAAGGCCTCCTTTGCGACTCTGCTCATCTTAAACCCGGGCTTTGTGTTGTAGAGGTACTGCAGGACCATGAACGCAGGGTAGCTCCACACGCCTATCTTTGGGTCCTTGTCTAAGAACGACGACATCATCTCCTCTACGCCAGGGGAAGAGCCTTTACTCTCCTCTCTTCCCTCTTCGCGAAGACTCTTCAGTTTGCCCTCTTCCGTGTTCCCAGCGCTCTCTACTTTCTTCTCTTCCCTCTGGAGGCTCTCCTCTCTTCCCTCTCCCCCCTTCTCTGCGAGCTCGTTCTGCCTACTCTCTACTCTCCTCTCCTCCTTTTCTGTCCTTCCCTCTTCCTTCTTTTCTATAGAGTCTGAACTCGGTGGAGTAGACTTCTTCCTGTTCAGTAGGAAGTCTAGTTCGCTCACTCTAGAATCACCTTTGACAACTCTTCAAAGTACTTTACTAACTTCCCCCTCTTCGCTCTTACCTCTTCGTACCTAGACGCTGGAACCCCGAGTCTAGAGGCTTCAATGAAGAGCCTAGACTGGGGTATGGCAATGTTGGTGAACTGGATGCTCTTCAGTTCTATCTCTACACTCTTCTTGGAGAAGTTTGTGTAGGCTATGGCCTTCTTCCCTAGGCTCTGGAGCCTACTGTCTAGGTTCTTCACGGCCTCCAGGGCCAAGGGCTGTGGGGTAACTGGGGACACTATCTTGTCCGCTGAGATCATCGCTGACACAGCTAGCGTCCCCAAGTTGGGCGGAGTGTCGATCATCAATACGTCGAAGTTCTTGGAGATCTCCTTTAGGGAGCCGACGATCTCGTTCACGTCCCCGTTGAGCTCTAACTTCAACAGGCCTATGTGCGCAGGGAATACCTCTACGTTGAAGATGTTCACGCTCTTCCCTCCGAGGGGTAGCTCCTTCTTCTCCCTCTTCATCCCGAAGGAGACGGTGGTGCCTCCCTCCGGGTCTAGGTCGACCAGTCCCACGTTTTTGGTCTTAGACATCACGTAGGCCAAGTTAACTGAGGTAGTAGTTTTGCCAACGCCACCCTTTTGGTTGATAACAGTTACTATCATGTCTAGAGTATTCGTACTAGATTCCGTTAAAGGGCGAGACCCCGTAATATGGCATGTCTCCCCTCTGGATTGACGTGATCTAGAGTCTAGGCTCAGCCAAAGGTTTGGACCCTGCCCCTTATAAGGTATTGCCGTGAAAATTCATCAGAGACAAGAACTTGGACTCCTAAGCTCCAAAGGTTTTATTCCCCCTCTCCTATCTTTCTTGATGTCAGTTCAAGAGTACTTCCTTAAGTACAACGGCGACAACGTGTTCGTCATATTCCTTGGAGGAAACTCAAGCAAGTCCTACTTTTACTACCCTAAGGGGGACGCCGTGTTTGTTGTAGGGGACAAGGTAGAGCTCAAAGAAATAGAGAGTATAATAGGGAACTCGATAGCTGGGATGGTTCTCTCGGAGCCAAAGGAGAGCTGGGAGAAGATAAAGAGCAGGGAAGTCAAGTGGTACATACTGGGAAAGGAGATCGTCGCGGACAACGTTTACGTGGTGCTGAAGGACAAGGACCAGTTCAGGCTACTGGAGAATGCCTCCCCAAACAGGCTGAAGTACTACGTGTTGAGGGATCAAGACCCGTGGGAGTACAAGGACTGGTGTTGTGTCTTGATAGGCTCCACTGCTGACAGGGAAGTCCCGCACACCTTCAAAAAAATTTACATAGATGAAATATGGAATAGTTCTTAAATACTAGTAAGTAGAAATTAGAGTGAGAGTATGGACATTAGAAAACTCATAAAGGAGAACTACCAAGACGAGGTGTTTGGGCACGAGCTCTACAGGAGTCTAGCCTCTAGAGAGAAGAACCAGAAGGTGAAGGAGACTCTAGAGGAGTTAGCGGAAGGTGAGGGCAGGCACTCCGAGTTCTGGAGGACCATGGCCTCAAAGTTCAACGTTGAGCTAAAGAAGATAGGGGCGTGGCTAAAGCTGAAGCTCCTCCTCTTCCTCGTCCTAAGAAGGGTGATAGGGCTTACGCTAACGCTAAAGCTCTCCGAGCTAGGGGAGATATCCGACTCCGAGAAGTACGACGCCTTGAGCAGGATGGACGTGTTCTCGGACACCGAGAAGGAGGAGATAAACAAGATTAAAATGGAGGAACTGTACCACGAGGAACTACTAGTCCAGGCGGAAGTCAACGTCGAGAAAATAAGGGACGCCATTTACGGTATGAGCGACGGGCTAATAGAGGTACTAGCGGGAGTCTCAGGTCTCTCGGGAGTGTTTGTCACCCCTCTATTGGTGGGACTAGGGGGGCTAATAATTGGGATATCCGGAACCATCTCAATGTCAATAGGGGCTTTTCTCTCCTCCAAGTCAGAGGAGGACATAAAGAAGAGTGCCGCAAGGAGGGGGCAGAGAGTGGAGGAGGAAGGGAGATCCAAGGAGAGTGTAACGACTACTGCCGTTTCCTACATCTCCGGTGCAATCATACCGGTGGCCCCCTTCCTGTTGGGCTTCGGTGGAATACTCGGCGTCTTGCTTGCCTATATCTTTACTGGGATAGCTACCTTTATTGTTGGGAGCATAATAGGTCTTTTGAGCGACGTTAGCCCGGCGAGGAAAGGGGCTCAGATGACTGGGCTTGCAATTGGCGCAGCTATAGTAACTCACTTGATAGGCCTGGCCTTTCACGGCATAAGCTAAAGTATTTAGCTTGGGAGACTAAACGTGATTGATGAAAGCGGTCAACATACCCACTGCACTGTACCAACGGCTGGAGAAGGAGCTCGAGGGTAATGGAGTGACGGTAGAGGACCTCTTGATCGACCAGCTCCTGCAGTCCTTTAACGACTACGGACTCTACTCTGAAGTGTCTAGGGAATACTTCGAGCTCGGGAGGGAGCTGGAGGCACGGGGAATGCTGGTGGAGGCAGGGGAGGCATACTGGAGGAGCTTGGCCTACTTGTTGAAGGGGATAGCGAGCAAGCTGGGCTTCAGGATCGAGAGCTACCAGGACTACTTCTCCCTCATAGAGTTCCTCTCCTACAAGCTGGGCGACGGAGAGCTGGTAGTCCACTTCGTGAACAGCGAGAGACTACACGGAGAGTTCCACCCAAGGTCCCAGAGTGGAGATGCCTTTAAGGTGAGGAAGGAACACTTGGAGAAGCTGTTGGTCAAGTTGCAAGCGCTACAGGGGAAACTTTGACACTATCCCTTGTATGATCTCCTCCTCTATTATCGCCTTTTTCTTGTAGTCGTAGTAGAGCCCCGCCTTAGTCAAGGGACTCAACGTGTGCCCCTTCAGCACTTCCTCCTGGTCAGCTTTTCCTTCAATAACTCTGTACTCTAGAATCTCTCCTCCCCTGACTATCTCTACCCTGTTTGAGAGCAACCTCACGTTCATTGCAACTATGGGGGGTATGAGGAAGGTCTCGAGCGTTGGGGTCAAGTACACCACTACCTTTTCAGCCTTCACTACCCTGTCCACGGACCTGGACTCTATGAATATGCTCCTCTTCTTCTCCATGTTGGTTATCCTCCCGTCCTTGAACTCCACTATGATATTGTCCTCAGCCTGCTTTTTAATCGCTTCGTCAATTGAGGCATAGGTAGGGTGGGGCATGAAGATGAACCGGAACGTGCCGTAGTTAACGATCGCCTTTGGTGGAACAGCGTTGTTCTCCACGAAGGTGACCTCGCTCCTTTCGCTCACGGGTATCGCGTAGTAGGGAAACTCAGTTGCCTTCAGCTCCTTACACCCTAGGATCTGGCAGGCCTTCCTCACGAACGCGGTCCTCTCGTAGTGGTACTCCTTGAAAACGCTCTTCAGCGAAGGCTCTAGAGACTTCACAAGGGAGGAAAGCAACTTCTCTTCCAAGTAAAAGGAGATCAAGGGTACGAAGCTGTTCTCTTGAGAGAACCTCTTCGCCCTCTCCACCGCAGTGTAGATGGGCCCCTTCGAGAGCTTGTCCAGCGATACTGCCTGCATTCGTAAATAGAAGAAAGGGAGAATTAATAAAATGCTCTTGGAAATGTCCTAAGACTGAATTTCATTTACTTCAACATCAACTATTTCCTTGAGCCTCGATGCCCTCAAGTAGAAGTAGGACAAGGGGTCGACGTCTACTACCATGAACCCTTCTTCTTCTCCCAGCTCTCCCACTGTCATTGTGTCTACTATGTTACCCTTTTTGTATGGCAATAGGGCAGCGCTGTGTCCAGGGTAGTTGGGCAAGTCTAGAGCGTTGGAGTTGATGACCGCTATCCTGTTCTCCAACGCTCTCACCTTGAGGTACTCTCTCCATATGGGAAGCCCCTCTTTGTCTATCTTGGAGGGGACTAGAAGTACTTCAACGCCTTTCTTGACCAGCGACCTCACGGTCTCTGGAAAGTCCACGTCGTAGCATATGGCGATCCCAAACTTAATGCCGTTGTAACTAAAAACAGTTAAACTTGTACCTGGGAAAAGCCTTTCCCTCTCCGAGCCAAAGAGGTGTACTTTTTTCGCTACTCCCCTTATCTTCCCCTTGTCGTCTATGATGGGCGATATGACGGAGACCCCGTCCTCAAAGGCTCCTGGGATAACGTAGGCAGTGTACTTTAGGGCAAGGCGTTGGAACTCGGAGAGAGGGACTTCGTCTAGAGTCTTCACCCACTTTTCGGGGAGTAGTACTAACTGGGCTCCACTAGCTAGGGCCTGTTCGGTCAGCGAGAGGGCGGAGCTGGTGCTACTAGTTTGCACTATGCCTATCCTCAAATTTCCTCTCTCTTATCCCCTTTCTTTTCCTCGATCCTCTTAAGTTTCCTTATTAGCCTTTCCTCGACCTTCTCTACAGCCTTCTTTACTGCAACTACTGGATCCCAGTCAGTCTCGTTGGCGACGAAGTTGCCTATCTTGGTGACAGCGTTGACTGTGACCTTGTATACTGTCTTGTCCTGGCTAACTGCCTCCTCCTTGAAGGACACCCTGAAGTTTATTATCTCAGTTAGCTTCTCGAGCTTGCTCAAGTACCTCTCTAGGACTCCGTCTATCTGACTTTTCATCTCCGCGTTCCTAAGCCCGGTGGTGAGCTTAGCTTGCAGAGGTAAGCTCAGCTGGTACTTTGACTCCAAGGACTTTATCACATCTATACCGCTTATGACCCCAGCGACGTAGTCCCCCTCCATCACAGGCATCCCGGAGATCTTGTTCTTCACTATCTTTTCAGCTACCTTTGTTAGTGCGTCAGTTCCGTTGACCGTTATTACCGGAGAAACCATCACGTCTTTTAAGGGCATCGCCATTATCCTTTCCTCCTCCACCAAGATTGACTCCCTCTTCCTTCCGGAAACAGAGTAGATGGCGTTGACTATGTCCCTTGTCGTCACGATGCCTTCCAGCTTCTTTTCGTTTACTACGGGGATTCTGCTCACGTTGTTCCTGACTATTTCCCACCTGGCTTTGGCCACGGAATCTGATGAGGAGAGCGTAATGGGAGGGGACGACATGTACTCCCTAGCCTTTGCGTCAGGTATCTCCCCGGACTCCAGGAGGTAGTTGAGCACGTTTTCCCTAGTTACAAGCCCCACTAGTCCCCTCGAGGAGTTGACCAAGGGGATGGCCCTAGCCTTGCTTGTGTAAAACCTAGCAACGACCTTTGCAAAGTCGTCGTCTTCGTTTAACGTGACCGTTGGGGACGTTATGCTCAAGACTCTAGTCTCTAGGCTCACCGCTCTCCTTATGAGGTCCTTGTCGGTGAGCATTGCCACTACTTTCTTTTCCTTTAGTACGGGCACTACCCACTGGTTCTCCTCCTTCATCTTGCTTAATATTTCCCCGAGTCTCGTGTTAACGTGAGCCACGACTTTTGGCTCATCCGCGAGCTCTCTGAGTTTCAAGGTCTCACGTGTAATATTTTAATGAGAGAATGTATTAAAAATATCTTAGGTACCCAAGGTTGTTGCACAAAACGGCTTTTGTATGGGATGAGAAATACCTGGACTACTCGTTTCCGGGAGACCACCCCTTTAAGTCCATAAGGGAGAGTATGGCGAAGAAGCTGATGGAAGAGAGGGGCTTCTTCCACGAGATAGACGTGGTGAGGCCAACCCCTATAAGCGAGGAGTTGCTGCTGAAGGTCCACGATAAGGAGTACGTGGATCGCGTGAAGAGGTTGAGCGAGGAAGGAAAGGGCTATCTTGACTCCGGGGACACCCCTGCCTTCAAGGGTATATTCGAGGCGTCTCTGATCAGGGTTTCTGGGACGGTAAAGGCCCTTGAGGTCTTGGACAAGTACGACCACGCAGTAAACTTGGGTGGCGGTTTCCACCACGCTGGAAGGAGTTCGGCGTCAGGCTTCTGCGTTTTTAACGACGTTGTGTTGGTGGCTAAACTCGCTGAAGGGAAGTACGGGAGGGTGACAATAATCGACCTGGACGGCCACCACGGAGACGGGACTCAAGCCCTACTTTACGACGATCCCAACGTTCTAAAGGTGTCCCTACACATGTACCACAAGGGCTTCTTTCCGGGAACTGGGAGCACTGAGGAGGTTGGGGAGGGAGAGGCCAAGGGGCTTACGTTAAACGTACCCCTCCCCCCGGGCACAGGGGACGACGCGTACTTAGAGGCGTTCAGGGAAGTAGTTGTGAAGAAGATAAGGCAGTTTAAGCCAAGGCTCTTCATCGTAGTTGAAGGGGGAGACGCCCACTTTGGTGACCCATTAGTCGAGCTAAAGCTCTCCACCAGAGGTTACTTGGAAGTAATAAAGGAGATCCATGAAATGGCCCACGAGTACGCCGATGGAAAGTTGATACTCTTAGGCGTTGGTGGGTACAACTACGACGCCACGGCGAGGATCTGGACCCTATCTGTGGCGGAAATAGCAGGAATAGAAGAAGGGGAAGTTGAGACCCTTCACGACTGTTGTTTTACCTCCAGTACCACATTCGTGAAAAACAAGGTAGAAGAAGTGATAAAGACGCTGAAAAAGATCCACGGATTAGGTGACTAGGATTACGGCAGAAGCCTCCCTTGCCTTTTGTCTAGCCTCCTCCGCCGTGTTCCCTATTGCCAACACCACGCCCATCCTTCTCTTCTCGTACGAGTAGGGTTTTCCGAACAGCCTCACTTGTACTCCTGGGATCTTCATAGCCTTGTCCACGTTAAGGTACTTGGGAGCCCACGTCTCCTTTTGAGCCAAGATAACGTGGGAGGCAGCAGGAGTCAATAGCTTTACCTCTGGAGTTGGGAGCCCTAGGGCACTCCTAATGTGCACTTGGAACTCGTTTATGTCTTGGCTCACTAAAGTCACGTGACCAGTGTCGTGTGGCCTTGGAGAGACTTCGCTGAAGAGCACCCTGTTCCCAGACACTAGGATCTCTACGCCGAATATCCCGAGTCCCCCTAGCGCGTCTACCACCCTCAACGCGTAGTCCTTCGCCCTGTCCAGCACGTCATCGCTTACATTGGCTGGTTGCCACGACTCAACGTAGTAGTAGCTAGGCCTCTGGTGCTCCACCGCGGGCATGGTGTTTGTTACTATGCCGTTGTCCCCCAAGTACCTATACGTCAAGACCGTAAGCTCCGTGTCTACCTTTACGTACTCCTCCACTATTACAGTGTTGCTCTTCCCCCTGGCGTGGGATATTGACTCCTTGAATGCATCCTCTACCTCCTCTGGCCTCCTAATGAGCACGTGACCGTGGCCGCTAGAGCTCATCTCCGGCTTGATCAAGCACGGGAAACCGATGTCCTGGCAGGCCCTCCTTACCTCCTCAGCGCTCTCGGCGAAGGCGTAGCCCGTGGTCGGGACCTTTACCTTCTCAGCCGCCAACCTCCTTAGGGCCACTCTGTTCATGCACGTCTTTACGGCGGCAGCGTTGGGGATGACCTTGTAGCCTGAGTCCTCCAGCTCCACTAGGGCGTCCGTGTTTATGGCCTCTATCTCGGCTATTATTGCGTCTGGGTTCTCCTTTTTCACTATGGACTTTACCGCGTCCTTGTTCAGCATGTCTATTACGTATTTCCTGTGGGCCACGTGCATCGCCGGAGCCATGTCGTACCTGTCCACTGCCACCACTTCTACGCCCAGCCTCTGGGCCTCTATTGCCATTTCCTTTCCAAGCTCCCCACTACCTAGGAGGAGTACCTTGTTACCTCCGTCCAATAAAGGAGTGCCTATCTGCATGGGTGAGTTAAACTTGCCTAAGTTAAAAAATCAAGATGAAGCTTGCCTATTCTATTACTTATCCAAGTAAATACGTACCTTGTCCAAGAGCCTTTTGGGGTCAAGTACCACGTTGTTCACGCATTGCCAACCCTTGGGCACGATGCAGGAATCCGAGTAAGGTAGAGCTACAACCCCAGGGTAGAACCTCGAGTACTCCTCAATTTGGGCGTAGTCTACCTTGCCCACCTTAGCCTCGACTATCACCTTGCCCTCGACCAGGAAGTCGGGGGTGTTATGTTGCCTCTTGCTAGAGAACTTGCCCAAGCTTAAGAAGAGCCTAGGGTGTACTTCAACCTTGAACTCCCTGCTCAGCTCTCCGAGGACGAACTCCTCAAAGACCTGCCCCAAGGTCTTTATTAGCCTCATTCTCCTCTCCCTCTTCTTCAGGAGAAGCGCGTCTAGCAGGTCCACCTCCTTAATCCTGTTTATCATGGAGACGAGGTCTAGGTCCTCCCTGTCCAGCTTTGGCTTCACGGATCTGGGATCAATCTCGATACCGTCCTCTGTTGTCAACTTTACAAATCCCTCGTCTATCACTCCGATTACGTTTCCATTTTCGTCGTGGATAAGTTCTCCTCCTTTTATAGAGAAACGGAGGATCTTCACCAAACTTATAAGGGGATCTAAACCTAAAAAGGTTGTGATAGTTACACTAAGCGATGCTATGTGGGGATCAGCCCTAGTGGTGTGGGTTGCCATAGTCACGCTCTACTTCTCCAAGCTCGTGGCCAAGGCAACTAACATATACGTCGCCAGGAAGGTAATACACATGCTGGGAGGGGGCGTCGTTGCAATTGTGAGCCCCTTCCTCCTCTCATCGCCCTTGATACCTATCGTCACTTCCTACGCCTTAACGGCCTTCCTCTTGGCAAGGAGAAAGTCGGGTAAGATGTTCTCCTGGTTCCAGGAGAGCCAGGACATGGGGGAGGTTCACTTCACCTTCTCCTTTGGCACAGTCCTCCTAGCCTCGTGGGTGTTACAGCCCAACTTTTGGTCGCTCGACAACAAGTTCCTCTACGTAGCCTTACTGCCCTTGCTCTACATGTCCTTTGGAGACGGCGTCACGGGCATCATAAGGAACTACGTGTACAAGAGGAGGTTTAAGGGCTTCTGGGGGTCTGTGGGGATGTTCGTGGTGTCCGCTTCCCTGGGCTACGCACTTCTCTCCATCCCTGGATTCATCTCAGGGGTACTGGCAACGTTACTTGAAAGATCCACCAAGTTGGACGACAACATAACAGTGCCCTTGGTCTCCTTCGCCTTCCTTTACTTAGCTGTAAAGTTTTTTTAGCTTCGAGAACTCCTCCTGGCCGAACACCTTTACCTTTAGGTCGCTCGTGTTGACCACTATGACCCCGTCTATCTTCGCCCCCTTAAGGGACTTGAGGTTCACGTCAAACACGTTGTGGTACTTCCTGATCAAGTTCATGGTTTCCCTGAGCTCTTCCTCCCTCCTCTCCTCCTGGCTCTCGAAGAACACGTCAGGGATAGGGGGTATGTAAAAGGAAGGTACTGCAATGAAGAACTCCCTCGCTAGGTTGCTGTACCTCGCTATCTTCAGCGAGGTCCTGCTCATCAAGAACTCCTCTTGGTTGTCTGCGAAGTTGGGTGGGACGAACCCCGTCTCCACCTCTATCCCAACGTCGGAGCCCTTTACCGCGTAAACGTCTATTACCCTCCCCCCGGTCTCATACTCCACCGACGTCCTATAGCCCTCCTTAATTAGGAAAGACGCCACGATGAGCTGGAGGATAGAGTGGGTCGAGTTTATGATCCCGAGCTTGTGGAACTCCAGAAGTTTGTTGAACACGTCATCTATGTCCAAGATCCC
This sequence comes from Candidatus Aramenus sp. CH1, assembly GCA_022678445.1. Taxonomy (NCBI): domain Archaea; kingdom Thermoproteati; phylum Thermoproteota; class Thermoprotei; order Sulfolobales; family Sulfolobaceae; genus Candidatus Aramenus; species Candidatus Aramenus sp. CH1. The sequence continues at coordinate 82,438 of JALBWU010000008.1, read as the reverse complement.
GTAGTGCGACATGATCTTGTTCTTTACGCCCACCAAGTCCTTTACGAAGTTCCTCGCCCTTTTCATTTCCATCCTCCTCAGTGTGGGGAATCGCTCCTCACGTATCAGAAAACCGTCACTTCATCACTCCTGGGGAAAATTTAACATCCCGCAAATATATCTGTTTTTCATGATAAGCTGGCTGATCGGCTCTAAAGCCGAGTCTTGGTATTATTTAAAGGAGCTGCTTCAGGATTACCGGAACGTGGGGGTTTACGTCAACGAAGAGGGCGAGATAGAGCTGGTGAAGGTAAGCGACCTCGACGACTTCTTTCTCCCAACAGGGGTCTTGATACACCCCAGGAACTTAAGGTACTTGAAGCCCTTCTACCTAAAGCTGGAGAAGTACGTGGCATTCCCGCTCTTTGACCTCAGGGCAATAAGGAAACTGGTTGAGAGGAAGGGGTGGAGGGCTGTGGAGTACTATTTGGGGGAGGAGTTCCAAGGGGGTTGGGTGGTCTACGACTGCGAGGGCTGTGAGGAGAAGCAGAGGCTTCACCTAGAGGTGGGGAAAGTAGGAGACCCGGTTGAGGTGCACTTACAGATATACGGAAAAGACATGAAGTAGCGTTAGAGCTCGTGCGGTTCCTTACCGAGGTCGAAGTCCTTAACCCCGTTGAACCTGTCGAGTAAGTACTCCCTTTCCGCCTTTCCCTCGAGGATCATCTCTGCAAGGAGTGACGCGACCCCTGGACCTACTTCAGCCCCGTAGCCGTTGAGACCGCCTATGTAGTACAAGTTGTCCAGTAGCCTGCCGTACGCTGGCCTCATGTCAGGGGTACCCTCACAGAACTCTCCAGAAGTGTAGATATGGTACAGTTTGCCCAGCCTCTCCCTCGCCCTGTCTATTACCTCGAGTGGGTCCACCTTCACGTTGGTCCCAGGAGAGGCTACGATGGTCTTCCCGTCCCCTACTATCGACAGCCTCATGCCCACTCCCAGGAACGGCCTGGAGTAGAAGCCCTTTTCGTAGTCGTAGACGAACGTCTGGTCGAGTTCCTTATTCTCGTTGACCACAAGGGAAGCCCAACAGTAGTAGCTCTTCGTGTTGACAGGGAAAAGCAAGTGGTTCCAAGGTCCCGTAGCTAGAACGTACACCTCTGCCTCCAGCCCTTTGCCGTTGACCGTGACATCCACCTTGTTCCCCCTTTGCGCTATGGAGGCCCTTTCCCTTATCACGGGGACAGAATCTATTAGCCTCTTCACGTAGACCAGCCTGTCCCCGCCCCTCGCTACGAGCCCTTTCGCGCCAAGCCAAGGTACGTACTCTTCCCTCACCTCCACTCCTACTTCCCTCCACGACTCCACAACGCTGTCGTCTACCCTGCCTATGGTAACGGAGGGGAACTCCTTGGTCATCACGTTAAACTCCCTGTAAAACTCTAGGCTCTTCTTCGCCAAGTATACGTCCTTTCCCTTCAAGAGCAACGAGTGGATGAGCGAAGGGAACACCCTCCTTACCCTGGGGTCTACAACCTTGACGTCGTGGCCCCTCTTCTTCAGCATAAAGTAGAGGGACGATCCGGCTATTCCTCCACCTATGATGGCTACCTTCAACGGGTTTTTAGACCAGCGTCAAAATTTAAAATTATGGCTAGGGTTCCGGTGGAGGGATACTTCATCAAGTACATGGACGTAGTGTGGGCTGTAAAGGGGTGTTTCCACCCTGAGGGCTTTGTAGTCGCGGTTCCGCACTACTACAGGGGCGTCAAAATAAAGAGGTTAAACGACGCCTTAAGGTTTGTCAAGGAGAGGTTCTCTCACCTCCTCAAGTACGTGGAAGAGATAGGGTTTAACGTCCCCCTTGTCCCCTTGGAGGAGAGCGAAGTGCTAGATCCCTTCAACGCTAAGCCTGAGGGGATAGTCAAGGAGTTTACCGAGCTCTTCCACGACGTGGGCGTCACGGGCAGTCACCTGTACCTAGGCAGGGGCAACGACATAGACGTCTTGACCTTCAACAAGGGGAACTACAACAAGCTCGTGGAGCTCAGGAACGCCAACGTCACCGCGCCCCTAGACGAGGCAAAGGAGTCTGAAGTAGAGAGTCTAGACATAGGGGACTTCCTGAAGCTAAAGAGGAAGAGGTACTTGGAGGGCAAGTACAGGGGCGTCCCCTACACGTTCAAGATAGTGGAGTGCGTGGACTTCGGCAGAGTAAAGGAGGTCAGGGACTTCGAGGGGAGGGTCATGGTGGAGAGGGCCATAAGGCCCTACACTTTGCCGGCTGTGTACTCCTTCAAGGACTACTTGCTCACGAGCTTTAGGACGCGTTTCACGGAGCTTGAGGCAGGCACTGTACTCTACGTCAAGGGCAAGTTGCTGGTAAGGGAGGACTTTAAGGACATAGACCTAGACGCGTCCAGCGAGGTGAGAGTACTTGGAACAAGGTAAGGCTATTATAGCCGTTGTCCTAATCCACTTATGGAAGCCCACGAGATCCACAGGCGCAATGCGCCAAAGGTGCTCAACTTCTACGTCATAACCATAAGCACTTCTAGGTACGAAAAGATGCAGAGGAAGGAGCCAGTAGTGGACGAGTCGGGGGACGTGGTAAAGCAAATGGTGATAAGCTCCAACCACTCGCTGGTCGGCTACGAGCTAGTACCTGACAACAAGGTTAAGATACTGAAGGCTGTGCTTAACGCTGTAGACAACGACAAGGTAGACGTTGTGGTGACCACCGGAGGGACTGGATACTCGCCCAGCGACACTACCGTGGAAGCGGTGAGGAAGGTCTTGGACAGGGAGGTAGAAGGCTTCGGAGACGTGTTTAGGCTACTCAGCTATAACGACCCCAAGGTTAGGTCCGCCTCTTACCTGAGCAAAGCCTCTGCTGGGGTGCTAAACGGGAAAGTGATATACATGTTGCCTGGCTCCCCTAGGGCGGTCGAGCTCGCCATGAGGGAGCTGATCCTCCCTGAAGCTCCACACCTAGTGTACATAGTTAGGTCTAAGTAGTCAGCTCCTTTTTTGCGTAGCTCACCAGCTTTTCGAACAGGACCTTGTTCTTCGCCTTCTCTGCGTACTTGTCCCTGTTTAAGTAAAAGAGGAGTAGCTCCTCCCTGCTCCTCCCCTTCACGAACGACTCCACTACCTTTTGCTCGAAGTAGTCCTTCACGTCGTCTGCGACGCCTTTGTACCACTCTACGTCTTCTAGTATCTTCGAGAAGCTGTCCAAGTATCCGTTGAAGTCGTCAACGAGCTTGTCCATAGCGGAGTAATCTAGGGTAACTGACAGCAGGTCTGTCAGATCCTTTATGCCCAGCCTCTTTGAAGCCAGTGGACACAGGCTTACGTCAGCCTTGGGGACTTTTTTCCCGTAGCCTTCCCCATTGACCATGTTGAGCAACTCGAAGCTACAGTTGGTGTCTGCGTTGTCAAACTTGTAATTTGCGAAACACGGTAAGTGGACTCTGAGCTCCTTCAGCTTGTTGTTCAGCTTCCCCTTTAGGTACTCGTAAACAAACGTTACGTCGATAGTCTTCACCTTCTTTAGCCCACTTAGGTAGTAGGCCTCTTCAGGGGTCAACGCTATTACCTCGTCTACGTCCCTTATCTGGTCCGCGACTCCAGAGAAGTTTCCCTTTATCATGTCGTCGAGCCCCACGTTCAACGTGATCACGCCTACCTTCAGCCCTTCCTCGCCCAGCAGTTTCAGTACCTTAAGGGCGTACTCTATCAAACCGCTGGATATGGGGGTTATCGCTATGACCCTCTTCGCAAGTAGATCGGGGTTAACAGTCGGGGAGATGTTGTTGTACTTTGCCTTTCTCTTGAGGTCCTCCACTATGTTCAACCCTGCAGGGCAAACGGAAACGCACTTACCGCACATGTGGCAGTTGGCTACCTTTTCGCCTTGGTTGTAGTAGGAAAGGACGTAGAAGCCCAAGGGGGAGTAGGCTATTGACCCCCTTTGCTCAGCGTGGGGGCAGACGTCAACGCACCTCCCACACAACATGCATCCGTTAAAGAGGGTTCTGTCGTTGACGTCTGAGAAGCCTCGGTTGTACTCCAAGACCAGGGGCGAGTGGGAAAAGGCGTAGTAGGTCACCTCCCCCTTCCTGAAGAGGAGGTACAAGTTGGTGACGTTAGCAAAGTCAGTTGGCTTAAAGTTGGGCAGGGGCACTGTGCCAACGTACCTGAACTTGTGGTCCTTTACGGGTAGCTCGTACTTGTTAGTGTCGCTGAAACCAGTTAGGTAACCCCTCAGTAACGCCTCCCTTATTGAGGGGTAAGCCACGTACAGCTTGGCTCTGTTTCCCTCCTTTACCAACGTTACGTCCCTGAAGACGGGAAGGGAAGTAATGAACCACTCCCTAGCCTTGTTTGCAAGATACAAATAGTCTCCTTCAAGTATCTTGTACGTAAGGGATCTGGTCTCCTTGTTAATGAAGACTGAGTAGACTATCCCTCCCCTGTATTTCCCCATGTATTTTTCTCCGTTTATGTACGCCTCTACCTCGACCCTATTGTTGATCTTGCCGAACTCGTTGTAGCCAAAGCACGCGTCCTCGAACTGGATAGAACCACCCACGCTGAAGTCGGAGACGCAGTAAACCTCCGGGTTGAACTTAAGCACTTCCCTCCACTTGGTCCCTGCAAGAACCCTTACCTTGTCCCCTAAGTCCTCAATTCCCCTTAGTCCCGTTAAGTCCGCTACCTTTTTTCCCTCAACTCCCCTAAACGTCTCATACCTAGGCACGAAGTCTGAGAGGACCTTTAAGTCCTCTTCTCCCCTTACTTTGGCTACGACCTCTGGGGGGAAGGACACTACTGTAGGGGACATGGAGGAAAAAAGCAAGCTTTCCTCATTCATGGGGGAATGTTTTGCATCGCGGAAATAAATCCTTTTACCTAACGCTGTCACCCCACATATCCTCCTCTTTGGGGGCCTCTCCCTTCATCACCTCGGATATTAGCCTAAAGGACTTCCTCCTTGACAGGAACTTGTTGTTGTTCCCGCAGTATGGGTCGTAGACGCACTTGGGGCAACCGTCCTCGCAGTCGCACTTCCCCACTATGTCCTTTGCCACTTCATACGCGTCCTCTAATCTCTCGTACAGGAGCTTGGCCACCCCGCTACCTCCTACGGACGAGTCGTATATCACCACGTGCCCGCTTGGGTAGCTTATGCCAGAGAGGTCGGTCAGGGAAGCCCCAGCCACTACCCTGCCAGCATGTATTAACACGTGTTCTGTGGCGTGGTATGCCTCAATTCCGTCTACCAAGGAGAACTCGCTCAACAATGGGTGCTTGATTATCATGCCCTTTGTCGTGTAGGAGAAGGTTATTGGCTCGTCGTACTCAAACTCCCCCGCGCTCCTCTCCCTCTTTGAGTATATGTCGTGAACTACGTACCCCCTTACCGAGATCTCTATGCTCACTTCCCCGTACTTTACCGGTAGGTTGTACGCTTTCCTGCTCTCGAGCTCCTTGAACTCCTTCAGATCAACGGAGTAGAGCGGTTTGGTGTAGTAAGGGAGGTCCTCTTCAACCCTCTTCACCTTGGCGACTAGCCTGGCTAAGTCTAGGCTTTCGACCACGTAAGTCCTCTTTGATGCCAAGTAAACGGCATTGGGGTAGAGGTCGTATAACGCAACTGGGAGCTCCCTCTCTGCAACCTTCTTGTCGCCGTGGTATACCTTTACTATGGACCCAGAGCTCCTGAGGGACGACTGCTGGAACACCTCCATTGCCTTCCTCGTGGAGTAGGCCACGCCGTTGACTACTTTCACTACGCCTTCCTTCTCTAGGACTAGTAAGGCCTTCCTCCAGAGCTCTGGGAACTCGTCAAGCTTCACCGCCTTCTTCTCGAGCAAGTAGGCCAAGGCGTGGACTTTTACTACCTCGAGGTTGGAGATGTCAAAGGGCAAAGGGCTCAGCTTTCTGTTAAAGAACTCCTCTGGCCTCCTGAGGAAGTAGGAGTCTATCGGGTCTTCGCCCATTACCGTGAACACGTACCCAGTCCTGTTCCTCCTCCCCGCCCTCCCTGCCCTCTGGAGGTACTTGGAGTAGCTTGGGGGGTTCTCAGCCATCACTACTGCGTCAATTGAGCCGACGTCTATCCCGAGCTCCAGCGTCTGGGTCGCCACTACTCCGGGTATTTCCCCCCTCCTCAGTCTCTCCTCTACCTTCATCCTCTCCTCTGGGAGGATCCCCGCCCTGTGCACCTCAAGGCTTACGCCAAACCTTTGGGCTATCTTTGCAGTTAGCTCTACCATCTGTTGCGAGTCCGCGAACACTAGGACCTTCATTCCCTTTTTCACTAGGAAGGAAGCTAGGAAGGCAGACAAAGTCCACCTGCTGATCCCATTGGAGTTGACCAACACGTGGAAAGCGGTCCCCTTCCTCCTGGTGCTACCGTATATTACCTCCCCAGGCAGGCCAAATAGTCCCTCTAACATGTAGGGGGAAGCGCCTATTGTAGCGCTAGATGAGACCACTTGCACGTCTCCTTGGAACTCCCTAATCCTGTCCACCACCATCCTGAGGTGGGAACCAAGGACGCCCTCGTAGACGTGGAGCTCGTCAAAGACGAAGTGCTCACTCCCCCTGATCAGCTTCCTGAAGTCCGGGCTGAGCGTCAAGCCCCTGTGTATCATGTCCGGGTTCGTGATGAGCACCTCTGGAGGATCGGAGTAGATCCTCTTCCTCTCCTCCCTTGGGGTGTCCCCATCTAGCACCGCAACCCCTACGCCTAGGCCCCTGGCGAACTCCGTTACCCTGGAGAGCTGATCCCTTGCCAGGGCCTTTGTTGGGTAGACCAAGACGCTCCTCTCGCCCTTCAACGCGAACTGGAGTACTGGTATGAGGAACGCCTCCGTCTTCCCAGTCCCAGTACCGGAGACGATGAGTACGTTCTTACCCTTCAGTATCTCCTTGACCGCCTCCTCCTGGAACTTGTAGAGCCTGGCAAACCCAAGCCCCTTCAGTACCTCCTTGAGCTTGGGGTCCACTGGCAGTTCGTCCACGTATGCCCCAGCGTCCGGTTCAAGGGCGGTCTCAACGTGGACGTGAGCTACAGAGGCGTTGAAGTAGGCAAGTCTCTCCTTTACCTCCTCCAAAATGTCCATATATTTAATCCTCTTCTGCTAAGGTTATAACGATGTCTGAGATAATCCAGAGCAAGGAGGAGCTGAGGTCTTACCTACAGGCCAAGGAGGCAATAGGTGCAGACAGGGTAGAGGTGGTTGTGGCGGAAAGCGTACTGGAGGCGTCCCCGGAGATAGCCAGGAAGTACAACTACTCCATAGTCGACGGAGAGGACCTACCGAACGGCTACGTGAAGCTCTACTTGGTCTACAGGAAGCTGAAGTGATAGCTTTTTAGTTTACCCAGAGAAAATGTCGTAAGGTCAAATTGTGTAGCGTTAGTGGAGTTATCTTATTGGAAGGAGCAGACTACAAGCAAGCGGAGAGGAAGCTAGCTAGGATCCTAGCCAAGGCTGAGGACAGGGGAAGGGACAGCTTTGGGGTAGTGGCCATAAACATGGACGGGTCAGTCAACGTTGTGAAGTCCCTCGGTAGGCCCTCCACTCAGGAGGAGAAGCTTAGGGGTATTTTGAGCGAGGACACCTTCGTGGTGGTGGCTAACAACAGGGCAGAGCCCACTACAGAGTACGTCAGACAGAAGACCCAAGAAGACATCCAGCCATTCGTGGGGGAGAGGTACGTAGTAACGCACAACGGAATAATAGCCAACGACCAAGAGCTCGAGGTAAAGTACAAGCTCACTAGGAAGACCAAAATCGATTCAGCCGTAATCCCCCCACTCCTAGATAAGGCTTGGGACGGAAGCTTGGAGGGCCTCAGGAAGTTGCTCTCCGAGGTAAGGGGGAGCTTCGCCTTCATTATCGCTGACAGGAAGAGGCCTGACAGGATCTTCATAGCCCAGAACTTCAAGCCAGTCTACATGGCGTACGACGTCTCCTTAAACGCGGTGTTCTTTTCCTCGCTTGACGACTACTTCGAGGTGGGTCCCTTCGACCCAGTCAACGTCACAAAGCTGAAGCCCTACAGCGTAGTGGAGGTGACTAAGCAGAAGGAGTTCACGGAGTTGCCCCTCCTTGAACAAAAGAGGAAGAGGGCGCTGGTAATAGCCAGCGGGGGCCTCGACTCAACGGTAGCAGCTACAAAGCTCCTGAGGGAAGGGTACGAAGTGACGTTGCTACACTTCAACTACAGACACAAGGCCGAGGAGAGGGAGAGGGAGGCAGTGAGGAAGATAGCCGAGTACCTCCACGTCCCCTTAATAGAGCTCGACACGGAGCTCTTCAGGGTAATTGGGAACTCCACCCTGCTGAAGGGAGGAGGGGAGATAGTGAAGGACAGGAACGGGGAGGAAGGAGCCGAGTTCGCCCACGAGTGGGTCCCCGCAAGGAACTCAATATTCCTCACCGTCGCTTTGGGCATAGCTGAGGCTCAAGGCTACGACGCAGTTGCAGCTGGGATAAACTTGGAGGAGTCCGGGGCCTACCCGGACAACGAGATGGAGCTCATGAGGCTCTTCAACAGGCTCTCCCCCTACGTCACTGGGCCCAACAAGAAGGTGGAAGTGTTAATGCCAGTGGGGAACTTGGTGAAGCACGAGATAGTGAGGCTTGGGGTGGAGATAGGGGCACCCCTCCACTTGACTTGGAGCTGTTACGAGGGAGGGGAGAAGCACTGCGGTAAGTGTGGGCCATGCTATATGAGGAAGACAGCCTTCAGGATAAACGGGCTCAAGGACCCAGTGGAATACGAGAGCTAGACCACCCTCACGTTAATTGTCTTTTTACCCTCCACTCTTATCACGTCCCCCTTGCTCAGCTTAAGGGGACCGATGAAAGCGCCCAACGCCACATAACCTTCCATGTAAGGTTTTACCACTTCCCTGGGAGAATAGGTTGGCGCTCCCTCCACCACGAACTTACCGTTCACTATTAGCTTGAACGTCCCAAAGGGAGGGTTGACCTCCTTGCCCACGTAGAGCCTACCGGCAAAAGCGTCGTCCGCTATGACGTACTCCCTCCCTAGATCCCAAGTCTTGAACCTGGTAGCTGGGAGCTCCAATCCCAGGAAGGTCTTCTCCACATTTCCTCCCTTGACTAGTGCTATTATCTCTACCTCAAGCTTGTGCGTGGGAAACCACAGCTCGACCTCGTCCTTAGTGGTTATCATCTTCTTGGTGAGCACTCCAACTATCCCGCCCTTGGCTATCTTGTAGCCCCCAAGCCCCTCCATTGACACCAAAGCCTCGGCGAACTTCTTCCCCACCTCCTTTGCTTCCTCCTCCGTCAGGGGGAAGGGGTCTATTGCCTTCCTCTGTTTGTACGCCTCGAGGATTGCTTCAGCCCTGTCCATCAGGTGGTATTTGTAACTTAGGCTTTTATTTTTCCATGTCCATCTTCCATCATGATAGCGTGTACTAGGGACTGCTACGATACGTGCATATTCGACGAGGAGTATAGGCCCTTGAAGCTGTTCCCAGTCAACGGCTTCACCTGCTCTAGGGGTATCGCGGACCTAAAGAGGAACTTCAGGAACAGGGTAGGTTCGCCAATGGTGGAGGGCAAGGAGGTCTCCTTAGAGGAGGCCCTGGACTACGTGGCAAAGGTAATCAAGGGCATAGACGACAAGTCCAAGATCATCCACGTGGACTACGATGGGAACCAAGGGCTCCTCACTTGGTACTACCCAGCTAGGCTCTGGAACGTCTTGGGGGCGAGCAGTACAGACTATTCTATCTGTAGTCTAGAGGGACACGAAGCAATTAAGACAGTATACGGGACTAGTTTCGGGGCTCTCCCAGAGGACTTCGCCAAGTTCAAGGCAGTGGTGTTCTGGGGGAGCGAGGCTGCGATAAGCTTCGTACACGGGTGGGCGTTGCTCAGAGACAAGTATAAGGTCTCGGTGGACGTCAGGCTGAGCGAGACGGCGAAGAGGAGCGACAAGTACGTCATAGTCAAGCCAGGGACTGACGTCTTCTTGGCCATAGGCGTGCTAAAGGTGCTCCATGCTAGGGGGGCCATCAAGGGAGTGCCCAACTTGGAGTTCTACGACCTAGACCACCTGTCCAGGGTCACTGGAGTCCCAGTGGAGGAGATGGAAGAGCTTGCCGACGTGTACCAGGAGATGAGGCCCTTGACCGTAATTGGCTTCGCCTTGGGCAGGAGCGTCAACGGGGGGTACGCAATAAGCGTGATCTCCCAGATCCCCCACTACCTAGGCATAGATAGGGGGTTCTTCTACTCCAACAGCCAAGGCCTAGGCATAGACTTCAGCTACTTGAGGGGGATACACTTGGCGAAGCCGTCAAAGGTAGTGAGCATGGCAGAAGTGGGGGCGAGGGTAAAGGAGTTCAAACTCATCTTTGTGTGGAACGCTAACCCCGTGATCTCCCTGCCCGGGGGCAACTTGATAAGGGAGGCGGTAGAGGAGGGCGAGGTCACCTTAGTAGTCCACGACCCGTTCTGGTCCGAGACAGCCAAGGTAGCCAATGCTGTCATCCCAGCCCCTACCTTCCTAGAGAAGGAGGACGTGGTGTACAGTTACTGGCATCAGTACTTAGTCTACAACGAGCCTATCCTCCCCAAGAAGGGAGTAAGCGAGGTGAAACTCATGGGGATGCTGGCTAGGAAGCTCGGGGTCTCCCATCCACTCCTAGAGGAAGACCCCTGGACGGCGCTCGAGGTGGCGTTGAAGGGCACTGGGGTCACGGTGGAGGAGCTCAAGAGGGAGAAAGTGGTAAAGCTCTCCCCAAAGGTCGAGTACCGCTTCAAGCCTCTCATACCAACTCCCTCGATGCTGGAGGTACCGGAAGGCGACACCTTGGTCTACTCAGCCCACCCCAACTACACCAACAGTCAGTTCAAGGAGGTCTACGGAGATAGGACTGCAGTTGTCTACAACTCTAGATACGAGGGGGAGGGCTACTTAGTCACGGAGGCGGGGAAGGTTAAGGTCACGTTCAAAAGGGAACAAGGAGTCCCCAGCGGAGTTTACTTCCTGTTCAAGTCCTCGCTCAAGAACAGCGAAGGAATTTCAGTTAACGCGGTAGTCTCGCCGAAAAGGGGGAAGTTTGGTGGCCCTATCCTTAACGTCAAGGTGAGGGTAAAGGTGTAATAACCTAATAGTTTATTTTATAATCTTCATAGCTTGTTTAAACACGAATTGATGTGATAAAAAGAGACACGAGGTGGATGTACTCCGCCCTTTTCTTCGGAGTCGCCAGCGGGCCCCTATCTACCTTAGTGACCCTGGAGATCTTGGGCCTTGGCGGGAACTCCATTGACGTTGCCTACGCCATCACCCTATCAAACGTGGTGTTAATACCTGCATCCATGCTCTGGGGGATGATGGCGGACAGGTTCAACTTGAGGAAGCTCATAGTCCTTGGCTTCGTCGCCTCCACCTTGTCCCTCCTGGCAATGTCCTTCTCTAGGACGATAGTGGCGATAACCTCACTGTATGCTCTCTTCACGTTCTTCAGCGTGTCCTACTCTACGCCAATGAACTTGTTGGTGATGGAGACGAGCGAGAAGGCCAAGTGGGCCTACAACTTCTCAAGGCTCTCCATGCTCTCGTCCATAGGTTCCCTCGCTGGGTTCGTGATCTCCACGGTTGCGGTGAACTTTCTCAGGATATTCCAGATATTCCTGGTGCTCACTGGCTTCGGACTCCTGGCAGTGACTACGTCGTTGGTCTACACGCCTAAATCGATCATAGGGATAGAGAGGACGAGCATAGTCCACCACAAGGAGTCCTTCATGACGAGGCTGAAGATGCTCCCCTTAATCTTCCTCCACATACCCTCAATACACCACTTTAAGATGTTCAAGCTCTCCAGGCTTACCAAGAAGCCCATAAACTACCTGCCTCTACTTTACTTGGCAATATTCATATTCTACGTGTCCAGCGGGCTCTTCAACACTGTGTACCCCGTAGGGCTGTACCAAGAGGGATTGGACAAGTCTGTGGTGTTGGGGATAATAACGGAGGGTATGCTAGTGCAGATCGTTTCCTTTCACTTAGCGGGAAAGGTGCTGGAGAAGTTCGACGAGAGAGAAACGGCTTTTAGGGCATTGGTGTTGAGGGGGTCGAGCTATGTGGTTATGGGCGCGTCGACCGTGTTTCCTGAGTTGCTCTTTTCCATCAACGCCGTGTTTTACCCCCTGGCGGCGGGACTAGCCTTCTCCCTGTACTATTCCGCCTCGAACACCTTGATATTCAAGGCAGTCGGGGAGAGGAGGCAGGGGACTGGCTTGGGCGTCTACAGCACTCTAGTGGGGATAGCCCTCTTCTTGGGCTCCCTGCTGTCCGGCTACGTCTCCCACTACCTCAAGTTCGCGACAGACTTCGCCGTAGCTGGTGTCCTCCTCTTCGTTTCTGCGTGGCTGTTCAAGTACATAGAGGAGGGATGACTGAGAAGCAGTATGTGGGCCCGTTGCCTCGCTTACGCTTGCCTCTTCCCAAACCTATCCCTGAAGAACCCTAAGACTCCAACCGCTATCCCCGCTATGAGGAGGGCCATGCCCAAGTACCCAGTCACCTCTATCAGCATTAGACCGCTCTCCGGTATGTAGCCATAAGAGTAGAAGACCCTCTGGGCTTCCGTCTGGTTGTTGGTTATGTTCACCTGCCCCTTGGACGGGTAAACGTAGTAGAAAAACGTTCCGTTCTGGGCGTTTTCAAAGTACTTTGACGACTGGGGGATAGCGACGTGGAGAGGTAAAAAGGAGGAGGTGTTGTAGACGAGAACAAAGATACTGCCGTTACTTTCCCCGTCGTAGGTCACCGCGATAGTCGTGCCGGGGGTGACGTTTAAGTCCCTCAAGTTCCTGGAAAGCTGTGACGCTATGCCGGTCGACTCTTGGTAAGCCAAAAGGGGAGAGACGATGAAGAGCACAAGTAGCCCTGCCACCGCCACCACTATTCCTATCTTAGTTAATTTGTTCATTAGGGAATTAGAGCTCTGCCAAGAGTAAAATACTTTTCCGAAAAAAGGTTTTTCGTTTTGTAATCGTAAAAACTAAATAAAAATTCGGATGTCGTGTTGGAAATTTTTTGGCAAAAACGCGTCTCTCTTGCTTTAGCAAAAGAAAAGTTTCTTAAAGGAATCCTGAAAAGCTTAAATAGAAAATAACATGATTTGAGGTCAAATGGCGAAAGACCTTAAACTGTTGTTCGTGACCGACATACACGGTTCAGAGGTAGTGTTCAGAAAGGCACTAAACGCCTCTAAGATCTACGGCGTAGACTACCTCGTAATTGGAGGAGACCTTGTGGCAAAGAAAGTAGTCCCTGTCGTTAGGCAGGGAAACCAGTTCTTCCACGAGGGAAAGGAGGTCAACGTCGAGGAATTAGTGGAGGAAGGCAAGACTACTGGCTATTACGTGTTCGTGGGGGAGAGGAGCGAGGTAGAGGAATTGTTGGCCAAGCCAGAGGTACAAGAGAAAGTGTACGCCCAGTTTACCACCCAACAAGTGGCAAAGTGGTTGGACATCGCCGAGGAAAAGCTAAAGGGGACCAAGGTCAAGGTCATATGGAGCGTAGGCAACGACGACCCCCTCTACATAGACAAGGCGTTCTCGGAGAGGAGTATCAAGGTGGAGGGGATAGAGGAGGTAGGCGAGGGCAGTAACTCCCTGCAAGTAGTCAGCTACGGCTACGTTAACGAGACCCCCTTCCACTCTTACAGGGAGAAAACGGACACTGAGATATACTTATAAAGGGAAAGGACTACTTGTCGAGGCTAGACCCCTCAAAGGCGATCCTGAACTTCCACGCCCCTCCCTATGACACGAAGCTGGACCAGGCTTTCGTGGATGGAAAGAGGGTACACGTAGGGTCTAGGGCAGTGAGGGATCTAATAAACGAGTATAGACCTCTCCTTGGGCTCCACGGTCACATACACGAATCGTGGGCTACAGACAAGGTAGGTGGCACTGTGGTGGTCAATCCGGGGAGCGAGGCCTACGAGGGAATATTGAGGTTCTCCATAGTTATGGTAGAAAGACAACTTAAGGGCATAGTCGTCAACTACAAGGTCAAGTCAGCTATTGTGCTAACTGGCTGATCTCCTCTGTAGCTTTTCCCTTAACCCCTCGTAGCAAGCCCTACAGCAAGCGTAATACGTCTTCCTCCCCAGCTTATAGGTAATTGGTTCTCCTTCTATTTTCCCTCCACAGTAGTCGCAACGGAGGGACTCCCTCACCACCCTCTTGCCTAGCGTGCGCCCTAGGATTACGGAGAGTGGCCTTGCCCCTTCAAGCTTTTTCTCTATCTCAGAAAGGTCATGCCCCCTCACTATGGAGACGAACTCCCCGGTTATGACCTTGAAGCACTCCTCCGACAGGCAGGAGTCTGAAGTGACCACTGCCACCAGCTCTTCCTCGTTCAGCCTGGCCTCGAACTTCACCCCCTTTTGCTTCAGCGATCTCACTACCCTGGAGATCGTGACTCTGCTTATCCCAAGTTGCTTTGCTATCTTAGAGCCAGGAGTCCTGGCGTCCTCCCTGAGTATCTGGAGTACCCTGTACTCCAAGTCGGTGAGTCTGACCTCATCTGTTTCTTTATCCATGTGGTCTTTATTTCAAGTGGAGGTTATAAGTCGAGGTACTCAGAAACAAGTGGAAACATTAACGCATAATACTGGCGATGTCACCTACTGTCATATGATAGACCCGGTATGCGGAATGGAGGTGGACGAGACCTCTCAGTACAAGACCATGTACAAGGCCAAAGTGTACTACTTCTGCAGTGCCCATTGTAAGAGGGCGTTTGAGAAGGACCCCGAGAGGTACTTGAGGGAAGGGCCAAAGGGAATGCCCACGGAATGACCTACGGGATGAGCTGTTTCCCAAGTTTTTCCTTGATTTTTTCGAAGTTCTCCCTGTCGGTGATTATGACGGAGAGGTAAAACTCGTTTCCGTACTGGTACACCTTGTCCAGCACCTTGTCGATTATCTTGGTCTTCTCCATGCACGAGGTAGCCTTTATCCCAACTAGGACGTACTCGTCTTCATTCTGGAAGGCATAGGCCTCGTCCGCGAACTTGAGGAGCTCCTTGTACCCCTCCTCTAACCACTTTTCCATGACTAACTTGTTCTCGGCAGTCATTAAAAATTCATATATACCTATAGGGCTGAGGTGGAGCCACGTTGCCGAACTTATCGGAGATCTTGAGTATCACGAGTAGGCCAGCGTTCCTCACGACGAAGAAGGAGTTCAAGAACTCGTTTGGCGTCAACAACTCCGATAGGACGAGCCTTGACACTTGGACTATCTGCGGGGTCTCCTGGTTCACTGGGAGGAAGGCGAAGTCCACCCCCATCTTTAGGAGGTCGTACTTCAGCTCGCTCAGGAACTCCCTCCTCTCTTTCTCCTTCATGTCCCTCAAGGCGTTCTGGTGCATTGGGTGGATGCCTATGCCCATGGTGATGACGTAGAACCTCCCCTCAGGCGTCGGCCTTATCACGTTTAGTACTGGTCCCCCTTGGGGAGGGGAAACTACCACGTTGAACGGTTCCTTAGCTTGGGGATGGTTGCTCACGGAGTACCCTAGGGACTGTAGCCATTCCCTTATCTTGTTGTCCATAAACCCTGGTTGCGATTCCATGTAGTAATACATGCTACATGGCTTATATTTACTTCTTGGTCGCAACGCACAAGGTGTTGTTAGGTAGGACTGACCTTACCCTGTAGTTCCTGCACTCCTCCACGGAAAAGCTCTCCTCCCTGAAGAGCCTGCAGAGCTCCCAGGGGAGGAAGAAGTGGTAGAAGCGGTAGACCACCCTCCCGTTTACCCTGGACTTCACCAACGCATTCCTCCTGAAGAGGAACCTCGGTTGGACTAGCCAGACCGTGGCTATTACCTTTCCCCCCTCCTTCAAGGTCCTCTTTGCCTCCTCCAACGCCCTTGAGGGCTCCGGTAAGTGGTGTAAGGACGCTATGTACATGAGCGTAAGGAAGGCGCCCTCCCTGAAGGGCATGTGCTCCATGTCTGCTTGTACTAGGTACTGGCAACCCCTCTTCCTCGCCTCGAGGAGTTGCCTCTCGGCGAAGTCGAGGCACACCACAAACCCCTTCAGCCCTAAACAGTTCTGCCCGGAGCCACAGCCTACGTCGCACGCGGGGAACCCCTCTACCTCTACGCCCAGGGGCCTCCTCCTGTGCACTACTACCTCGTAGGCCTCCTTGGTAAGCTCCTTCTCCTTCACAACAAATATTTACCTCCATCCCGCTTTTTGACTTTATGATCTCCCTAGTACTCCACGGTAAGGGCTCATCCCCGAACAAGGTGACGTGGTTAAGTGACCCCCTCAAGGAGTTCGGGCAGGTCTTGGTACCGCCCTTCGACTACGAGGTGGGGGAGGGGGTTGAGAGGGCGTCAAGCCTCTCCTTCGACTTGATAGCGGGGCACTCAAGGGGAGGAACCATAGCCTTGGTCGTGGGCGCCCTCAAGGGCAAGCCGGTGATAGCAGTCTCCGCCCCCACTGACCGGGTGAAACAGCTCGAGTACCTCTCTACTTTCCCCGAGGGCACGCTACAGCACAGAACCTACCTAGACTTGAGCAAGGTACCTAGGGAGGAACTAGTGAAGTACTCGCCAATAAATTACGCCGACAAGCTCAAGAAGGTTCTGCTCATCCACGGCAAGAACGACGAGGTAGTACTCCCCTCGCACAGCGTTGAGCTATGCGAGAGGGTAAAGGAGAACGGGGGAGACTGCGAGCTCCACCTCCTGGAGATGAGGCACTCCCCTCCAGCCCACGCGTTCAAGGAGATCAAGGAGATAATAGTTAAGTGGGTAAGGATTCAGTTTTATTAACTATGAGTATTTACTAATCATATGAATTACGGCTGGAAGAACGTCATCGTTTCAGGGATGGGCGTCTTCACCGATGGCTACAACCTCTACTCCATTTCCCTCGCTTCCTACTTCATTGTCCTCTCCTTATCGCTGAGCAAACTGGAGCTCGGCGTAATGATAGCTGGGAGCTACTACGGGGCTGCAGTAGCCGCAATAGCCTTTGGTTTCCTGGCAGACAAGCTGGGGAGGAAGAAGCTCTACGGCATAGACGTGACCTTAATGGGGATTGGTGCAATCGCACAGGCCTTTTCCCAGAACTTCCCGGAGCTCCTCGTCTCTAGGCTGATCTTGGGCATGGGGATAGGCGCAGACTACGTCCTCTCGCCGGTAATAGTTGCCGAGAACGCTCCTGCAAAGAGCAGGGGGAAGATGATGGTCATAACCTTTGCCGTTATGTGGGGCCTCGGGGCAGTCCTCGCGGCCTTCGTGGAGCAGGTAGTGCTGATGGTCCACCTTCCATACGACGTCATTTGGAGGCTAGTGTTGGGATTTGGGGCGGTCCCTGCACTGTCGGTGGTCGCCCTGAGGAGGAAGATCTACGAGACCTTGATGTTTCTCTCTAGAGTGAAGCCTGTGAAGGGAGAGCTCAGGAAGGTTGAGAGGGAGCTCGGGCAGCCTGTGAAGGTTGAGAGAGACACGTTGCCCTTCGCCAAGAGGCTAGCCTCTTCCATGGCCTTCATCGTCGCGTCTGCTGTGCTCTGGTTGCTCTACGACATCTACTCCTCCACATTCGCCATTTATGGTCCCATAACCATAGCCCAGAACCTAGGGCTCAGCCCCATAGCCTTCACCTACGTAGCCCAGTTCCTGGCTGGGATACCAGGACAGCTCATATGCATAGCTTTGATAGACAGGATAGGCAGAAGGCCTTTGATAGTAACAGGCTACGCGGGAGTCTCTCTATGGCTCTTCATGTACGCCCTCCTCCTGCTGAAGCCCGGGCTGTTCGGCGTCTCGCTGTACAATGGCGAGCTAGCAGGGTTTGGGGCGGAGCTGGGGTTCACCTTCTACCTCCTCAACTACCTCTTCTCTGCAATGGGCCCTGCGTCTATAATTGGGTCTGCGATGGTAACCCCTGAGCTAGTGCCCACCAAGGTCAGAGGTACCGGCCAGTCCATCACCGTGGGAGTGGACAGACTAGCCGCTGCCCTCAACATATCAGCCTTCCCTGAGCTCGTCAGTAGCTTGGGCCTAGGCTTGATGGTCGGAATTTTCTCCGGAATTGCGTTATTATCAAGTGTAATAACAATACTATTCATCCCAGAGGTAAAGGGCAAGCCCCTAGAGGTCTGGGAGTCGGAGCAGAACAAACAAGGATCCTAGAGCCTTAAAAAG
Source organism: Candidatus Aramenus sp. CH1 (assembly GCA_022678445.1). Classification (NCBI taxonomy): domain Archaea; kingdom Thermoproteati; phylum Thermoproteota; class Thermoprotei; order Sulfolobales; family Sulfolobaceae; genus Candidatus Aramenus; species Candidatus Aramenus sp. CH1. Next base: position 64,213 of record JALBWU010000008.1, on the reverse strand, counting down.
CCTCCAGAGAAAGCCTTGTTCTATGGAGCCGTTCTACTTCAAGTCCTATGAGAGAGTGGTGGGCAAGGCAGGCGACGTAAAGGAGCTCGAGAGGGAGCTAGAGAGGCTCTCCAAGGAGGACTCAGCATGCGTCGAGTGGCACCTAAAGGAGGGGCACATAGTGGCGTGGCTGAACTATATAGGCGAGAGGGGACTAGCGGAGATGCTGAAGGGCGTTACCTCCGCCAAGGAGGCTTTGGCTAGGGTCAGGGAGTACAACGCCATCAAGACCGTGCCCAGCTACCCTGAGTACAAGGCCCAAGGCAAGAGGTCTAAGAGGAGGGCGTGGAGGTAAAGCGGGGCCCAAGTAAATAGAAAACCCTTTTTTCCGTTAAATCCCTACTTTTCGTCAATGCAGGTCAAGAAACCAGTGAGAATGCTGTCAGGGGTGTCAGTTGTCTCTGTCATGACCCACCCCCACAGATGTCCCCATGGCAAGTGCGTCTTCTGCCCCGGGGGAGTTGAGTACAATACACCCCAGAGCTACTACGGCAGGGAGCCTACTCTGATGAGGGCGTTGGAGAACGACTACGACCCCTACAACCAAGTGAGGTCGAGGCTACTCCAGTACGTGGTCAACGGCCACGAGCCTAGCAAGGTTGAGCTGATAGTCATGGGAGGGACCTTCCTGTCAACCCCCTTGGATTACCAGGAATGGTTAATAGCCAACGCCCTTGAGGCCATGAACTCCTTCCCAAAGAGGAAGGAGAGGGAGTTCGTCTACTTGGATGAGGCACAAGAGAGGAACGAGACGGCGAAGGTTAGGTGCGTTGGGATCACGGTGGAGACCAAGCCGGACTGGGGAAAGGAGTGGCACGCGGACCAGATGCTGAGGCTAGGGGTCACCAGGGTGGAGCTAGGAGTCCAGACGGTCTACGACGAGGTGCTCAAGCTCAGTAACAGGGGCCACACGGTTAAGGACTCCATAGAGTCTACTAAGGTGCTAAAGGACTCTGGATTCAAGGTCACATACCACGTGATGCTTGGCCTTCCAGGCTCTGACCCTGATAAGGACTTGGAGGCGATCAAGGAGATCTTCGGGAACCCGCACTTTAGGCCAGACATGCTCAAGATCTACCCCACCCTTGTGGTGGAGACTGCCCCCCTTGTGGAGCTCTGGAGGAGGGGGAAGTACAAGCCATACGACACGGAGACCGTGGTGGAGCTCATCGCTGAGGCCTACAAGTACATACCTAGGTGGGTTAGGATAATGAGGGTGCAGAGGGACATTCCGGCAAACGTGATCCTGGCAGGGAACAGGAAGGGGAACTTGAGGGAGCTGGTGGAGGAGGAGGTAAAGAGGAGGGGGATCAAGATTCAGGAGATAAGGTACAGGGAGGCCGGGATATCTTGGTTGCACAGGGGGCTCCTTCCCTCAAACCCCACGCTGAAGAGGGAGGAGTACGAGGCCAGTGGAGGTACTGAGTTCTTCCTCTCCTTCGAGGACGACAAGGGAGTCCTAGTGGGTTACTTGAGGTTGAGGCTACCCGGCTTTCCACACAGGGAGGAGCTTAAGGGGGCCACTGTAGTGAGGGAGCTCCACGTCTACGGCCCAGAGGTGCCAGTGGGCGCGAAAGATGACTTCGCCTTCCAGCACAAGGGGTACGGCTCCAGGCTCCTAGAGGAGGCTGAAAGGATCTCCAGAGAGGAGCTAGGCGTCAAGAAAATCGCTGTGCTCTCGGGGATTGGGGCGAGGGAGTACTACAGGAAAAAGGGATACGCCAAAGAGGGCTCCTACATGGTCAAGTACCTCAGCTGAGGACGAAGGCTTTTACCCCCATCTTCCTCAGCGACCTCACCAAGTCCACGTTAAACTTGTCACCTCCAGTGAGGAAGACGTAGGTCTTATCGGGGCCGTTCTTGAAGACGAACTCCATCACCTGCCTAGGGGTTAGCCTCACCGCGTTCTCAGCCTTCCCGGTCAAGTCCACCAGCACTGCCCCCTCCGGGAAAACATCAACCTTAAGGCCTTGGAGGTCGGGCTCTTCTTGCTCTCCATATAACTTCACCTCCTTGACCGATCCCAGCACCTCCTCAACTGCGCTCGAGACAACCTTATCTACCTCCTCTATAACGTGGTAGGTGAACTTGGTCTTTGGGTGAAAGGAGAAAACGGAGCAGAACTCTGGTATCTTGCTCGAGTACTCGTAAGTTCCTATATATCTCGCCATTTTCACAATCTCGTCCTTGTCGAAGCCCAACAAGGGCCTCAAGATGGGGAGCAAGATCCCCCTGTTGAGCACCTTGAGGGCCGAGAGAGTCTGGGTGGAGACCTGCCCTAGGGACTCGCCAGTGACTATCCCGCCGTAGCCCTTGGAGGTGCCCAGCTTGTCAGCCAAAAGGTAGAGGGCCCTCTTGAAGGCTATGGGCCAGAGCCTCTTGTCTAGCCCCGTCATGATCCCCTTGGTTATTCTGCTACACTCGGCAAGGAAGAACTTGGGTGTGTAGCCAACACTCCACTCGACGAGCTTCCTCGCCACGCCGAGAACTGCGTTCTTTGTTACCTCGCTTCCCAGATTGCAGTAGAGGAAGTCGACGTAGGCTCCCCTTTTCATTACCATCCACGAGGCCACTGGGGAGTCTATACCACCGGAGAACAGAGCGAACACCCTCCCCTCAGAGCCTAGGGGGAGGCCGCCTGGGCCCTCCAACACTTGATCGTAAAAGTAGGCCTTGTCCTCCCTCACCTCCACGTGAACCTCCACCTCTGGGCTGTCCAAGTTTACTCTGCCGTACTTCACCAGCTTGCTACCTACTGCGTCAGCAACGTCGGAGGAGGAGAAGGGGTGCTGGCCCACCCTCCTAACCCTCACCGCGAACGACCTCCCCTTTACCTCCTCCCTCCAAAGCTCCTCGGCTTTCTCGGCAATCTGGTCGAGGGAGGCGAACTCAAGCTCTTCTGCCGGGCTCACGGACTTGACGCCGAAGACCTTGGTAGAGGACTTGGCCAGACAGTCTACGTTGCCGTAAAGGAATATCCTTCCCTCGCCGTGGACTACCCCTACCTTACCGCACCCCTTTCTCTTCGCGGACGCCAGGAGGTTGTTGATCAGGAGTCTCTCCATCTTCCTCCTGGTGGGAGCACCCTTTATGCCCACCTCGCTGTACCTCACTATGAGGACTTTCATTGGTAGAAAGTGGGATTCCAAAGCTATACGTTTATCTTGGAGGATAAGCAGAGCACCAAGCTAGTAGACTGTGGGGAAGAGCGGGAAAAAGGAGAGGAATTGGCTTTGATTTTCCCGCGGATCCCTTTTCGCGTGTCCAAGCTATAAGGACATGGGAATTCCTTCTTCCGTCGAGACCAGGATTCCACGGGGGTTTACTAAGGGTTCGACCTTTATTGCAATGGATTATTTCTAATTATTTTGTAAAGATTATGAATGACGTCATTGTCCTAAAACCAAGACATGGAATTCGTAAAAATAGTTTATACCTAAACAGCAGGCATTCAGTAGGTCTGGACTATATTGGCGGTCTGTGCAGCAAAGAGACGCAGAAGCCTACACTCTTCGCGGTTCCCCTTACCGGGATTGAGAGTTAGGGGTCCTTAAGTTGAGCCGTCCTCCCCTAAATCGCGACAACCCCATACGTCCTTGACGGTAACGTCAGGTAAACCTTCACTCATTCCAAGCTCCTCCCGGTCGTCCTTATTCTACTTACGCCTCACCTCGTACCAACTAAGCCAGGTAACCTGAGCCATGCGCTGGCAGACTACCCATTTAAGTTACCCAGTTCCCTCTCTGTACGCTACCAATCCTAGACCCGCGCCCTCAGACCACTACTAAATAAAACCCCCGGAGTCGAGATACCAATATGGAGGTAATAGTCCCTATCGTTACTCCGTTCACCCGGGACAACGCGCTCGACAGAGCGAAGCTAAAGGAGCACGCGGAAAACCTAATTGAGAAGGGGATTGACGCGATCTTTCTCAACGGGACCACAGGGATGGGCCCCTCCATCTCTGCCGAGGAGAAGAAGGAGGCCCTCAAGGCCGTATACGATGTCACAGACAAGGTAATATTCCAGCTCGGTGGCCTAAACTTGGACGAGGTCCTCTCCCTGCTCTCCTTCTCAAAGGACTTCTCCGTCCTTGGCGTCGCCTCCTATTCGCCCTACTACTACCCCGGGTTACCCAGCAAGTGGGTGGTAAAGTACTTTAAAGCAATAGTAGAGAAGTCCCCACACCCCGTGTATATCTACAATTACCCTCACGCTACCAACTTCGACGTCACTCCTCAGCTAATCGAGGAGATAGGAGGGGTCACTGGAATAAAGGACACAAACGATGACTTCGTCCATTCCCTACGCTACAAGAGGTTCCCCAACCTCAAGGTGTACAACGGTAGCGACTACCTCACTGTCCAGTCCCTAACTTTCCTCGACGGAACCGTAACTGCTGGTGGTAACTACATGCCGGAGCTCCTTGTCCTCCAGAAGAGGCTGGTATCTCAGGGGAAGGTGGGAGAGGCATTCCAGGTCCAAGAGACTTTCTACAGGTTCCTAGACCTAGCCAGGAAGTATGGTATGATGGCCTCCCACTACGTCCTAGTCAAGGAACTCCAAGGGTATGACGTGGGCTACCCGAGGCCCCCTATCTTCCCCCTTACCCAGGAAGAGGTGGAGGGGATAACAAGGGAGGTGAGGGAGCTGAAAAAGGAGTACTTATACCTTCTAGACAAGTATGGAGTCACTTCATAGCCTTCATCATCTTTTCCCTGGTCTTCTCGTCTAGGCTTTGTAACGCGGTGGCTAGGAGCCTTTGATCCCTGTCCCTGAGCTCCTTTGGCAGTTGAGATACTGCCTGCATTCTCACCTTTAGGAAACTTGAGAGCACGTTGTCTTGCAGGCCTGAGGCCAGCTTTATGTTAGTCCTGCACAAGTTTAAGTATTCCTCGTCTGTGGCCTTCTCAGCCATGTACTTTATCATCTCCCTCATTGCCTCAACCTTTTGCCTCTCGTCCATGGACATGAGCTGGGAGAACAGCTTTGACATGACTTCTTCCCTTTCCTTGTCGTTTAGTCTACTCACTTGTATCAAGTCTGGGAGTGGAGATTGCATAAATTAAAAAAGGAAAAACAAGTTAAAATACTTTAATCAAGTTTCTTATTTTGATCAATAAAATCATCTTTCGATTAATAAAGCCTCCAATATATCTATAGTGTGTACAAAGTTTTCAGTCAAGAGGATATGACCGAAGTAAAACTCAAGGGAGAAATATTAACCCGGCTTTAAGTAACGTTATTAACTAGTTCGACCAATATAATCATTGGAAACATGCAGATTGAACAGCTTAGTATAAACCAGCTGAAACGCCTTGTGAAGCAGGCTGTGTACAACCTCAGTGTCGCAGCCCTACTAGAGAAGGGAGAAGTGAAGAAGGACCTGCTGGCGGTGAGGGACGAGATGAGGTATTTCCTAAAGAAGCTAGCTAAGGGAAACGCCTCCCTGTTGGAGGTCTACTCGGAGCTGGGGTTCACCTTGATCTCAATAGCAATCTTGAAGATGGAGTCGCGAAACAAGAAAGTGAAGGATATACTCACCTCTGTAGAGGAGAGCTTTTACTGACTCCTGGTGGTGGAGTTGGACGTCTTAGTGGAGTCGGTAAGTAAAGAGGGTGAAGAGGTAGTAGTCAAGGGCGAGGTACCTGCTAGGTGTGCAGTTGGCTATTACCACGTAGAGATAAGAGTGAGAGGAGGGAGGCTGGTTTCCTCCTCATGCGAGTGCGGTTCAGATCTCTGTCCTCACGCGGTTAAGCTCTTCCTGAGGTACAGGGGGAGGATGTCAAGTTAGTCGGTTAGCTTGAAAAGTACAGATATAGCTCTGACGAGCTCCCTATAAGTGGAGATAAGCCTCTCCGATAACTCGGAGAGTATGCCTATACTGACGCTTGTGGCCACCAGGGCGTAGCACTTATCCTCCACGAAGTAGAGGCCAAACATGGGGTTCAAGTGAGAAAAGGGGGCAGCCTCCTTCATGTTCTTAACCCTCTTTATGGATGCAACAATAGACTCCACAGAGTAGCAGGGGATCCGACGCATCACGTAAAAGTTCAGCCTATTTCCTAAGAGCTCCACGTGGGAGTTCTCGTCGATATAGAGCTTAAATCCAGTCTCGGTCTTTTTCACTCCTCTGACCTTGATCCCAGCGACCATGAACGTCTCAACGATGCCGTTTACTGCTTTCTCGTCCACGGTTAAGTATATTCGAGATATCTTTTATTTATTCATATTCATTTCTTCTTCGTCCTTGACCACGCTCATCCTCACAAGCTTATAAGTCCTCTGGTCCTCCATTAGGTGGGCGTAGCTCTTGATCATCCAGACTAGGATCTGCCTAGCTGACTCCTAGGTGAATGCTGAAACTATTACGTCGTCGGGCTCCGCGCGGAACCTCATGGAATAGACTATCAATTGACCTGCGACCTCCGCTTCTCTACAGTATCTAGTAATTTCATCTTCCTTGTTATGACTTTGCTCTCAACCTATCCTTATGAGCATTAAATTGAAGAAAATGAGGAACTTATTGCGTCATGCTAGCCTGTAACCGCAGTTGGCGCAGAACTTGGATGTGGGCGGGTTAACGAAACCGCATTGGGGACACTTAACCCCCTGCTGTGGCTGTGCAGGCTGGGGATACTGGGGAGCTGGCTGGTACTGGGTGGCTTGGTAGGGGAGGTCGAAGAGGCCGTCGTTTATCTCCTTGTCTATCTGGGTAAATAGCCTGTGGTTTACGAGCTCCCTGCCTAGGGGGCCTATGTGCTCCTCCTCTACTATTATCCTAAAGTCGTAGGGGTATCCCGTCACCCTTACTATCACCTGCTCCGCGTGGTGGAAGTGTCCCTTCTTTATCGCCCTTATGAGGAAGTCCTGCATACCCCCCATTGGAGGGGCCATGGGTTGCATGGTGCTTTCCCAGCCTTCGCTGAGGAGGAGGTTGTTTATCTCCTGTGCCAAAGCTTGCAAGTTCACGTTCCTGCCAGAGTAAGTCTTCTGCATAGGGTATCACTTACATTTTCGAGAGTGGCTAAAAAACTTAAACTTTTCAATTCTAATCATAGTGTTAAGGACGCGAGAATAAAGACTATCGCGTGTTGTGCCTACTTACATCGTCGTGGGGAGGTAGATGGAAGAGAAACACATATAGAGGGCTTTCCTTTAAATAACTGTTATGGTTAGAAATACTGTAGTAGTCCTCCTTCTTCTCATCCTGTCAATGCTTACCGTGGGTGCGACTACCCTTGGCTTGGCACATCAGGGAGCCACACCTCACGTTACCCCCAGACCATTGCCAGTCCTACCCCCATCAAGGCCCAACGCGAGCCTCGCCGGGAAGTTCTTCCAAGGAGGTGTCAACGTGTACTCCTCCTACCGTGGCGAGCCTGCACCCATGGGCATAGCTGACTACGGCATAGGTCCCAACGGTCCCTTCATAAGGACGACGAGTCAGTTCATGGGTGAGGTGACAATTGACCAGCTCAAGGCCTTCTCCAGCTTCGCTACCCCCTGCGTTAGCTTCCAGCTCAACGTAGTCCTCAACTACCAGTACGCGGATAACACCTACGCCCTCTGGATCCAGGACGTGGCGATCTACGACAGCTACAACTACACAGTCTGGTTCCTGGACAACGTGTGGAACTTCACCAGTGTAAACGCTAACGTTACCAGTGTAGTGGGTAACGGGGAAATCCAGACCTTTGAGGGGACTGAAGTTTACGTCTACCAGCCTGGACTCCTTCCTGGGAACTACGTTCCACTAAGCCTTCCAGCTTCAATCTACTTGCTGGTTAACGTTAGCGTCAACTCCTTGGGTCAGCCTGTCATCTACTTCTGGTACAACGACGGCTATGGGTGGATTAACTACGACACCGTGACCGTAACCAACGTACAGTTGGCCAGCAACGTCTACTTTATGGTAGACGGCTACCAGTACACGGGGAACGGGCACTTCTACGACGCAGAACTCGTAATGGGAGGACCAGGTGGAGGCTCTACCGCCTACCTCAACTCGTCCCAAGTGTTCTTCTCCCTATCCTACTGGAACGGCCACAATTTCCAAGGGATAGAGAACGCCTACAACTTCGGCTCCGACACAGGGGAGACAGTGAGCGACGCAGTGGACACTTCCTACTACTACCCGTTTTCCGGGGAGCTTGTGGCCGGGGTCACTGCCGGCTCCGGAACCCTTGGAAGCTTATGGACCTCCAACCAAGTTTCAACGCTAACGGTAGAGACAGGTGTGCAGAGCGGTTACGTGGTGGTGTACAACGACACTTACCAGTACTCCCCAAACTACGAGGGCCAGGGCATACCTTTTACTGGGGGCTCAGCTACCTTAACCCTCTTTCCAATGGACTACGCTGTTCTGGTGTACAGTGCCCAAGGTCAGCTAATAGGCGAGGCCAACGTTGCCCTATACGGAGGTGAAGTCACGTCCACTCCTGTAACCCAGTTCTCACTCAGCGTTCCAGGAGCCGTCACTGAGATTACATTTACCTTCTCCATCCCCATAACAGTGTACGCCTATGGCACAGTTACCCTCTCCGTCGTCACTCCCAACGGTGTTACCTACACCTTACCGGGTCAAGTGACAGTAAATGGCGAGGCCACGGAGTACCTGGACGTGACAGCGCCCGGGCCCGGCACCTACGACCTAACAGTGGTAGCTACACTGTTCCCAGGGTTCTACGTGGAGAGGACCGTCGAGGTGCTAGTGAGTCAGCCAACAGCCCAGGTGACGTTGGCGTACGAGGTAATAGGCCAGCCTCTGCCCACCTCTCCTACTGTGACACTGCAGTTCCCCAATGGGACGATAGCATCCTACCCAATGCCCATCTCCTTGGTGGTGCCAGTTGGCACTACCTACTCCGTGCAACAGATAGTGGGCATCTCCCAGGGGATAAGGTGGGCTACTCCCACAGCTGTTGAGGGCGTTGTGAACGTGAGCGGATCAATAAACGTGGTTTACTACGAGCAGTACCTGGTCACCTTCGAGTTTGAGGTGCAGGGCGGACAGGGCTATGGGGATCCCAGCGTGATATACACGTACTTCGGCATGGAGGCGGGAGCGACTGCCCCAGCGACGGTATGGGTGGACTGCAATTCCACCTACGCCTACAGCCAGACCCTGCCGGGCTCCAACTCCCAAGGTAGGTGGGTGGCTTACAACTACGAGGGTGTGGTCTCCTCTCCAGGGACTATCTCAGTATTCTACAACTACGAGTTCAACGTCACTGTGAACTCCCCAATCCCCGTGTACGCACTAGTCAACGGGACGAACACCACGCTGAAGACGGGGTGGTACATAATAGGGACTACCATTGACGTGGAGAACCTCACCTACTACGCCAGCCCAGTGGAGAGATACGTCATTGCCTCAGTGTCCCCTTCAGAGAAAGTGACTGTAGCATCGCCCCTCATCTTAGAGGTCTACGCGGTAATGCAGTACTACGTCACTGTGAACTCCCCAATCCCCGTGTACGCACTAGTCAACGGGACAAACGTTACCCTTGTCACTGGATGGTACAACGCCGGGGACGCAGTGAAGGTGGAGAACATAACTTACTACCCCTACGCTGGTGCCAGGGAGGTGATAGTGAGCATATCTCCTCAGTCCTTTACTGTGACGTCGCCCGAAGCAGTCACGGTGAGCGTGGTGCCCCAGTACTACATCAACTTGATCACGGAGGTCCAAGTATATGCCTTGGTCAACGGGACTAACACTACCTTTAAGGCAGGGTGGTACAACAAGGGCACTACCATTGTGGTGGAGAACTTGACCTACTACCCCTCACAGGGCACTAGGTACGTGGTAGTGAGCGTCATGCCCTCGGAGAAGATCACATTGGAGGAATCTGTGAACTTAGTCGTCAGCTCGATCAAGCAGTACTACGTCACTGTGAACTCCCCAATCCCCGTGTACGCACTAGTCAACGGGACGAACACCACGCTGAAGACGGGGTGGTACGACGCGGGAACGGAGATCCAAGTGGAGAACTTGACCTACTACGTGAGCCCCCAGGAGAGGTACGTGCCGACCTCTATCTCGCCTTCGACGCTCAAGGTCAACTCCTCCTCTTCTGTGGACGTCACCGCGGTTAAGCAGTTCCTGGTTACAGTTAACGACGTCTCCTCTTGGTACGACCAAGGGTCCACTGTGGCCCTGAACGCCAACGTCCCCATATACGAGGTGGGCAAGTTCACGGGGACGGATAACGTCTCAGTGGGGGCGACGTTAGTGGTCAATGGTCCAATACACGAACAACTGGTAGAGTCGCCAAACTACGCGTTCTTAGGCTCAGTGGGCGTAGTAGTTGCAGTAGTGGCTGGAGCTACTGTAGCGCTTTCCAGGAAGAAGCCCGGGAAGTGAGCCGTAACTCGGTTAACGCCTTTTTTAGTTCCTTTTATGAAATCATTGTTTAAATTAGATGAAGGCTAATACTTCAGTTATGCAGTTGAACTGGCTTATCGGAGGTCAGCAGGGGGCTGGAGTAGACACATCAGCCCTTGTGTTCGGCAACGCCCTAGCCTCAGCGGGGTACTACATCTACGGCAACAGGGAGTACTACTCAAACATCAAGGGGAGGCACAGCTACTTTGCTTTGACCATCAGCGACAGGAGGGTGAGGAGCTTCTCCTTTACCGTCGACATCTTGGCAACCTTTGACGCCGAGACTCTCTTCCAGCACTTCACAGAGGTAAAGAAAGTTGTGATCTACAACAAGTCCCTAGAGGGCACCAAGGCAGAGTACGTACAGAACATGGAGCCAGAGATTGCGGAAAAAGTAGTGTCCTTCCTTAAGGAGAAGGGGTACGGTAGCACGGTAAGGGACGTTGTGGAGTACTTGAGGTCTAAGGGGGTCACTGCCATAGGCGTTGACTACGATGGCATCATGAGGAAGGTAGCTGAGGAGGTAAAGCTATCTCTGTCCGTAGTTGAGAGGGGAAAGAACACCATCGCCATAGGGGCTTCCTACGGTCTCTTAGGGTTGGGGAAGGGCTACCTCGAGTCAGCGATAAGGGGCATGTTCAAGAACGAGACCTTCGTTAAGCTCAACTACATGTCCGCGGAGCTGGGGATGGAGTCCGTGCCAGTAGTGTTCCCCCTGAAGGAAATACCAGTGGGGAAGGAGAGGGTACAGTTGGACGGCAACACGGCAGTGGCAATAGGCAAGATCTACGGAGGACTTGGGTTCCAGAGCTTCTACCCAATATCGCCTGCGAGCGACGAGAGCGTCTACATCCAGGCCCACCAGGAAGTGTGGTACGTGGACCCCAAGACGGGAGACAAGAGGAAGAAGACCATAGTTGTGGTGCAGGCGGAGGACGAGCTCTCAGCCATAAACATGGCCATTGGCGCCTCCTTGACCGGCGTTAGGGCGGCTACGGCGACCTCGGGCCCAGGATTCTCGCTCATGACAGAGGGAGTTACGTGGGCTGGCATGAACGAGGCACCCGTAGTAATAACCTACTACATCAGGGGAGGGCCAGCAACAGGACAGCCAACTAGGACGTCTCAAGCCGACTTGTTCTTCGTAATGAACGTTGGTCACGGCGAGTTTCCCAGGATAGTCATAGCCTCAGGGGATCACGTAGAGGCGTTTCAGGACGCCGTGTGGGCCTTTAACTTAGCTGAGAGGTACCAAACTCCCGTTATCCACCTCGTGGAGAAGGCCATAGCCAACGCCTACTCCGTGATCGACTTGGAGGAGCTTGGCCTCGACAAGCTGAGGGCCGATAGGGGAGACGTGTTACTCTCTCCTCCTCCCGACTACGCGAGGTTCAAGATTACTGATACCGGGGTCTCTCCGAGGGCCTTCTTGGGCTCCACCTCCATGTTTTACACTGGGGACGAGCATAACGAGGAGGGCCACATAAGGGAGGCGTCCCACGTGAGGGAGTCCATGTACGAGAAGAGGCTAAGGAAGCTAGAGACCGCGGACAGGGAGATACCGGAGGAGGACAGGGTGAAGACCTTCGGAGATCTAGACCAGAAGGTGGTCGTGGTGACGTGGGGCTCGCCTAAGGGGGCAGTGCTTGACGCAATGGAGGAACTAAACGAGGAAGGGGTCAAGTTTGGGGTGGTGCAGATAAGGATGTTCAGTCCTTTCCCAAAGAACTTGATGAGGAAGCTCTTGTCGGGGAAAGAGAAGGTAGTGGACGTCGAGGGTAACTACACGGCTCAGGCGGGGATGACCATGAAGCTCTTCTCGGGGGTTGAGCCCACCCACTACGTGCTAAAGTGGAACGGCAGGCCAATGGCGAGGGACGAGGTGAAGGAAGCCTTAAAGGCTGTAATCCTAGAGGACAAGAGAAAGGTGGTGTTGCACGGTGGAGCTTAAGCCCGAGTGGTCTGACTGGTGCCCCGGTTGCGGTAACTTCGGGATCTTAAACGCTGAGCAGAAGGCCATCCAAGAGCTAGGTCTCGACTCCAAGAAAGTGGTGATAGTCTCAGGGATAGGCTGTTCTGGCAAGATACCCCACTTCCTCAGGATACCCATCTCCGGAGTCCACACTCTACACGGTAGGGCAATAGCCTACGCAACGGGAATAAAGCTATCCAACCCGGGTTTAGAGGTAATAGTCAACGGAGGGGATGGGGATCTCCTAGGCATAGGGGCAGGACACTTCGTCAACGCGGGTAGGAGGAACATAGACATGACTGTAATAATACACGATAACGGCGTCTACGCCTTGACCAAGGGGCAGGCCTCCCCCACCCTAAGGAGGGGGGACAAGCCAAAGTCTCTTCCCTTGCCCAACATAAGCGACAACGTGAATCCCATAGCCCTAGCCCTCTCTGCAGGGTACACCTTTGTGGCCAGGGGTTACGCCTACGACGTCAACGGGCTCAAGGAGCTCATAAAGCAGGCGATAAAGCACAAGGGATTAGCGGTGATTGACGTGCTACAGCCCTGCCCCACCTACAACGACATCTACACCAAGGAGTTCTACGACAAGAGGATCTACTACCTCTCTTCAGAGAAGGATTGGGACCCCGTGGTGAGGAGGCCTGAGGATGAAGGGGAGAAGATGGCGAAGGCGATGCTGAAGTCCCTTGAGTGGGGAGACAGGATACCCATTGGAGTCTTCTACCAAAACGAGCTAGTACCGACTTACGAGGAGAGGATTGCTCAGCAGGCGCCCAGCTACAAGGACGCCTACCCGGCTAACGTGGAGATAGAGAAGGACGGGAAGCTCTTAACCCTAGTTGACGACATATTGAAGGAGAAGAAGGTCTAGAGTTTTTTACCTTTGGGAAATATAGGACCCTATGAAGCTCTTAGTTCTGGGATTAGCCCTAATGATCTTAGGGGCAATAGCAGTAGCCTTGACCTACCACGGATACAAAGCAATCACCTCTACGTCCTCAGTCTCCATCCCTCCTCACTCGTACTTCCACGTCTCTTATCCTGGGAACTCGGAGGTCGTGTTCACGTACAACTTCACCCTGCCCGTGGTTGTGTCAGGGTACTCCAGCTCAGCAACGTTGGCAAACAACAGTTTGATATACGAGGTCTGTTTCTTCTCCACAAGTCCCGGTGAGCTAACGGTGTTCAACCCGAACAACGCGAGCACTTTGGTGCATTACGCTCTACAGTACGTCCAGGGAAGGAGAGTAGACTTTGAGTACGGGTTCGTCCTTGGCCTCATTGTGTTGGGCGGGGGCGCCTTCTCCACTGCTATCAACTTCTTGCTGAAGCCCAAGAAGAGGGGGACAAGGTGATGTGGGAGTACAAGGTTCCAGGGATACCAGATGATATGTTTGAGAGGGAAGAGTACATCCCTATGACAAAGGAGGAGGTAAGGGCAGTGGCCTTATCGAAGCTGAGGGTGAGGGAGGGGGACGTCTTCCTAGACGTGGGGAGCGGTTCTGGTAGCGTAAGTGTGGAGGCGTCTCTCTTGGTTGGGGAGAGGGGCAAGGTGGTCTCTGTCGACTCCGACAAGAAGGCAGTGGAGCTCACTAAGAGGAACGTAGAGAGGTTCAACTTGAAGAACGTAGAGGTGGTCTTGGGAGAGTCCCCACAAATCCTCCAACACGTCGTGCAGAGGGTAGGAAAGGTAGACAGGGCGTTCGTGGGAGGAACGAGGGGACTTGAGGGAACTCTCAAGGCCCTCTTTGACGCGTTAAGGCCAGAAGGCAGGGTAGTGGTCTCAGCGGTATTACTGGAGACCACCTCTAAGGCCATCTCCTCCATGGAAGAGGTGGGCTTCATCAACGTAGAGGTGGTAGAGCTCATAGTGGCAAAGGGCAAGAAGATCAGGGAGGGCACTATGATGCTGTCGAGAAACCCCGTCTTCCTGGTGTCTGGAGAGAGACCGTAACCAGCTGGGGCCATGGTTTCGAAGGCCCCTTCGAAGTCCAAAGACTAAAATTGTTGGAAAACAAAGTTAACTAAATGTTGGAGATCTCAGACGGCACCCTCTGGGCACAAGTCATGGAGGAGGGGGCTTACCTTTACTCCCTTAAGAAGAACGGCAAGGACGTAATCCTCCCAGGGAAGGAGAGGAAGACTAGAGGAGGAATGGCGATCCTAGTGCCCTACGCCAATAGGGTAAAGGATGGGGTCTACACTTGGGAGGGGGCAACCTATTACTTACCTAAGAATTCGGAGGGCCACGCTATCCACGGCCTTGTAATGGACAAGGTGTTCGAGGTGAGAGAAAAGGGCCAGGAAAGGGCTGTCTTGGAGACCCTGCTCTCCCACCCGGGCTACCCGACTACCCTGAGGGTCAGCGTTACCTACTCCGTGGTGTTCGGTAGCTTGGACGTGACGATCTCAGTGGAGAACGTCGGGGAGAGGTCTGCCCCCTTGGTGGTCGGAGCCCACCCGTACTTCCTGGTGAGGGGGAAGTGGTCCGTCTCCCCCTTCAGGGTGAGGAGGTTGAAGGCAGAGAACAAGATCCCCACAGGGGAGGTGGAAGAGTTCAAGCTAGTACAAGGGGACTACGACGATACTTTTGTGATAGAGGACAACGTGGTCGAGCTGAGATCCGAGTACTCCACGGTGACCATAGAGAAGAGCGACATGAACTACGTCCAAGTGTACACTGGGCAACCGGGGGCGGTCGCAGTAGAGCCCATGTCAGGGGCACCGGACGCCTACCATAACGGACTAGGGCTCGTAGCCCTCTCGTCAAAGGAGAGAAGGGACTTCAACTTCGTCATCTCAGCGAGGGTGGTGTGAGGGTTGCCAAGGAAGAGGGAAATTAACGTAAGACCATACACGTCGCTTAGGGCCTCCTCAGTCTTCCTCCTAGTTTACTCCTTTTCCATTGCGGTCACTGGGGAGCTGGCGTTCTCCCCGCCGGGCTACGTCTCTGCAGTAGTTTCTACCGCATCCCTCCTTGCCTTTGGGGTGCTTGCAAGGAAGTCCTTCGACCAGATGGCCGAGAACTTCAGCTTGGCAGTGAAGGTGTTCCCTATCCTAGTAGTGGGGCAGGCAATATTTCTTGTCTTCTACTTCATGAATGCAAGGGGTCTCTTCTCGATCTTAGAGTTCGTCGGAGAACTCCTAGTTCTGGCTTACCTCCTGGAGTTCGCAATGGAGGTGCTGAGGCTCTCCAGCTTCCTAAACTTGAGGGAGCTGAAGGTGTCGGGGTACGTGTTGGTGGCGGCCCTCGTCGGATTCGTCATCTTGGGCTTCACTGTGTTGAGCTTCTTGGTCTTTGGCTTCCTGCTCACGGTTGCGTCGCTCTCCCTCTTCTACGGGCTCAGCAGAGTCATCTCTAGGGATACCTCCCGGTGAGCTGTAGGTACCTCTTTAGGTACGGCGTGTCCTCTATCTTCTCTTTCGTCAAGTACTCCAAGAAGAGCCCCTTCGGCTTCTGCCTAGGCTCCACCCTTATCAACTCCTTCTCAGTGGCTATCAAGTCTAGGGGCACGTCGTAGGGCTCAACTGGTATGTAGTCCACGATCTGGATCGAGTGCACAGTAGTAGCTATGGGCGTCCCCTCGTCCACCTTCCTAAGCTCCCTGAGTATTGCGTATTCTAGTTCGCTGTACCCCTCCCCTTTCCCCACTCTGTCCCCCTTCAGCGTTACCGCTACAGAGCCCACTACCACGAGGTCTACGTGGGGTATTTCTTCGAAGCTCACTCTTTTCCCCAATTTGGTAAACCCAGAGATAGTGGAGGCCTTCCTGGGATCAACGCCTCTCCCGTCCAGGAGGAAGAACTCCCCTCTTAGCCTAGGAGTGGGAGTCAGCACTTTCTTCCCCTCCCTCAGGGCTATCTCTCTCACCTTCCTCTGAGGGGCGTCAGGGTTCACCTTAACCACCTCCGCCCTAGCGAACTCCCTTGTCCTAGCCAAGTTCTCCGCTGCCCTCTCCGAGCCCTTAAAGTTTGGAATTCTGCCGTAGACTGGCCTAGGAAAGGAGGCAATGTCCCTCTCCTCCAGTGTCTTCCAAACCAACTCCCTGATTTGCTGTTTGTCCATAAAAAAGGGAGCTAACGCGTGTTTTTAAGCGTCCACCAGATTTCATCATTATGAAATACTTGGTGCTGGGTCTAGGGTTCGTGGCCACGCACGTGGCTGAGTACCTCTCCAGTTACGGAGAGGTGGTGGTGACTTATAGGCACTTGAACCCAGTGAAGGAAGTCTACGCGAACGCACTCAAGGAGAAGGGGGTGAAGCTGGTCAAGGTCGATCCGTTGGCAGAAGACATATCGGGGCTAGTCAGGGACGCTGACGCCGTGGTCAACTTAGTCGGGGAGATCTCGGGAGACGAAGAGGCCTTAAGGAGGGCAAACGTAGAGGTACCCATGAAGGTGGCCAAGACGATAGTCAAGGAGAACCCCAAGGTAGTAATGATCCACTTGAGCGGTATGCTGGGCATGACGGGAAACGTAAAGCCAGAGGAGAAGCACTGCGAGGGGGTCACTCCTACTACGACCTTCGAGAGGACCAAGTGCGAGGGGGAGAAGGTGATCAGGGAGGCAGGGGTCAACGCTGCCATACTGAGGCCGGGGCTGATCTACGGCAAGTACGGGGCTCACGTCCAGTTCGTTACAATGTACAAGTTCGCCAAGAGGGGGTTCGTTCCCGCCATAGGCTTTCTCTTCTCCTCCATAAGCGCCAACTCCGTGGCGAGGATAATAAGGGCAGTGGTAGAGGAGAGGCCCAAGTTCACTTATTTCTACGCAACGGAGTGCGAGCCGGTGAAGGTGGACAGGTTCTTCGAGGCCATGGCGAGGGGCCTTGGGAAGAGATACGTGAAGATCCCCGTTCCAAAGTCCTTGGCCAAGGCCTACCTTCCCGCTGACATAAGGAACTTGTTGAAGTACGACGGCTCCAGGTTCGACTGCTCCCAGGCAAAGAACTACGACAAGGACTTGGGGTTCGACGAAAGGGAGGTAGAGGAGAACGCTTGGTTCCTCAAGTCTTTGGACGAGAGGGGGATACTGGTCCCGACTTGACGCGCCTTGCTGAACCCTTAAACGCCTTGTCCCTTAAGGCAGGCCCTTTCCTACTCGCGAGCGGTTCTAAACACTCTTAATGTTTTCCCCGTAATTAGCGTTAAACCTTTGACGACTAGAAGGCAGTAACTGTACATGTTTTACTTTACTCTACCTATAGAATTGTCACTGCTTTCTCTGGGTATCAAGGGAAACCACCCGAAAAAAGTTTAAAAGAAGTAGTTTACAAAAAACAAATTGACTTTAATCCTCAGAGAGCACGCCAGCAGAGTGTTACTTCTTCTGGCCCTGCTGGCTCTGGCTCTGTCCCTGTGACTGCTCCTTCTTCTGCTTCTTGGCCATTTTGCCTCTAATTATGAGGTAAAGGATATTACTATTTAAGAATTCCTATGTTGATTTGTTCTAAACATTCATGTAAAACAGGGAAGGGATATCACAATCATTTTAAACGACTGTTTGTTGAGATTATCAACATAATTATGTTTTATCATGGCTTCTCACTAAATCATTTTTAATTTTCTTTATATATAGAAAATACTGTTCTGAGGAATCGCGCTCGTAAATCCCCTAAGTTCTTAATTAAGAGAACAATTTGACAAATATAATTATAAATTTTTCTTGGAAGACCGCTTGGCCTCTCCACGTGCCTATATAGAGTATGGAGAGAATCCTTATTATTTTATGTTCAGACTAACTTTCTATGTTAACGCTTGTGTTGGTAAGGCACGGAGACGCGGAGCCAAAGGTAGACGGAGTGGACGACAAGGATAGAAAGCTCGTAAAGAAGGGGGTTAAGCAGATGAGGAGGGTCGCCTACTTCCTGGAGGAGATGGAAGTGGTGTTTGACAGGGTAATGACCAGCACGCTATTGAGGGGCTACCAGTCAGCCGAGGTAATACTAGAAGAGCTAGGTGAGGAGGACAAGAAGATAGAGACCTTGAGCGAGCTAGACCCAGAAAGGGAGCCCTCCGACTTCGTGGGCAAGCTCAAAGAGATGGACAACTCCACATTGCTTGTTGTGGGCCACGAGCCCTTCCTCTCCAAGCTGGTCAAGGAGATCACGGGAGGGGAGGTGGAGTTCAAGAAGGGCGCAGTAGCGGTTGTAGAGTACGACGTGGCCAAGGGCTCCGGCGTCCTCCAGTTGCTGTTAAACCAAAAGATCTTGAAGCTGATGTGAATGCTATCAGCCGTAATTGACACGGGTTACAACTCGACGAGGCTCTGCATCTACCAGGTCTTCCCCAACGACACCTTCAGGATAATAGGATCCACCAAGTCCTTCTTGAGGCTAGGGGAGGACGTCAAGGAGGACTACCCGATACCCGAGGGCAAGGTAGAGGAGGCGGAGAAGCTGTTCAAGGAGTTCAAGAAGGTCATAGAGAAGAAAAGGGTGGGAGAGGTAAAGCTTCTCGGCACGAGCGCCTTTCGCTACGCGTCCAACGGGCCAGAGGTCGCAAAGAGGCTCTCGGACGTCCTCGGCGTGGAGATGAGGGTCTTGAGCGGTGAGGATGAGGGGAAGCTCTCCTTCCTGGGGACTGTGAACTCGTTGCCAGTGGACTCCGGCGTCATGTTTGACCTAGGAGGGGGATCTCTTGAGGTCGTGTACTTCTCGTCGAGGGAGGTCAGAGAGGTCTACCACTTTAGGCTTGGGGCACTCAAGCTTTCCAGGGAGGTAAAGGACGAGAAGGAGCTCAGGAAGAAGGTGAGGGCGGAGCTCTCCGTCCTTAAAAAGGTGAACGGCGTGGTCGTAGGCGCTGGGGGGGAACGTGAGGGCGCTGGGCAAGATGGACTAGAGGCTCTCAGCCTTCCCGCTCAAGTCCACCCACGGCTACGAGCTACAAGGTAAGGAGGTGTCAAAGTACTCGAGCGTCCTCTTCAACCTCGACCCGGAGGAGAGGGCAAGTCTGCCTGGGATAAGCAAGGATAGGGCCTACACCATCTCCACAGCCTCTGTCGTTGTGGACGAGCTCATGAAGGCCTTGGGGGCGGAGAAGTTGGTGATCTCCGCCTTTGGCCTGAGGGAGGGGGCACTGGTGGAGGAGAAGTTGGACAACTTGAGGGAGAGGTGGCTTGAGTCCATTGCCTACTGGTTCAACGTGGATCCGCCGTGGGACCTCTACAACCACTTCGACGACTTCTACCAGAAGGTCACCGCCTTCATCGTTGGCGTAATGAAGTCTGCTGGCTTCCTGGACCCCTACGAGATGTGCCAGAGGTTCGTCAAGTACTCCACCCTCCCAGGGTTCACCTCGAAGGAAGCATTAATGGTGTACTTGATGTGCAAGGCGTCCAAGGGGAAGCTAAAGAAGAAGCACATGTCCGTGCTGAAGGACTTGGTGAGCAAGGAAGACCTAATCAGGAAGGGCAAGGAGATAAAACAAGTAGTGGAGTCGTCAGTGGCTGGTAGCCTATGAGGGGACTCTTGATAGCCTTTGAGGGAATAGACGGTTCGGGGAAGTCGAGTCAAGCTTCCCTGCTCAGGGACTGGATGTCCAAGAGGAGGTTCACCTTCCTCACGGAGTGGAACTCCTCCGAGTGGATACACGACATCATAAAGGAGGCCAAGAAGAAGGGCCTGCTTACCCCTCTGACCTTCAGCTTGATCCACGCCACTGACTTCGCCGACAGGTACGAGAAGTACGTCCTCCCAATGCTTAGGCTGGGCTTTGCGGTGATCTGCGACCGGTACGTCTACACGGCCTACGCTAGGGACACTGTCAGGGGGGTTAGCCTGGAGTGGGTGAAGAAGCTCTACAGCTTCGCAAGGAGGCCGGACGTAGTCTTTTACATAAGGGTACCCCCTGAGGTC
The DNA here is from genome assembly GCA_022678445.1 of Candidatus Aramenus sp. CH1. Taxonomy (NCBI): domain Archaea; kingdom Thermoproteati; phylum Thermoproteota; class Thermoprotei; order Sulfolobales; family Sulfolobaceae; genus Candidatus Aramenus; species Candidatus Aramenus sp. CH1. Next base: position 43,948 of record JALBWU010000008.1, on the reverse strand, counting down.
GCCCTTGAGAGGTTGCTCAGATCTAGGAGGCAGGTTAAGCCGGCTGAGGCTGGGGCAGACGTGTTCCCTGGGCTCACGCCAGAGGAGGGCTTCCTCAAGTACCAGTCAGCGATACTGGAGGTGTACGATAAGGTCTCCCAAGAGGAGAATAACTTCGTGGTGGTGGACGGCACCAAGGACCCAAGGGAAGTCCAGAACGAGATAAGGAGGAAGGTGGTGGAGGTATGGGAAGGGGGAAGATAATAGCCATTGAGGGGGTGGAGAGCTCTGGGAAGACAACCCACGTCCAGAGCCTAAAGGAGTACCTAGAGGAGGAGGGCTACGGCGTAGTCACCTTTGGGATACAGTCGTCAAAGCTCATGGCGGAGGCAATAGCCAAGGTGAAGAAGGACATAGTATTCCAGAGGAGGACCCTCTTCCTCGCTTACGTCACCGACTTGGCCGACCAAGTGGAGAACGTGGTTAAGCCCGCGCTGGAGTCGGGCTTCATCGCCATAGCCGACGGCTACCTGCTCACGCTAGAGGCTTGGGGGATAACGAGGAAGCTGGAGAGGGAGTGGATCGAGGGAGTCCTCTCAGTCCTCCCCAAGGCTGACGTCAGCGTCTCCCTGGTGTCGCCCTCCATGGAGGTAATGAGGAGAATAATAAGGAAGAAGGGGTTCCTCGACCCACTTAGCGAGAGCGTGGACCTATGCGTCAACGAGGAGATCTTCACGTCGTACAGGAAGTACGTTATTGAGTTCCAGAAGCACTTGAAGAGGCTGTCGAGGGACGTCATAGTGACCAGGGGAAACGTCAGGGAGGTCAACGAGAGGATAAGGTCGCTGGTTAAAGGGGTATTAAGCACTTGAGGCCTGAGGACTATGCCAACCTGCACCTACATAAGTTCCTGTCGATAAGCTCCACCTCGGAAAAGGCAATACACGACGCAAGGGTGGAACTGAGGAGGTACCTCGTCGTAGCCAAGGCCACTTACCTCCTCCATTCAAGGGCAGAGGCAGTCCTAGTGGCTAGGTCTATACTGAGGAAGCTGGGGGAAGTGAGGGACATGGACGTGTTGACGTGCTTGGACAGGGACAAGAGGGACTACTTGGCTAGGAAGGTGGTCTCGCAGTTCGGCAAGATGGCTAAGTATGAGCTTCCCAGGATGTACGGCTCGAGGCTTTTGGTGGCGAGGAGGGTAAAGGCCAACGCTTTGGCACTGGAGGTGGAGGAAGACTTCCACGAAGTGAGGAAGAGGATAAGGGAGTCGAGGTTCCTCCTTGAGAGCCTAGGGCAGTACTCTCCCACGTTAAGGGACGTATCCAGGGAGCTAGGCAACATGAGGGACTTGTACCTCTACAGCGTCAAGTGCTTAAAAGCAGAGAAGAAGGTCGACTGGGAGAAGGTGGACGAGCTCCGAAGGAAGGTGCTGGAGGAGATAAAGAGGAAGTTGTCTCACGCAGGTTTCACTTAAAGTACGGCACCCTTTCTCTCATGCCCAAGAGGGTGGAGAAGAGTTTTTCGTCCAGCTCGATACCGCTCTTTAGCCTCTCCTCTCTGATCTTCCTCCCGTGCTCCCCTGGGAAGAGCCCTCCGACAACCACCTTCATGTACTCTATGGCGCCGTCATTTGACTCGAAGTACTTTGGGTCGATGACTATCATCACCTCCCCCTTGTTTGGAGGCTGCTCAGTGTTCAGCACCCCCCTCACTTGGGGCCCCACTGCAGACCCTGTCAAGAACGCCACTAAGAGCTCCAGAGTGAGCATGAGGTAGAACCCCTTCTCCCCACCTAAGGGTAAAAGTGCACCTTCTAAGGCCCTTTGTGGGTTAGTGGTCACTTTTCCCTCTGAGTCGACAGCGACGCCGTGGGGTATCACCTCGCCTTTCCTAAGCGCCTCCACGATCTTCCCCCTAGCTATAGCGGAGAGGGCCATGTCAAGCACTACCGGAGGGTCAGAGGGTATGGCAACGCTAAAGGGCGTCGTGGAGAGCACCTTTGTAGGGGTCCCGCTGGGCCTCGTCACGGCTGGCTCCGCATTCCCTAGCATTATAGCTACCTTTCCCTTCCTCGCAAGCCTTTCGGTGTAGTAACCTAGGTAACCCACGTGGGAAGCGTTTCTCACGGCTATGGCTGCCACCGGGGAGTCGAACTCCTTTTCGATGAGTAAGCTCCAGAGCGAGATTCCCACGCTGTGCTTACTGTCGATCAAGATGGAAGAGTTGCTCTCCTTGACTACCTCGAACTCCAGGCCCCTCCTTATGGTGCCGAGCTCTATCCCCTTTACTAAGGGTATTATCCTCTGGACGCCGTGGGAGGAGTGGCCCCTCAGCTCCGCCTCGATGAAGTGGTCTGCAATTACGTCACTGCACTCTACCTCCCTCTTCTCCAGGATGTCGGTGAGCAGTCCCCTTAACTCGTTGTGGCGGACGATCATCAATTCCCACCTCGTGGCCTTTTTATTTAAACATTTTCCAAAATAAGTAAAAACGTATTTCTTGTTAAAATCAGGCCACAGTATTAAACGCAGAAATATCACTTTATATGAAAAAAATATCTTTAGTAACACCGGCTAATATGAAAATCTTTAAAGTAAACTGCGGGTTTCAGGTAGGTTTTCCCTACATTTTTCGTTATGATCTTTACTAGGTTTCTAAACGATTTTCAGCTCAATTATAGTTTATGAGTGAGTCTGTTTACACTTTATATTTTTCCAAAATCATTTTTTAACGCTATATTAACTCATGTATTATTAAGCTTATTATTCCCCTGACAAAACGGGTAAGCGGAAATGGAGACAAAAAAGGTGTTCTTAAGGGAGAGCTCCGGCCTAGTAAGGGAAGTAAGCCCTTGGTCTTCCTTGCTGGCGTCTTGGGCCCTCGTTACCGGGGGGATACCGATACTCATAATTGAGTGGCTTTACCTTGACCCCGGGATAAATTGGACGCTCTCTTTTTTAGTCACCCTCATCCCCGCCCTTGGTTCCGCGTTCCTATTCTACGTGTCTGGCGTGTCCATGCCTAGGGCTGGAGGGGACTATGTCTTCAACAGCAGGGCGAGCAGCCCCTGGGTAGGTTTCGTAAACTACTTCGGCCTCTTCGTGGCCTTCGCCTTGTCCCTAGGGCTCTACAGCTACTACGCAGCCAGTTGGTTCTCCTATCTCTTCTCCGGGCTAGGACTCTACTACAACAACCAAGCGCTCCTCAACTTGGGCAACTTCTTCGGCTCCACAAACGGGAGCGTAATAGTGGGAGTTGTCGTTGTCGTGATAAGTTCGCTCTTGGCCTTCTCCAACAGACTAGCTTGGAAATTTGTCCTTGTCTCCGGAATCGTAAGCGTCCTATCCACCGTGGTCCTATTCGCAACCTTAGCTACCATTAGTCCCTCCTCCTTCGCTCACGCTCTCTCCTCCTTTACCGGGATGAACGACGCCTACAACGAGGTCATAAAGGACGCCGTGAGCAATGGCCTCAGCTTCGTGTCTAACCCAATAGCTGGGGCCCTCCTGGGCATCCCAGTGGTGTGGTACTACTTCACGTGGTACAACCTCCCTGCTTCTTGGTCTGGGGAAATGAAGAGCGTGAGGAAAAACGTCATGTACTCCATAGTGGTCTCAATAGTCCTCATAGCTCTGTACTACGTGATGTTCACCCAGCTTTCGTTGGACGCGTTTGGAAACGAGTTCTTGACGGCGTGGTCCTACATCTCCGCCAACGGCGTAAACGACCCAGTTTACAACTCCCTCTCGTCCATAGGCCCCTTTATACCCTTCTTCGTTCTCATGGTTAACCACAACGTCGTCCTCTACTTCATCTCGTTCCTGGCATTGTGGTTGCCCAACTTCTACAGCAACCCCCCACTCGTCATAGCGTTGACTAGGTACCTTTTCGCTTGGTCCTTCGATAGGGTAGCCCCAGCGTGGCTCGCCGACGTTAATGATAGACTACACGTTCCCCTCAAGGCCACTGCTGTCATCACTGCAGTGGGCATAATAGGTGTCCTAATGTATGCCTACCTCCAAGTGATAGAGACCGTGGACGTGACCGTAGTGTTCGAGATAGGTTACGCAGTCTTCGCCATTTCCACCGCGCTAATGCCCTTCCTAAAGAAGGACATGTTCTCAACCTCAGTACCCTTCAAGAGGAGAATCATGGGTGTCCCAATAATAAGCTGGGTGGGCTTCGGGGTCTTCGCTTTCCTGATGTACGCGCTTGCCGTAACCTTCAACAACCCTGTCCTGTTACCAATTAACGTGCCAACGCTGGCTTCTCTAGGGGTAATATATGGGGGAGGGGCCCTCATTTACTCAATCTCCAAGAGATTAAACGCGTCGAAGGGCATAGACATAGGTCTAGTGTTCAAAGAGATACCGCCTGAGTGAAACTCGGGATTTTTATTATATGCATTCCCAAAACTTATTTTATGAGTGTTAGCCTACGCAGAAAGGTCGTGCTCTTTAAGCTGCTCCTCTTCAGCAGGTTTACAAAGCCCTTCCTGGCCTTGTCCTTACTACTCATTATCTCCTATTATTTTTTGATAATTGGAGCAACACATGGTGCTCAAGTACCTTTGAGCTATACAGTGTGCCTTCTAACAGTCCCGGTCGTGGTTTCCTCCTTATTGTCAGGAGTTTTCCTCACCAAGTCCGACGTAGACTTCCTCTTTCTCCTCCCCCTTGACAGAAAGGAGATACTAGTAGGCCTTTACTTGGTCTCCATAGTGGCCAACAGCCTTGCCTCCCTCTACTTCAGCGTGTTTGCAGTGGACGCGTTGGGCCCAGCGGGAGTAGCTGTGTTAGTAGCTCTGGTCCTCCTTACCCCCTCCATGTCCATGGCACTGGCCACCTTGAAGCTCAGGAAGAGGCTCTTGATCGCTACGATAATTGGGGTGTGGTTCCTCTCTCCCCTCTTTGGTTTCCCGTTCTCTCCGTTCTCCATGTTTATAGGCTACACCTTTGCCTACGCCTTACTCGCTTTGCTCACTGTCCTGTTTGTGTTTCTCTCGGTCAAGAACTTGGACGAAATAAAGCTCCTCTCAGTACAGGGACAGACTCAGAGCTCCAAGGTAAAGGAGATATCCTTTTCCTCCGGTACTCCTTTCGTCGCAGTGCTGAAGAGGAGCCTATCCTTCCTTGAGCTCGGGACTAGGGTAAACTACATGGGGATCTCGACCTTTAAGACATTCCGGATAAACGTAAAGTACCTACTGATAGCTTTTACTTCAGCCTCTGTAGTTTACTACCTAATAGTTGTCCATCTAAGCAGTGACGGAGCTCTTAACGACCACATCTTCTCCGGGTTAACCTTTTGGTTAACCTTTTTGCTCATGTACGGAATGCTAATCGTTGCTCAGTCATCCTTCATGTTCGAGCCTCTCTGGTTGAGTTTCGGAATCCTTGGCCCCCTGAGATACGCTAGGTACTATATGCTAAGTAGGACAATCTCCCTGGAGATTGCGTTGGCTTCTTTTTCAGCTGTCAACGCGTTGCTGGGGGACTATACTGTGGCATTCTTAGTGAGTGGAATGCCTTTCATTTACGTCTATATTGCATCCGTTATAGCCAGCTTGAACCCAATCCAGATCAAGGACGAGAACGCCCCAGTAGTGAGGTTCTCAGCGATCCAGTTCTTAATACCCCTGCTTTTGGCGCCCCCGCTGCTCTTGGACTACTTCTCGCTGTTTGCCGTGTCAATCGATCCAAGCGCTCAGCTTTACATCGGCGTAGTTTCTTTCCTCATCCAAATGGGGTTAGGGTTACCTTTCTTTTTCTGGAAGAAGTTCTGGGAGAAAGCACAGGAAAAAATGCTATCTAACAACTTTGTCTAGCGCCCTCAGTTCTTCCCTTACTTCCCTCTCCTCTATCACGTCCAGGGGGAAGTAGGCAGTCACGATCCAGTTTGGCACGTCTACAACTTGGCTTACCTTCAAGTCTAAAATCACGCTGGACAACATATAAGCCTCCAAAGGCGTCATGTACCTAGAGAGGATAGAGATGATGCCCTTGACGGCTATTTTGCTAGCCTCCCATAAGTCCGGCTACATGCCTGGATATGCCAAGTACTCCTCATAGTCCATCTCCTTTACCTTGGAGAAGTAGAAGATAGGCTGGGATATGCTGGCGTCCTTAATGAGCCTTACCCTAAGCTTAACAGTCAGCGGTGCCTCTATTGCGCTACCGCACACTTCTCCATCGCCCTGGGCAAGGTGGGTGTCGCCTATTGAAAGCAGGGCCCCTCTCTTGAAAACTGGCAAGATCACTCTGGAGCCCACGGTTAAGTGCTTTACGTCCATGTTTCCCCCGTTCTCCCTTGGGGGAATTGTGCTCCACCTCCCTGGCGCCCTCAAAGCCGTACCTATTACGCCAGGGAAAGGGTAGTTCCTCACCTTTACGTGTATTTTGCCGAAGGTTGCTTTGGAGTGTTCTCCGTCGCTCTTCCATATCTTGAGCCCCGGTCCGCTCAAGTCGATGGGGGCAGTATAGGAATTCTGGGCCAAGAAGCCGAAGCCCGGGATCACCGCAGTCCAGCCCCAGCCCATGTCCTTGAACTCGAGGAACTCAACCTCCACTGCGTCGCCAGGCTCAGCCCCCTCAACCTCTATTGGCCCAGTGAGGGGGTGGATAAGGTCGAAGTTCAGCCCCCTCAAGTCCTCTACAGTAGAGGAAGGTGATATCTGACCGTCTGAGGCTTCCTTAGTCTCCACTTCTATGACTTCTCCGTCCTTCACTGAGGCTATTGGCTTCAGGGAGTTGTCCCACTTGTTATGGGTGACTGCGTGTATGGTAAGCGTGAACTACTTTTCCTCATGGCCCTAATAAGCGTTTTTGTATGACCTTTAGTTTTGAACTGCTTTGAAAATGGATTTAAGCTACCTATCAACTTATTCTCTGATGGAGTATTGTATTGAAGCGAGAAACGTTGTGAAGCGTTACGGTAGCTTCTTGGCTTTAAATAACTTGAGCTTTACTGTGCCCTGTGGGGGGAAGTACGCGCTCTTAGGGCCTAACGGTGCCGGGAAGTCTACAACAATGAAGATACTCTCAGGATTAATGAAACCGGACGTAGGGGAGGTCAAGGTCATGGGCTATCCCCCAGACTCCACAGGGGCAAAGAGGCTCTTGGGCTACTTGCCTGAGGACCCCATGCCTTACAGGAACTTGACGGTTAGGGAGAACCTCGAGTACATAGCCACCTTAAGGGAACTTGAAAATCCAAGGGAGGTAGCGGAGAGGATGACACACTTACTGGGGCTGGAGCAGTACCAGGGGGTCTTAGCGGGCAAGTTATCAAGGGGAAACCAGCAGAAGTTGGCAATAGCCTTGGCAATAATGCACAACCCCAAGGTCCTCCTACTTGACGAGCCCCTCAATTACTTAGACATCCCAACGCAAGAGATGGTGATCTCACTGCTCAAGAAAATGGACTCCACATTCCTCATTTCCACCCACATAATGTCCATAGCCCTCAGACTCACCGATTACGTGCTTATGATATCCAATGGCTCCTTGGTGTGGCAGGGATCTATACAGCAGTTGAAGGCAATGGGCAGGGAGGACGAGTCAATAGAGAGCGTCGTAGCGAGGTTGATGACCGAGTTAAAATAGCCTCACGCGCACTACTCAGGCGGTATCTCCCTGAACGTCGAGTCAAGGTCTATTCCCTGCACCTTTCTCACACGCTTGGCTGTCAAGTAGGTAGTCAAACCGGCTAGGGGAGGTATGACAATAGTTAATAAGTCAAAGTACACGTCCCCAGAGAAGATAACGTTGGCGTACTTTAACCCGTAGAATACTGCAATAAAGGCGGTTAAGGCGAGTGAGACGCTGGACAGAAGGCCGGAGACGCCCAGCTTTAAGTCCTTCCTCACGGTGATGGCAGAGGCCAACGACACTAGGAGATAGTTCCACGTCAGGAACCAAAGCCCGTCAACAGCGAAGCTGACAGAGTAGCCCAAGTAAACCTCTATGAGCTCAAAGAATAGGGAAAGCGAAAGGGAGAAGATTAACGCGTTGACTGGAATTCCCCTTTTTATTTCTCCCAAGAAGGAGGGGAGTACCCTGTCAAAAGCTAAAGAAAAAAGGAACCTAGAGGAGGCGCCAACGTTTATCATAGCGTAAAGCAAATACCACGTGAGACCAGACGCAATAACTAAAAGGAGTAAAGGCAAGCTATCAAGGAAAGGAAGTGAACCAAAGGATAGAAGGGAGGAAGTTGAGATAGGCAAGTTCCATCTCTCGGTAGAGACAGAAATGAAACCTCCTACGCCAATGCTGTACTCCAAAGCCAAGATTAATGCCAAGGAGAAGGCGGTAGCAACAGCGTAGGAGGCAAAGTAACCTAAAGCAAAGCTTTTCCTTGGCTTTCTAGCTTCTCCTGCAAAGAAAGCAGGAGCGTTAACGAAGGCGTACATGGATAGCACAAAGACAGAAGAGAGGAGGAAGGTTTCGGTGAAACTAAACTTAGGAGGCGACGGTTGATAATAGGGCGAAAACGCCGATTTTAGGGCTACCATGCCAAGAACCATTACAATAGTGCCAATAATTTGCAGGAAAGTTAGGTACCTAAATGTCTTGAAGAACCACTTTGAGTTTGAGCTAATGAGGAAAGCTATAATTATAATCAACGTCGTTGCCAAGGTTAAGTAGTTCACGTTGTCTGTCAATTCATTTCCTATGAAAATTAAGTTAGGATCGCGAAGGGAATAGCCCAACAACTGCATTGTTGGGGATAGAACCATGATAACTTCAAGCTCAGCCAGAACTGGGAAACCCATGGCAAAAGAAACTATTAATGACATAGCCAAAATTACTCCCATCATGCCTCCTAAAGTCCTTGAAACGAAAATGTAGTCAGAAGAAGATCTAGGTAACTTTAGCGAAAGGAAATAGTAGTTGAAGAGAAGAGGTAGGGAAAGAAGAGCTCCAATTAATAGCGCTAGAATCCAATTGGCTCCGGGCAAAAATGAGGCAACGAAAAGAGGGTAAGAAATTCCAGCAGCTGGGCCTATGAAAGAGAAGTTAAGGGCAAAAGCGTCTAGAGGACCCATTTCCCTTATCAATCCTGTTGACTCTCTGAGGAACTTCACATCTTACAAAAAGTAAGTAATAAAAAAAGGTTTATCTTGAGCTTGAAACTAGTTTTCTCCACTTAAAGTACTCCGTAAAGGCTAAGTATGCTATCATTGTTGGCACTGCTATCCACAATATTGAACCAACTATCTCTAGTGGCACGTTAGCGTAGAATTGAGACGTACCACTAGACGAGGAAATAGCATTGGTTACAGTGTCCAACGGTAAATTATAATTCAAGTATGGAAGATAACTAACAAAGTTTATTCCCTTAAGCAGTAGGATGGTGGCTATTAGTGTTTCTATAAAGAGGAAGAAGAAAAACGTAAAGAGGGCGATCCCTAAGTACTTTCCAGAGCTTTTTGTTAGGCTCGCTATCATAACCATAATGGAATAAAACGCTGTTAGGCTTGACGTAAGGCCCATAAATAATAATAAAGCGTCAAGTGCTGGTACTGGCACGCCTAATAACGCTATTGTAGGTATTGACAATGATAGAACAAACAAAGCCGAGCTAACAATTGCCGTCATAACTCCTCCCAAGTATCTACTCACAAATACACTTCCTCTAGTTACTGGCCTAGAAAGAAGGAAGTCCAAAGCTCCTTGATCCTTAGGTTTAGCTAATAGCCCATAACCCAAATAAAGAAATATTATAGGGAAAAACGTAGCAAAAGTTCCCGCTGATAATTGGTCTATAATTCCTTGTGAACTCAAGGAAAACGCTCTAGACTCGGTATTGAAGGGTATTTCTACTGAATTTTGATGGTTACTACTAGTTAAATTGAGCTTTAGCTCGTAGAGCGTTGGAGGGAAATTTTCGAGCTTTCCTACGTCTAGTAAGATAACATGTGTTCCATGGGTAAGGTAACCCGCGTATTTTGACTCCTGGAGTGATTGAGCCGAACCACTTGTGCCAGCATTGTTAGGACTCGAAGCCGTAACGTTATAGTAAAGTTTTCCTGAGACTGTAGAGGCTACGAACACCTTTAACGTTCCGTTGGGATAATATGTCACCGGTATCCCGGAAATTTGGCTAGGGAGTTCGTAATTAGCGAAGCTTGGAGTGTTATAACTAGAACATAGAGTGTATGGGGAAGCATATTCAAAGGTTGTGTTCCACGCTGCCTGAATCAAAGGAATAGAATCCTGGTTTGGGTTAATCAATATTATTTCCCCCTTCTTACCGTTAGCTTCTGAAAACTGTAAAGTAACGTTAGGGGCCAAGGCTCCTTCTACCTTTAGTGCGAACATACCAGAGGAGTTTGTAATAGTGGAGAAGTACTTTATTTCATTACCAATGCTAACTCCTAGCGTCACATTTAATCCCTGCTGCGGGTTTCCTGAAGTACCTATTCCAAGTCCTGCTATTTGTAGATCAGTGCCGTTAATAACCGCGTAGCCTATGTACGAGTACTTAAAGGGAGTCAAAGAGCTAAGGTTAGAGCTAACTAGTGTAGTTAAACCCACGCCTGCTAATATGAACAGCGCTAATAACAGCAGGGTTGAAAGTCTAAGAAATGACCTCTTAAAATCGTGTAAAAAGGGGCCTCATTCTTGCTCACCTTGAATGATCTGGAAGAACACTTGTTCTAGAGAGGCGTACTCAGTCCTTATTTCCATTAACTTGTATTTCTGGGACAGCTTAGAGTTGACTTCAGCTACATCCCCCTTGAAGTTCCTCACAAAGATTAAGTTACCGTTTTGTTCAACGCTACCGTAACTTGAGAGAACGTCAACCAATTCCTTGTCTGGATTTTCTACTCTTATAAAGAGGCTAGGTGTAGCGGATTTCCTTATCTCGTCCATGCTCATTACCCTAACTATCCTTCCCTTGTGGATGAAAACAACCTTGTCTGTGAGGTTTTCAACCTCAGAAAGTATGTGGGAAGAAAAGAGGACAGCTTTTCCTTCCTTCTTCAGCTTTAACGCCAAATCCCTAAAGAACATTATTCCTTGAGGGTCTAGACCATTTAAAACTTCGTCAAAGAGGTAGTTCTTTGGGTTAGAAATCATTAAAAGGGCTAAGGCAAATCTCTTCTTCATACCTTGCGAATAGTCCTTGAGCTTTCTGTTTTCCATTCCCTCTAATCCAACTTCAGCCAAGAGCTCTTTTCCTAACTTTTTGGCTTCTGAAGTTGGAGTACCCCATGTAGCCAGCAATGTAAACGAAATAATCAATTGCCTTCATTTCCATCTCGAAAATTGGAAACTCTGGAACCCAAGCCAAGTTTTTAGAGGCCTCTACCTTTTCCCTTACGACGCTATGCCCTTCTACTTTAACGTCTCCGGAATCTGGGTAAATTACCCCAGCAACTATCCTCATGGTAGTTGTTTTCCCAGCTCCGTTTAGGCCAACGTAGGCTGTTATTTGCCCATCCGGAACTTCAAAGGTCACGTCATCTAGAGCTTTGAACCTGCCGAACGTCTTGGATACGTGTTCTATCTGAATCATTAAGATTATGTACGTCATGTATTTAAAATAATTTGGCGGATTTAATTCAGATAATGGATAAAAACTCAAGCAGTGAAATTTCCTTCATATCATCCATTTTATCAACCCTTCTCCCTCACTTTTTCCGTAAATTTCCCAGAAGCCAAAGGGAATATCAATTTCACTGTAAGTTACGCTTTTCTTTAGCACTGCTCTAAATCCCCTTGTTCCAGGCTCTAGTTTAATGATAGCGTGAGCGCTGTGGGTACCAAAAATAGATCCTTCCTTCTCCCTGTCCATGAAGCTAAAGAGGAATTTCCTTCCTTCGCTTTTCCTCAAAGCTGATACTATCTCTGCGTATTTCCTTCTGTGGTGATAAGGATTAACAACGACCAAATTTCCCTCGACTTCCTCCATTGCCTCAATTGTAGGTTTAACGTCTTCAACCTTGAATGCCCTCCTTAAGTAAATTTCTCCCTTCCACCCAAATATCCTCCTAAACCTCTCAATTAACAAGGGATCTAGTCCTCCCCTTTCTGCAACAATAACAACCTTAACTGGCGCTGAAACTACCAGTACCCTATGGTAAAAAGTGTAGAGGAACTCCCTATCTAGGGAATAAAACTCGACGAAGTCGTCTTTCTCAATTAACCTGTCCAACAGCTCGAATCCCGTGGATAGCGTTAACCAACACCTCGTACTCCCTTTCCAAGTAATCCAAGTAGTATCCAACGTCTCTGCCTTTGTAGCCCTCCCTGGCGTCGTAAAATCCCCTAACTCCCCTAACTAAAGGCCTGTCCTTTACCCAAATTACGAAGTCTGCCCTTTCCTTTCCCTCTATTATCCTCTCCTCCAACTCCTTCTTTATTTCCTTGATTTCGTTAAGGTCTATTTCCTCAAATTTTTTCGCCTTTCCCATTGCCTTTACAGCTCTCTCTAGGAATTCCTTCACCACGTTCGGCATGTTACTTCTTATTAACCCCTTTGCCTTAACTTCTCCGTCCTTTCTTTTGGCTAAATACCTCATTGGGTAAGGCATTCCGTCCCTCCTTGGGAAAAGGATTACCCAGTCCATTTCCTCTACCTTCATCTTCAGTCCAGTCAATCTCTCTATTGCCTCGCTGAACTCCTTTACGTTATCTCCCTTAACTATTAGCGAATCTATTATGCCGTGCAATACTTCAACCTTGTATTTCTTAGCTAGCTCTATTGCCTCCCTGAGCGTTTTCCTGGCAAAGTAGGTTACAAGCTCGTAAGCCTCTATTTTTCCAAACTTTGAATTCCTATAACCTAAATAGCCAAATGACGCAACTAAAATCCACTTTATGGCCTCTGCCCTTTCCTCGTCAATCCTTTTTAGTTCTTCTTTTCTCTTTACTAACCACTCTAAGGCTTCTGGCACTATTCCCTTTTCTTTCATGCAGATGCTATGCCCTATTTCAGTTACCACGTCGTCGCATTTATCTACGGTGTCGAAGGATATGTTGTACTTTACTATGAGCGAGGGGTACATTGAGGAGAAGTCTAGCTGGTAAACTTGGTTGTATGCCCCTACCTTTGGGAAAACAATTAAACCTCCCTTGTCTACCTCCTTAAGTTGTTCAACAGTTCTTAACTTCTCAACTCTAGGTACAACGCCAGGAACTATTACCTTTCTTTTCAAGGCAACCCAAGCTTCGTTTGTAGTGAGTGCCTTGCCTATTGTGGAGTCCTCCAGTTCCCTTATTGGGGTCTTCGTAGTTAACGACCACTCGATTAGTCCCTTAACAGACACTGGAGCCCTTTTTCTCTTAATGAGGACTGAGCTCTTTACCTTGTGGCAGGCAATTCCAAAGCACTCCGCCACGTCAACTGCTAAATCAAACTCGCCAACCTTTTCCTTTATTTCAACTCCGTTTACGTTGGCTATGAACTCCTTGCCGTAATAGGAAGGGCCAAACCAATCAACTGTAGTTACAGTGGCGTAAGTAATTTTCGGGAACTCCTCCGGAAAAACCTCCACTACTTTGCCTCCTTCAATCCTTACTTTTCTAAAAGGATAAGCCTTAAGCCTGTAAAGTGTTTGCGCCATCACAGTTGGCAACTCGTTCACTACCTTTGCCTTTTTCCTAATGTAAAGGTAAGCGTTGTAATCTGTAAGCTCAAACCTGTAAAGCTTCACTTCGTTTTCGTGAATGTCCTTCCAAACTTCCTCCTCGTAGTACTCCACTGAAGGGTGTTGTGCAATTATCTCTGGGTTTTGGGTTTCCACGTAAATTGGAAAAGTTGTTGGAACCTTTACCTTTCTAAAGCCATCTAAAACTAAGTAAACTCCCTTGTAAGTAGGTATTGCGTCAACGACGTAACCTTCCGTTACACTTCACCTCAGCTAAAACAGAAATGAGGGATAAGAGAACGACTTCCTGAGGATCTGTGACCTCGTCGTAAAGGGCGCTTTGAAAGTCCCTAACCCTAGTTGAGGCCTCAAGCACAACCTCCTTAAAGCAAGGGTTTCCTAGCCTATTCGCAAGCCTAACGAGCTTCTCCACCTCCCTGTCTACTGAGGAGGTAAAGGGCGATTGCGTTCTACCCATAATTGAAAGTTATGCCTTGGCGAAATTAAGGATTTAGAGAGATAACTGAAACTTATAATTTAAAGACGTAGTCTAGAGTTTAAATCTATAGTGCCGGTAATACCGATACAATACATGATACGAGAAATGTTCCACAGCGTGAGAAATGAGCTAAAGAGCGACTAGTTAGAACTGTGCCTTAGTAATTAAGGCGTTGTACCTATTCCAAGAAGAGCATTAAAATTCCCTTTTGTTAAATAGCGTAAGGACGTATTATGTATCGTAATATGCTAATTTATTGCGGCGTATAGACCTTGTAGAGCGGTCTTAGAGAACTTTGTAGAAACATTTCCTGGAGTACGCTTCCCCAAAGAAAAGCGGTAAGCCAATGAAGGACTCTCTCGTTATTCACGGCGAAAGAGAGATTCAGTTGAGAAGCCTAAAGGTAACAAGGTTGCGTCAATTGACTTAGGTATAAACGCGTTGGCTACTGTTGTTGTTGAGAGCTTACTGTTGTATTTTACCGTGGTTCAGCAGTTAAGAGCGATTACTTCTATTTTTCAGAAAAAGATCGCCGAACTAGACAAGTTGAAAAGCGAGGCTGAGAAGGTTCAAGAACAAGAAGCTAGGGAAGAAGTGTTGATGGAGAGGGAAAGAGTATTTGCAAAGTTGTACCGTAGGCTTCTTCATTTACAGAACTTTAGCATCTCACTTGGCTAAGTCCTTATGGGATCTTGGCGTCTCCGCCGTTTACTTGGGCTATCCTTACTTCATCTCTCAAGATAAGGGTAACAAGCTCACTTCAAATTTGGTCTTTTCGCAAGTTGGCGCATTAGCGAACAAACTCCACGAGCACGGCGTAAAGACGTACCTAGTTGTTGAGTACAATACCTCGCGTTTCTGCGCTTACCATAACGCAAATGTAACGAGAAGGCCTAGGGGAGTCGTAAACTGTCCTCTTGGCCATAAGCTTCACAGCGACGTTAGCGGAGCGTTAAACATCGTGAAACTAGGAGTGAAGAAGATTGTCGACGCTTTGGCTCTTTCCTTTCTCTTCACATCACGGGGTATCTCCCTTAAAGGGGAGTAACGCCTTAGACCTATGCAGAACCCTCGCAGGGTGGGGAGGAGGTCAGGAAATAACGTCGTCTCTACTCCATTTTCCTTATCTTCACGTTACCTTTGTCGTCTTGGTGGACGAAGAACTTCACGTTTTTCATTTTCCTGTAGCTCCACGTTGATATTATTTTCCCTTTACACGGTTCCAGCTCCTCAGCTTTCACGTCAATTATTATCTCCAGCCTCCAGAACTTGAGGACCACCATCTACTCTAGGACCTCGTAGAGTTGGACCCTGTTGTCTTCAGTCACTCTTAGGGCATACTTTTCGCCGTCTACTTCTACCAAGTAGAACTTTCCCTTCTCGAGGTCCTTTAGGTTGAACTCTATCTCACCCTTCTCTTTTACGGCGATCCTGTGCCTAGAGATGTAGTCCTTCAGAGCCTCCTCCACAACTACGCTGAGCATCCCTCTCTTATAGCCGGAGATCGCGACGAACGTGCGTAGATCTTTCTCCACTTCGTCGGAGACCTTGACCGTTATCTTTCCCATATTTACAGATTTCTGTATTTACAGATATAAGCTTTGCCCTCTCCGTGTCACGTCAGCCACGCAACTAAGTCGAAGTGTCCTCTTACGCATACAGCTGACGTAAACAGGAGGGGGAGAAACAAGTAAATATGGTCTCCGCCATTACGCCGTGTGGGAATAAGCGAACAGAGGCCCATGAAGCTCGCGCGCTAGACGTGAGTCCCCACGAGACTTCAAGCCCGGCGTGCGATTCCTCAAAGGCTACATAGGTAAATTCATGGTCTCCCCTCTACGTGTGGGGCCCGCTTGACCTCCACGAAGCCAAAGGGCGGACGCCAAGAGCTGGAGGGCCTAGGGCCAGGCCATTTAAGTGGTCTTGTAGCCCAGGAACTTGTTCAAGGTAAACCTAGCTAGGCTCACCCTCTGGATGTCGTTAGTCCCCTCGTAGGTCTTCAGTATCTGCAGGTCCCTCAGCATCCTTTCAAGCCCAGTGGAGGTGGTCACCCCGTAACCGCCGTGTACTCCAATGGCCCTCAGCACGACCCTCTCCGCTGCCTCAGTGGACACGAACTTCGCAAGGGACGAGGCGACGACGAACTCCTTCTCCTTCCCCTCCTTGAATAGCGTCCCCGCCCAGTACGTAGCTAACCTAGCCGTCTCCAAGTCCGCTATGGACTCGGCTATCTTTGTCTGCACCAGCTGGAAGTCCGCCAGCTTCCTCTCGAAGGCCGTCCTCTGTAGCGAGTAGTTGAGCATCCTCTCCAGAGCCCCCTGTCCTATCCCGAGGGCCTGCGACGCTACTATCGTCCTGGCGAAGTCGAAGGAGCTCACCGCGTACGTGAAGCCCTTACCCTCCTCGCCCACAAGCTTGTCTGCTGGAACCTTCACGTCAGTGAGCTCTATCTCTGCAGTGTGGGAAGCCTTCAGCCCAGTGGTGTCTATCCTGCTTACGACCTTCACGTCCTCCCTCTCCACTAGGAACATGGATATCCCCTTCCACCTGGCGTTGGGCTCGGGAGGAGAAGTCCTGGCCGTGACCAAGTAGAAGTCTGCGATGTCCCCGTTGGTTATGAAGATCTTCCTGCCGTTGAGCAAGTACCCGTCGTCCAACTTCTTCGCTGTGGACTTGATCCCCGCTACGTCTGAGCCAGCTGAGGGCTCAGTAGTGGCAAACGCCGCCACTTTTTCCCCCTGGCGACAGGGGGGACGAACTTCTTCTTCAGCTCCTCGCTGGCGAAGCGGGTCACGGCGTACATGAACATCCAGTCTATGAGAAGGAAGGTACCAAAGGATGGCCACACCCTGCTTATCACCTCAGACGCCACGAGCAGGGAGAGGTAGTCCCCCCCTTGGCCCCCCAGCTCAGGAGGTATGTTGAGGCCGTAAAGTCCGACCTCCTTCGCTTTCTCCTTTACCTCCCTGGGCAGGTCTCTCTCCGCCTCTCCCCTCTCCACGCGCTTAGCCAAAACCTCCTCGGAGAACTCCCTTATCACTCCCCTGAGGAGCTCGTGGTCTTGGGTGAGCTCAACCTTGAAGTCCTCTATCGAGGAAAACGGGTATACCATATATTATTTTTGGAAACTATGTTATTTATTTTATTATTTACGTACTTTCGGAGTTGAGAGTAAGCACATAAATAAGCGCCGTAGTCAAGGGGTCTACTAACCTCTCCTGCTCAATATCCGACTTTCTCCCCACCTAAGGCGTTTGGTAAACTACAGCTTAACCCCCAGCTCCTTCAAGAGCACCAGTAGCTCCGCGTGCACGAAGGCCTGTGGGAAGTTCCCAGTGAAGTCCCCCTCTTTCACGTCCACGTGTTCCCCGACTAGGCCAAGTGGGGACAGCTTGTTCAATTCCTCAACTACTTTCACGGCCTCCTCTTTCCTACCTAGCCTGGCGTAGACTCTGGCCAGCCATAAGGTGGTCAAGAGGAACGGGTGCTTAGCCTCTCCCATGAAGTCGCTCGCGTACCTCTTCACGAAGGGCCCTACCTTTAGGTTCTCCTCCACTTTCCTTAGCGTCCTTAGGAACACTTCATCCTTGACGTCCACGAAGCCGTAGAGCGGGAGGGAGAGGAGGGCGGAGTCAACGTCAGTGGAGCCCGCGTACCTAGTGAGGTAACCTGCGTGGACGCAGTTGCTGAATACCCACTGCCTGAGCTTCTCCCTGCTCTCCTCCCAGTAGTCCTCCTCCCCAAGCTCCCTCATTATGTCCCCTGCCCTCTTGAGGGCCACCCACATCATGGCCTTTGAGTGTGTGTAGTGCCTAGACACTCCCCTCTCCTCCCAGATGCTGGCGTCGATGAGGCCCCAGTTCCTCGAGACCCAGTCCGCTATGTACTTGACTTTCCCCTCTACCTCCTTGAGGAACACCAGATCCCCGGTCTTCTCGTAGTACTTCCAGAGGGCCGACATGAAGAAGCCCTCCACGTCGAGCTGGAGTTGCTCCGACGCCTTGTTTCCCACCCTCACTGGGGACGAGCCCTTGTACCCAGGGAGCCACTTGAGCTCGACCTCGGCAGGTGGATCCTCCCCGTCTGCCGTGTAGAGCGGGTGGCGGAAGGGCTTAGACGTGAAGTTCACCAACCCCAACAGGAAGTTGAGTATCCTCCTCCCCGTTACCACCTCACCTACCTCTATTAAGTCCTGGGCCACTATCGAGGAGTCCCTCACCCAAGCAAAGCGGTAGTCCCAGTTCCTCTTCCCTCCCACCACTTCTGGCAGGGAGGTCGTAGGGGATGCTACTGGGGCAGAAGTGGGGGAGTAGACGACGCCGTAGAGCACAGTGTAAGACCCCCTCGCCAGCTTTCCCTCGGCCCTCCTTTCCTTCTCCCTCCAGAAGGAGACCGTCCTGTTGAACGCCTCCTCCACGTCCAGCGACAGCTTGGCGGACTTCTCGCTGAAGAGACCATGCTTCGCATTCTTGAAGTAGACCAAGTAGAGGAAGTGCGTTCCCTTGGGCAGGAGCACCTCGTTCCCCTCCCTCTCTCCTTTGCCGTAGACGAAGCCCACGCAGTCGTCCCCTATAGGGTTGAGGAACTGGACGGCGTCTCTGTGGAACTTAATGACGGGGCGGTGGAGGGCGTAGTTAAAGGTCGGGTAAACCTTCACCCTCACAGGGATCTCCGCTTCAACTTTCCGTATGATGGCGGGCTCGCCTATGGGCAAAAGGTCGGTGACGGTGACCTCCCCGCCCTCAGCATAGGTGGTAGTCCTGAGCACGTTGTAGGTGAGGTACTCCCTCGAGGTAGAGATAACCTTCCCCTCTGGCACTACCTTGAACTCTCCTCCGTGCTCCTCGTCTAGGATAGAGGCGAAGATGGGCGAGGAGTCGAACCTAGGGGCGGGGAACCACGCCACGTTGGTGTCCAGGGATATCAAGGCAGAGGTCATCTGGTTTGATATGAAGGCGAACTCCTTCATTACCATTAAATTTGAAAACGCGTCTATTATTTATTCTCGAGAGAAAAGAGTCTTGAAGTCCCCCTTCGCCCTCGGCTGGCTCTTGACTTCCCTTCAACTAGCGTTGAGGCCGGGCTGGGGGGTAGTGGCGGTTGTCTTTGCTGTCTCCCTCCACCTCACCCCAGTGGAGATAGGGGCGGTGGTGTTCCTCTTCTACTTGGGGTACACTTCCAGCTCCGTCCTGTGGGGGGCTATAATAGACAGGGAGGGACCTAGGAAGGCCATGTTCGTCTCAGCTACCTTCTCTGGACTCCTCCTGCCGTTGGTCTTCCTGGCTAAAAACGTGGGCGAGCTCTACGCCATCTACTTGGTGGAAGGGGGGCTCACTGCTGGGATTTACCCGTCTGCGGTAAAGGTGGTGTCTGCCTCTGGGGGCTCGCTGACCCTCTACTTGGCAGTGCTGGACTCGGCTGCCCCAGTGGTCACCTTGGTTGTCTCGTCCCTATCAGGGGAGATACTTTCGGGGTGGGCCCTCTACTGCGTCACCCTTTCCCTGGGGCTCGTTTTGGGAGGCCTCATCACCCTGTTCCTCAAGGTGAGTACGCTGAAGTCGACGCAGGTGAGGAAAGTGTTATTGGACAGGAGGGTAATCTACGTCTCCCTGATAAGGGCAGGGGAGCAGTGGGGTCTATGGGGAACCTCCTCGTGGCTATTCCCCTTCCTAGTACTCTACGACGGAGTGCCCGTCAAGCTGTCCGAGATCCTCTTCCTGCTCTACGGCGTGGGCCAGTTTGCCTCTACGTTGGTCTCCGGCCTTCTGTCTAGGACTGTGGACGACGTCAAGCTGGTAAAGGTGACGTTGGCCGTGTTCGTAGCCTTGGTGTTCGCGCTACCCCTGGCCAAGGAGGCTTCCCTCCTGATCCCCCTCTCCTTCCTCCTGGGAGTGTTCTCCTTCATATACAGGCCGCCAACTGACTCCCTAGTGGTAAAGGTGATGGGGAGCAGGTATGCCGGCACATCCATGGGCTTCGCCAATGCCATCTCCCAAGGGGGTTCAATGATGGCACCGCTCTTTGTAGGCGAGGTGATCTCCCTGGGGTTAAAGGGGTTTGTAATGGATAGCTTGGCCTTTGGCCCCCTAGCGTCGTTAGCCTTGGTCACGCTAGTGATCAAGGGGAAGTCAGGGGAAGATGAAAAGTCAACTGGAGCTAGCTTTTTATTAGACGACTCCAGACCTATCCAATGAAGGAAGTAGACAAGCTCGCCTTAGTGGGCGGTGCCAGGTCGCTGAGTGGGTCCGTAGTTTGGCCCTTCATAGGCTTCGCCCTATACGACGTTTACCACTTCCCCTTCTCCACAGTCTCCGCCTTTTACTTGCTCCAGGGAGCGGTAAGTTTAGTCGCATACCTCCTAGGGGGATACTTCACCGACCTCTTTGGTAGGGTGAAGACGATGCTGTTGGCAACAGCGTCCTCTTCCCTCTCTCTACTGCTGGCCTACTTGCTGAACTACCCCCTGGCAGTGGTCTCCCTCATACTCGTGCAGACGTTCTTCAACTCCGCCTATAACGTGGCAAACACCTCCATCATAGGCGACCTCACTACCGGCTTTGGCAGGTTAGTTAGGGCCTTCAGCAGGGTCAGGGTCGGGATAAACGCAGGGTGGGCAGTAGGGCCAGTGATCGGTGGCCTTGTCTTTTCCACCTCAGGGTTTAGGGCAGTCCTGCTGGTCTCCTCCCTCGCTTCCCTGGTATTCATACCCTTGATCCTGAGCCTGCCGGAGTACAAGGGGAGGATAGAGGTCTCGTTACACGTAAACAAGGACTTCGCCCTCTTCTTGGTCCCTACCTTCATGACGTTCATGGTGATGGGACAGCTCGGTTTCCCCCTGCTGACCTTCTACAACCTCGTGGACAAGTTGAGCACCTTCCAAGTGGGGCTCCTCTTCATGACCAACGGAGTCCTCATAGTCGCCCTCCAAGAGTTCGTGGGGAGGAAGCTGACGCCGAGGATGATATCCCTAGGCATGCTACTCTACTCTGCCTCCTACTTCGCTGTCGCCTTCGTTACCTCCTTCCTCCTCGCCCTAGTTGACGCCGTGTTCGTAACCTTGGCAGAGATGGTGGTGTCACCGCTCTCGCAAGCCATAGCTTCCTCCCTCACCAATAGGGAGACAAGGGGTAGGTCAATAGGTATATACGGCATGGTCACCGCACTGGGGAGGGTCACAGGCTCCGCGTTCACTGGGTATATGATGGGCCCCTTCCTCTTTACTCCAGTTGTGCTCTGGGGAAGCGTTGCCTCCCTCGGGATTGCCTCAGCTGCGCTCTACGCGGTGAGCGGAGCTATAAGGGAGAGGAAGGGGTGAAAAGAAGACACTGAATAAAAAGCAACTGGGAGTGGAGGACTACTGACTTCCCTCAATGGACCTTAACAACCTCAATGCGGCAGCCCTAACCCTCTGGTCTTCATCCTCGTTGTTAACCACTTGAGAGAGTAGTCCCTTGTCCTTGAGTTCCCCTAGCGAGGTCACTACAGACGTCCTCACCGCAGTGCTAGGGTCCTTCAGCATAGCCGTCAAGACCTCCCTTACCCTCGGATCCTTGAACCTCCACAACACCCTAGCTGAGGCGGCCCTCACGTTCTCTACCTCGCTCTTCACCCCCTTCTCCAAGACGAAGTTGAAGGATTCGTCATCGCCGAAGTAGGACAGCGCCTCTATCACGGCCGAGGAAACCACGTCGTTATGTGAGGGCTCTCCAAAGTGGGCCTTTACCTCCTCCTTGAACTTGGCGACCCCTGCCTTACCCAGGGAGACCAGGGCGTCAGCCTTGACGTAGTAGCTCCTCTCCTTCCTCAACAGCTTCACTAGGTACTCCCCGGCCCTCTCGTTGTACTTGAACTCTCCCAAGGCCTTCGCCACCCCTCTCCTAGCCTTCGACGGCTCCACCCACGTCGAAGTCAAGTACTTCAAAGCGTCCTCTCCTCCCACCTTACCCAAGGCCATAGCCGACTCGTACTTTACCCCCCAGAAGGGGTCGTTGAGGAGTCCCGCTATTGCTGAGACTGACCTAGGGTTAGAGAACCGGGTTAGCCCGTTCACTGCCTGTACCCTACACATCAATTCCTTGTCCCTGGCCTCCTTGACTAGCATCTCCTCGCCTTGTACGTCGTTGACAACCTTGAACCACTTGAACTTGGGGTCTAGGCACACGTATTCTCCCTCCTCCTCTGCTCCTTCCTCCACTTCGATGACTTTCTCAGTGCCGTCCTTCTTGACTACTTTCACCTCCAGCTTCAAGTCGTACTTGAAGTCCCCTGCCTGCTCAAGCCTCACCTCTTTTCCGTCGTAGTACAAGTTCACCACGGGGTGGCCCGCGGAGTATACGTACTGGTCGAAAAACCACGTCAAGTCCTGTCCCGCCACCTCCTCCATCGCCTTCCGGAAGTCCTCCGTGTCTACAGAGGAGAACTTGTGCTTCTCCAAGTAGTTCTTGACCCCCTTTCTGAACATTTCGTCCCCCAAGTAGCTCCTCAGTGAATGGAGGATAAGGGCTCCCTTTGGGTACGTGTGCTTGTCAAAGAGCTCCTCAGCCCACTTGTAGTACCTAATCACTATGGGCCTCGAGTATTTCTTGTACTCCTCGAGGTAGTCCTTGAGCTTTCTGTACATCTCGTACACGAACTCCTCCTCACCCCTTGAGTGCAGTAAGTAAAGGGCCTGGAAGTATGTGGCGAAGCCCTCGTTCAACCAGATGTTTGCCCAGTCCTTCGTAGTCACTAAGTCACCGAACCATTGGTGGGCAAGCTCGTGGGACAGGAGCCCGTCGCTGGAGTAGTCCATCTCAGCTACCTCGTCGTGGAGGGTGTACCACGTCAAGTGCGTGGACGTGATGTACTCCATCCCTCCCCTCATCGAGAAGAGAACCACTTGGGCGTACTTCTCATAGGGGTACCTCACCCCCGTGTAGGAGGAGAAGAACTCGACCATGTCCCTGGTCTTGGATAAGTTCCACAGGAACCCCTCGTAGCCCCTAGGTAAGTAGTATTGCAAAACGGGGTCCCCCCCTTCCTCGTGCACTACGAAGTTGCCCACAGCCACGCTGTTCAAGTAGGCGGAGTGCGGTCTTTCCATGACCCAGTGGAAGAAGTTGTACTCTCCCTCCTCCCACCTCCTCTTGAGCACGCCGTTTGAGATGGCGACTAGGGGCTTTCTCACCTTTATCACCTTCTCTGAGGTCGCCTTCACTCCGGGGTAGTCCACCACGGGTATCCAGTGGGGGGCGCTCATGACCTCCCCCACGTTGCACACCTCCACAGCCTCTCCCCTGCGGACGAACTTGAAAGTTCTTGGCTTCCTCGCCACGTAATCTACCTCGAGCTTGTGGCTACCCTCTAGCTCTATCCACAGCGCTTTTCCGTCGTACTTGTACTCCACGACATTACCGTTGACCTTCACTGACTTGACCTCGAAGTGGACCGCGTCAAGCTTGACCTCTCCCCAAGCGTCCACGTCTATGGTAGCCTTTCCCTCGACCAGCTCGTTGTCCACGTCGACGAAAAGCTCGAAGAGGTAGTGCTTGACCTTGAACTTCAGCCTCTCCGGGTAGACGATGGAGTAGTCCTTGAGTAGGAAGTTCTTTCCCAGCCTGGCTTGTTCCCTAGGGGGCAGGTAGCTCATAAGTGATTTCCGTAGAGTTGGTAAAAAACCTCTCGCGTCTTCGCGTTAACCGTAGAACGCAGTAGCCAGCATGCTCACCCCAGTCCACGGGACGTCGAAGTCTATTACCTCCGCCCTCTTTGGCTTTACGAAGCCCATGAGCATGTACATTGTGTTGAGTTCTCCCTCAGGCATCGCCCCCTTCCACTCCCTGGGATAGAGCTCCTTCGCCCTCATGATTTCCTCGAACTTGCCCTGCTTGAGCAAGTCCACCAGTAGCAGGTCGAACTTGCTTGGCCTCGGCTCCACCTTGAAGTAGAACAAGTCGAACCTGTGGGTTGGCGACCCCGTGGCCAGGAACACCGCCCTCCTCCCCAGCACATCCACTGCCTTGGCGATAACCTCTCCGAGCCTGTAGTGCTCCTCCGGGCTACCCTCATTTATGGACACTGTGACCACCTTTACCCCGCCCTCCGGGAACATGTAGTAGAGGGGTATCCACGCCCCGTGGTCAAGCCCCCAGCTCCTGTCCTCTACGAACTTCCCGTGGCTCAGCTCAGCTATCTTCCTGGCAAACCCCACGTCGTTCTCGGCGGAGTAGCAGAACTTGTACAGCTCGTCCGGAAAGCCGTAGTAGTCTTGGATGCACTCCAGTTTCTCGGACACCTCCACGTAGTGGACGTCGGAGAAGGTGAAGAAGTGGGGGCTCGCAACTACGACCACCTCGGGGTTGACTTTCTCCTTTATCTCCTTCCCAAGGGAAGCCAGAGTCCTCTTCCACTTGACGTCCTCCACTAGTATCGTGGGAGAGCCGTGGGACACGAAGTATCCTAACTTCATAAAGTAAAGTTAGTTTAGAATTTAAAATAGTTTTTGCCTAGTTGGTGGTTCCTCTTGACTGCCGGGGCACAGCTCAACAGTCAAGGGGTTGATCTAGGAAAAGCTTAAAAACACAAGGGGGAGAGACGGGCTGTGAAGGTCTTAAAGTACCTAATACCCTACGTGGTCATAGGCACTTTCCAGTACCACTTCGCCAAGGACGCCCTCGCCTTCTCCTCGCCCGTTACCTTCAACGTGGTGAGGTACTTGGTCTCAGCAGGGGTGTTCCTGGCTTTGACGAGGAAAGTCGTTGTCAACAGGGACGTGATGCTCCTCTCCGTCTTCACAGTCGCCAGCTCCCTGCTTTGGGCCTACGGCCTCCTCTACGTCTCCCCCTCGGAGTCAGCAGTGCTGAGCTACACCATGCCCCTCTTCTCAATACCCCTCGCGTACCTAGTGCTGTCAGAGAGGCCCACTGCAGTGGAGGCGTTGGGCGTGGGGATAGGGTTCTCTGGGGTAGTGCTTTACGGCCTCGGGCTAGACCATGGAGTCAGCCTCCTAGGAGGTGTCCTCACTGTGGTGAACGCGGTGTTCTGGGCCCTCTTCTCGGTGTACTACAGGAAGCTCAAGGACTACGACCCCCTCGTGGTTAACGCTAGCCAGTTCACGCTGGGTAGTGGGTACCTCCTCGCGATGACCCCAGTAGACCCTGAGCTGGAGGTAAACTGGGCCTTCGCGGAGGACGTGGCTTACACCTCACTCCTTGGAGGGGCCTTGCTCTTCTTCCTCTGGAACTTGATAGTAAAGGAAGAGAAGGTAAGCAGGGTGACCGTGTTGACGTTCTCCATCCCGATCTTCGCTACGGCCTTTGACGAGGTTACCGGGAACCCGGTGTCCTTCCTCCAAGTAGTGGGGATTCTAGTGATGCTTGCTGGGATAGTCGCATCTAGGTACAGGGACTTGGTGGGGGGAGGGAAAAGGGGTAGGGCGACGAAGGTCTAGGGATGACGCGAACTGTCCACTCCCCGTTTACGTGCACCAAACGCACAAGGCTTCCGAGGACCCCGGAGCACTTCCTCTAACGGCTTCGTAAGAGGAGCCTAGGGCACGCCACCGCTTCTGGGCAGTCGCTCTGCTGATGTCGTCCTGACTTTCGCCTCCCACAATTTTCCTCCCTTCAACGTCCTCGCTGAGATGACGACACCTAGGCTCTAGAAGCCTGTCCTAACTTAAGGACCATAGTTATGGCTCCCAAGAGTTCTTTCACTTTATTGTTGTATAGGCAACAAAATGGCTACTAGTTGTTAATTCATTTTAATGTCTGCTTTAAAGTATAAATACTAAAATACTAACAAATAACATATGAGTTATCAAAGCATAGAAATAGAGGGGATCAAGAAGATCAGGAGCGGTATGCTGATATACATAGTGGGCAACCTCCTGTCCGTCTTCTTGGCCTTCTCAATAGTCGGGCTGTTATTTGGTACGTTAGGGGCCCTAAGCTCGGCAAACTTGTTGGCAGGCCTGGGGGCAGTTGCTGGGCTGGTAATAGCGGCAGGACTACTTCTTTTGGTAGGTGCAGTACTTGACGTAATATCAATTTTAAGGGTGAGGGACGGCTTAGGGATGTTAGTCTCCGTGGGCAGGGACGTGGGTATTGGGAGAACCGGCACCACGCTAATACTCGTGGGGGCGGCACTATCGATCATAACCGCGCTGTTGACGTTTGTAGTGATAGGAATCTTCCTAGTGCCTATCGCCGAGGTAATCCTACTCATAGGCGTGATCCTGCTGGGAATAGGGCTGTACGAAGTGGGTAGTATATACCAGGACACGCTGACTGAAGTTGGGGGCATAGTCTCCATCTTCGTTGGCTTCATAGGTGCAATCCTAGTGTACGTAGGCCTTGGAAAAGTACTGCAGAAGCTCTCCGCTTACGCCACTGCAGGGCCCACCGTTACTGCCCAGAGCGTCATTAGGGGGAACGGGATCGCCACCTTGACCTTCTACTCCCAGTACCAGGGGACTATCCTGTCAGTCCAAATACTAGGCACCAACTACATCACGGCCGTAGCGATGCCGAGCACCGTCGCAGTGGGCAACAACGCCATAACCGTGAACTTCAACGGGCCCGTGTCCTTGTCCTCCGGGATGACCTACACCGTAAGGGTTAACCTGTCCAACGGAGCCTATATAGACGTCCAAGCGGTCTACACGCCTTAAACCTTTTTTTAGTCTATTACTTCTTCGCCCAAACTCCTGAGGGCGTGGGAGAATTAGAAGAGAGACAGGGAGCTATGTCAGAACAGTCTCTACTCCCCTTCGTTTTTCTCCTTTTCCACGTACCTAACGTTCCCTCCGTTTCCCACCCTCTCGATCTTTCCCTCCTTTACCAGTCTCCTTAGGGCCTTGTATGCAGTTGACTTGGGGAGCCCGGTGTACTTCATTATCTCGTTAAGGGTTTTAGCGCCGTTCCTTATGGCTTCAAGGACTTTCTCCTCGTTAGCGGTCACGCTAGAGCTTAACAGCACTTCCTTCTCCCTACCGCTTAGCCTCGTCATCACTTCCCTTGAAACGAAGAACGTTAGGGCTCCGGCCAGCACGTCGAGCACTAGCAACGTGACATTTAGCATACCTTAGATAGGGAAAAAGAAAAAAAGCTTTACCTTTACTTATAGTACACGTAGATCACTGGACCGCTGTAGTCGAGGAGGCTGGGGTTGCTGCTTACCACGAAGTTCAGAGTCATGTAGACGCTGTAGTTGCCCTTGTTCAAGTACACGGATTGGCTGAAGGGATAGCCGTTGGAGAAAGTCAGCGTGCTCGTCGCCGTTGAGTTTTGCAGAGAGAGCGTAACGTTGTAGGACGAGAACGCCTCGAATAGCATTTCGTTGATAGTAATGTTGTAAACCCCGGGCGTAAGAACCTCTATGTAAGCAGTGGTGGAGTAGGTATAGTACAACCCTGGAGTCAAGTTCCCAAGATTTAAGTATGCTCCATATACTATAGCAGGTTGCTGGTTTATGATAAACCTCACCGATAGCAGGGGTCCTAGGTATATTTCTGATATCACTAGCGTTGACGTGACTAGTACAGCCAGTATTATGGACGCTATTACGGTTTTATTCATTTCGCATCTAAGATAAATTAACTTAAGGAGGTTCACTAAAATAGTTTCGTGGCTTAGTTCAGGTTCACGCCCCGTAAACTTAAAGTTTCTCTACGAGGTTTACGGAGGTTTATCATAAAAAATTGAACTTAAACTAGAAATAAAATGTATAAATAGAGTGTTGGGTTTATGAACTGCAATAACGTTAACTCGAGTCTTCACAAACGTAGTGAGCCTATAAGTTGCCCTAAGTGACGTTCTCGTTCTTCGGTAGACCAGTTGACTACAATTAGCTCTAGTTTTACCTTCAGCGTGAAGGCTACGAGCTCATTTTAACATCGCTGGAAAACAGCTTAAGAGTAACTACGCTTAATTAAACCTGTGAGGGTCCTCCTTGCGTCAGCTGTGTCCTTGACGGTGGCAGAGCGGTTTGCGTTCTTCTACCTCTCCTAAGTTGCGTTCATACTCTTCCCTCCGGCAATGGGTTCGCTTGTCTTCTTCTTGGGCTTCGTAGGGAGGTTTCTCGGTAGCGTGGTGTTGGGATACTTTGGCGATAGGTTCGGTACTAGGGCCTCTTTGGTGGTCACAGTACTCACCTTGGTCGCCTCTTCCCTTGTCGTCTCGCTTGTCCCTTCCACTCCCTCAGTGGCCGTCTTCAGAGTGATTCAAGGTTTGAGCTTGGGGGGAGAGTGGGGATGTGCTAGCGTGGCCCTCTCCGAGGCCTTCTCTTCTTCGAGGTTTAGGGTGTTCCTTCTCAGCCTTATACAGCTAGCCGTTCCCATTGCCCTAACCTTGTCGACAGGGGCAGTGCTCTTACTCTCGTCAAGGCACTTCGAGGGCTGGAACTACGCTCTCCTCCTCGTGGTTTTACTGTCTCTGCTCTCCATTCCCCTTATCAAGGCCCCTAGCCATGGGGGTAGGGAGGGCTACGATTTGGCCTCAGCCTTGAAGGAGTGGAAGGGCATACTTCACGCTGTGGGGATAAAGGTAAGCGAGAGCGCAAACTTCTATATCTTCACATCCTTCGTCTTTTCCCTTCCCTTTGCCACTGCCTCGGTGTCGAGTGACGTTTTGGTCTCAGTGCTGACTCAGTTGGTTACCATCCTTATTCGGCTACTTGGCAAACCAGGTCGGGAGGAAGGAGGTGGGACTGATAGGAATAGCTCTCTTCGTGGTCGGAACCGCCCTACTGGAGAGCCGTCTACTTTTGCCAGGGGAACTTGTCCTCTCCATCTCTGACTCCACCCTCACTCCTAACAGTCCTCTATCTTAGTGGACTTGTTCAAGGGAGAGTACAATCACACTAACGTCAACCTCTCTTACCAGCTGGCGAGCGTCCTAGGGGGGTCGCTCCCTCCCCTCGTGCTCTCCTTAACTGGGTACCCCATAGTTCACGTAGTCCTGCCCTACGCCTTGATCACCGCCCTCTCCTTTCTTATCATAAAGGTAGAAGGCTGAAATCGCCCGTCTTACCTAGTGCTAACCTATTTAAGGGGATCCCGCTCCAGTTATCTTCACATGATATTAGGAGACATAGTACTCGCTAAGGGGCTGGTGACAAGGAAGTGTGTGGCCATCTTGGGGATAAGGGGCTCCGGCAAGTCCAACACGGCAAAGGTCTTGGTGGAGGAGCTCATCAAGGAGGGAGTCCCAGTTACTATTGTCGACCCAGACGGAGAGTACGTGGAGGAAGTGCTAGCCTACGGCGGGACTGTGGTCAGCGACTTCTCAAGCGACCCAGTTGAACTAGCCCTCTTCCATCAGAAGTCAAACGCCATTGTAGACGTGGACATGAGCGAGTGGAGGGAGGAGTCCTTCACCTTCCTCGCTAAGTACTTGGACGCAATGTGGCAGGTGGCAAAGGCCCACCCAATGGACAGGCTGGTGGTAATTGAGGAGGCGCACGAGTTCGTACCACAGGGGAAGCAGACTGAGCTCTCAGACGCCATAGTGAGGATAGCCTTGAGGGGGAGGAAGAGGGGACTCGGCCTAGTCTTCGTTAGCCAGAGGTCGGCCAAGGTAAACAAGGACGCTTTGACGGAGAGCGAACTCTACTTCCTCCACAAGGTAGTCCACCCCGCAGACCTAAAGGTGTACAAGGAGATCCTACCCCTCAGACCAAAGGAGGTTGAGAGGATAGTACCCTCGCTGGACGTCGGGGAGTCCCTTTTCTACTTTAACGGGGAGGTGAAGAGGGTCAAGGTGAGGAAGTTTGAGCTCGCCCCATCACAAGTTCAGCAACCCAATGAGTCCTTGGTGTGAGCAGTGTTACGGGCGGTGTTCTACTTAACCAATTCCCGTGAGGGTGCTAAGTACCCCACTCGCTAGCGCCATTGCGCCTAAAGCGAAGACCAACAACAGTACCTTCTTAGTCCTGGCGAACTTCAACAGTCCGTCTATCAGCACTAGGCTCACCGCCGTAGCTACGACAACAGATATTTCCAAGGACCCCAGCCCAACTTCGTCCAACGCCTTCTCCACGACCTCCCTTGACAGTAAAACGGTGACCCCTATTGCCCCCAGAGCAGAGGGTATCAGTGCGATGAAAGAGAGCTTGAAGGCGTCCTCAGGCTTATATCCTAGGAGGAGCAGGACTGAGGTCATCATCCCCGACCTGCTCACCCCTGGGAGGGCGGCTAGGCCTTGGGCCAGCCCAACTAGAGCCATCTCCCTCAAGCTCATGTCCTTAACTCCTTTTTTAGGCCTGTAGGCTCTCCTGGAGAAGTGGATTACCAGCCCGTCAGCTATCAGTACTAGACCTAGCGCGGTCATGGGCACGCCGATGGCGGGACCCCTTACTAGGTCAACCACGGCGACGTATATTGGCATCCCCACCGCCCCCGTCACCAAGGTGGACATCACCAAGTACTTCAAGAGCAAGACGTCCTCCAGGTTGCCCCTCCCAGCTAACGCCCTCAGCACTCCGTATATCTCCCTCCTAAAGTACACTACCGCAGCCAGTATCGTCCCCATCTCCATGAAGAGCCCAAAGGAGTACCCCACCGAGAAGCTGACCCCAAGGAGAAAGGTAGAAGCTAGGAGCACTTGGGTCTTACTGCTTATTGGCAACCACTCGCTCACACTTTGGACTACGCCGAGCACCACGCCCACTAGAACTGCGTCCATGCGTTATTGTCCCTTGAGGGGAATAAAAGCAAACCCAACATTAGGCTATATACACCTAAATTCCCTAAATGGTCGCCCCATATTTCCAGTAGGGAAAGTAGGCTATATTTTACTATATATTTCTACATTTCATTGATAAACTATTTAGGAATATATATCCAATAGTCGATAATATTTATATTTCCCAACACCCTTTGGTAAAGCGAGGAGGTATGGACATAAGGTCAGTGTTCAAGCCATTAGACCAAAAGGAGTTTAGTTGGTTCCACGTTAGGTCATTAATAACGACAGGGATGGGAGTGTTCACGGATGGCTACGACTTGTCGTCAATTGGCATAGTGCTGTTAACAGTGCTGTCCGCCTTAGGGATCACTGAGCACAGCCCCGACTACGCCCTCTACACGTCGTTGATATCGGGGTCGGCACTAATTGGTGCGGCCGTGGGGGCGATAATCTTTGGCATGCTGTCTAACAGGGGGAGGAAGACCTTCTACGGGGTCGACGTGGCTTTAATGACGGTAGGCGCAGTACTACAGGCTTTTGTGACCTCACCCATAGAACTCGTCCTGGTTAGGTTCCTGCTGGGCCTCGGCGTAGGCGCCGACTACGTCCTGTCGCCAATGATAATGGCGGAGCACTCCAACGCAAAGGACAGGGGGAAGATCATAGCCTTGGGCTTCGGGCTCTTCTGGGGCTTCGGGGCCACAACCGCGGCACTTATATACCTTGGACTGTCCTACTTTGGAGTGTCACCGGACGTGACCTGGAGGGTAGTCCTAGCAGCAGGAGCAATACCTGCAGCGTCGGTAATCTACTTGAGGAGGAAGATACCCGAGACCCCTAGGTACCTTGCTAGGATAAAGGGGGACGTAGAGGGACTCAGGAAGGTAGTAAAGGAGGTGGTGGGCCAGGAATTGCAGGTGTCGAGCGAGCTCAGAGACGTCAAGGCGTTCTCGGAGTACTTTAGGAGATTCTGGAGGAACTTCCTTGTGGCATGCGTCCTTTGGTTCCTCTTCGACATAGTGGCTTACTCTGGAATACTCTTTGGTCCGTCCTTGATAGCTAAGAGCCTGGGGATAAACTCCGGCGTGTTCCAGCTTCTGGACGAGGGCATCTTCGTGGTACCAGGAGGGATAGTTGCCTTATCCTTTATAGATAGAATAGGCAGAAAACCACTCCAAGTGGTCGGTTTCATAGGCATTGCCCTTTCCTTGTTCGCCTTCTCAGCCTACAAGGACATCGCTGGAGCGGCCTTTAGCCCTGTGGTCGCCTACGCGCTCTACGGCATGATGGGCTTTGCACAACAAGCTGGTCCAGGGTCGATAAGCGCCACCGGGCTTTTAGGCGTCGAGCTAGCCCCCACAAAGGTCAGGGGAATAGTGCAGTCGCTGACCGTGGCCTCTGGGAGGATAGGGGCGTCACTGACGTCCTTCGTCTTCCCCTCGCTTTTCATCACGTACGGAGAGGGCTTCGCTGTGGGCTTCCTGGGGGCAATAGCCCTAGCGTCCGCGGTGATAACGTGGCTGTTAGTGCCTGAGACCAAGGGCAAGCCACTTGAGGAGTCCTCCAAGGAAGTGGAAGTACAGCTTGAGCAGACAAACAAGTAATACCTTTTTTGTGCGACGGACATTCTGTTTACGCATTTACGTGGGAACTAAGATCTGCCATTATAGATTAGTTTAATATTGTATAAATGGATGATATTTTATGCTCTCCCTTGACCCCATCCAAATTGCCAAGATGCCCTACACCCAGAGGAATGACACCATAATGAAAGTGCTGAATACACTGTTCACGCTCGACGACAACCAGAAACTTGAGGCAGTAAAGGGCCTCCTGACGGCGCTGGGGGCAAAGGCATCAGACGAGGACTACGCGAACTGGTGCGACTCAATGATGAGGGTACTATCCATGTACCCGGACGAGGTGGTAAAGGCAGTCCTGTCGCTGAGGGCAAAGGCAGTCCAGTCCCTCCCCAAGGAGGTGCAGGAGAGGGACGCGAAAGTAGTGGGCCAAGTCATCAACAGCCTAGACGCCTCCGTCAGGGAGAAACTGGCAAGGAACATGAAGTAACCACTTTCGGCCTCCCCTCAGCCAATATCTAAAACTTTTTCCCTCGTGTACCCCTACTTGGTCTCCGCAAGGCTTTACGAGGGCAGGAAGGTCTTCCTCCTAGTAGTTGATAGTGAGGAGAATCCCCTTGAAAGCTACGTCGTCAAGATAGACGCGGGAACTAGGGTAAGGGCAAGCTGTAGCTGTCCCGGCTTCGCCATAAAGGGAAAGTGTAAGCATCTCTCCACGGCGATGAGGAGGGTAAAGGACTATATAGACTATATAGAGTAAATAGACATTATATATTTAATCTCAATGACAAATTCATATTTGATCTGACTTATTTAGAAGAAAGGTTTATATCTAGATAATACAAAAAAAATCTTATGCCGTCCAAGTACTTGTTCATTACTAAGGACAAGGTTTTCTCCTACGACGGGAAGGTAAGGGAGCTGAAGAAGGTAAAGGAGATGGACGGCTATGAGGTGAGGCTGGCGAAACCAATGATAGCCTATGACGTGGAGGAGTTAGAACTCCAAGACTTCATGGAGGAGCTCAGCGGTTCCCTAAAGGTGGTCTTCGATCTTCGGTTCACGGATTTCATAGTCTACGCTGACCACTACTCTAAGAAGGTGGAGATCTTTGCAAACAAGGGGAAGTACTTGGAGTTGCCCTACTCCTACCTGCCTCTCCTTCGGTACGTCCTAGCAAAAATTCCCGGCGGTGTCCTCCTGGAAACCGCTGACCTTAGCTTTGAGGACTGAACCCGAGCCTTGACAGGAGCCCCTTCAGTTGCCTCTCTAATAAGTTCACTCTGTGCTCTAGGTCGTCGTTGTCTTCCTCGTAGAAGCCGTAGACTCCCCTCATTTTCATGAAGACCACCTCCATCAGCCTCTCCATCACTGGGGCGTTGTTGACCTTCTTCACCTTATAGAGCCACTGTTTCCTCCAGCCTATCGGCAAGACCATTATCCCTCCTTCCTTGAGTTGTTCGAAGGGCTTACAGAGGAGGGTCGGGGAGGAGGCCCACGCTATTACCCTGTCGTAGGGGGAATCCTCATCGTAGCCGAGGGTACCGTCTCTCTTCATAAGCTTTACGTTGGGATAGTTGAGCCTCTTCCTGGCGTACTCGTACATCTCGTCGTGGATCTCCACGCTTACCACCTTATTAGCGATCTCAGCCATTAACGCCGTGTAGTAGCCTATCCCTGTCCCTATCTCCAGGATTTTCTGCCCTCGAGAAAGCTCTAGGCTGTCCAACATGTAGAGACCGAGATCTAGTGCAGTAGTCGTAACCCCAGGGAAGATGACCAGAGGTTGGCCGGAGTACTTCTCGCTGTACGCAAAGTTCCTCAAGTGCTCCGGCAAGAAGTCCTCCCTATTGACCTTGTAGAATGCGTCCCTCAGCAGAGGGTTCTTTATCCTTGAGGCTAAGTACTCCTTTTCCATTACTCTAAATTCTGCTCTGAAGCTTTAAACCTTGAAGGGGGAGAGATGTTTCTCACACGCATATATACTACATGTCCACAGAATAGTGAGACATGAGGAGACCTTTCCTCTTTGCCCTAGTTCTAGTGTTGCTCACCTTTTCCTTTAGGGCCTCGGACAACATGTTAATGACCACCCTACCCTTAATAGCCAAGTATTACTTCCACTTCTCTAGCCTCACCATAGGCCTCATTTCGTCCCTAGCTACCGTATTCGCCTTCCTGTCAAGTGGGCTCCTGAACGCAAGGCTTAGGGGAGAAGCAAGGAGGAGGGCGTTTTTCATGGCGTCAGCGACGTATGCCTTCTCTTTCCCCCTCTTTTACTTCTCCTCCCCTGCAAACGTGTGGCTACTTACTTCGCTAATTGGGTTTGCAATAGGGATCCTGATGCCCAACGTCGTCACCTCAGCGAGCCTCTTCCCTGAGCAGAGGACAAGGGAGAGGCTACTCTCCCTTTACACACTCGCCTTGAGTACTTCGCTTATAGCAGGCCCTTCCATTGAGTCCGCTGTGCTCTTGAAGTTCAACCTTTTCCAAGCTTTTCTCCTCTTCTCCCCCCTCGCAGTGCTCGTCTTCGCCCTCTCGTTCTTCCTCGACTTTCCCAGGTCAGTGCAAGAGGTCGAGGGCAGAGTGAACGTGTGGAGAAGGAGCGGGTTCAAGCTGTCCGTAGCTTTAAACTTGATGTACGGAATACCCTTCGGGACGCTGACTACCTTTGGGGGAATCTTCGCTGTTAACAGTTTTGGGGCCTCCTATTCGACCGCGACCCTGCTATTTTCCCTGTTCTTCACTACCTCCTTCCTCGGGAGGCTGGCTTTGACCGTCTACCCGCCTAAGAGGCTGTGGAGCTTCGTGGGGCTCTCCACCTCACTCACGTTTGCTGGCCTCGTGATGGCGTTCTTCTCGAGATCGCTACTCATGTACGCCCTCGCCCTGGTCGTGTTGGGAGTCCCACACGGTATAACTTACCCTGTGTCCCTCATATCCATATCCAGGAGCTTCTCTGAGGGGGAGAGGAGCGTGGCTAACAGCTATTTCTCTGCCGTTATGACCGGGTTCTCCTCCTTTGTCCCCTTGTTGATATCAGGAGTAGTTGACGTCTTGGGCATAAGGGGGTCCTTTGGAGTCTTGGCTTTGGTCACCCTGTTTTTCACAGCTTATATATTCAACATGTTCAAGCAGGTGCAGAAGCAGGGATAGCAATAGTTGACTAAAACCGGTCGCCAGAGACTTACGCTACTGACAGGGAAGGCGTACTGTAACCTTTTGTTGTCGCGACGACCTATTCAGCCCTTGTGCATACCTAACCGACTACTCACTAGGTGGAACCTCTGCTCTAAGGGCGTACAAGGTCGCCATACGTGCTGTCCCCTTGCAGTCTCGCTCTGACGATTCACCTATGAACGATAGAGGTCTAAGTCGCCACACATGACCTAGAATATCTGAACAACAGAACGAAAGTGTAGAGACTAACACGCGTAGGTGGTCATTCCCTTTAATTTCTTTCAGGAATCGATTATATTCCTTTATCTCTTTTCATAGGAAAAACTTATAAGTTAAAGGGATAAGGGTTTAGCATGGCTAAAGTCCTATTTCTTATAATGTCTGGAGACGAGAAGTTCGACCTAGCCATAAGGATGGTATACAACTCCTTCAAGAACAAGAGGTTTGAGGACATCAAGGTAATATACTTCGGACCTAGCCAGAAAAGGCTTATCACCCTTGAGGGGGAAATGAAGAATATGTTCCAGGAGATGCTACAGAACAAAGTAGTGGACTCTGCGTGCATAGCAGTCGCACAGAATATGAACATAAAGCCCAACCTGGAGAGCTTGGGCGTCTCGCTCCTCCCCGCAGGGGAGAGGGTGTCGCACTACGTCAACAACGGTTACGAGGTCATAACGTTTTGAACAAAGGGACGTTGTGGCTAGCAGCGGCAGGAGTAACAGTCCTACAGATGCTGATAGGTAACGTAATGACCTATTATGCTCCTTATCCACCGCTTTTGGGCGCCCACGCGTTCCTAGCTGGAATCCTCCTCCTGTTAGCCCTTTTTGGACTGAGGTTCGCCGAGAAGGGAAGGGAGAAGAGGATAATGATGGGCAACATACTACTGGTGGTGTTAATCTCGGCCCTCGGCTTAGCTTTTTTGCAATCGCAGTCAAACGCGGTCATCTTGCTACACTTCCTGCTGTCAATAGGTCTCGTCTCCAACTTCTCGGTTCTCTACGGTATCTACATAGGTGAAAGGGAGGCCCAAGGGAAGGCTTGAACTGAGACAAGGAAAGCCAACAGGCGTCTTTTTCCTTCTCCAATAATGTAGATTAAAAAAGGAGGTCTTAACTTAACGGGGCCTTCCCTAGGGGTGGGTTCTTTCCTAAGCTCTCCGCTACGACGATAGCCAGGCCCGTATACCAAGCTGCTATGGCAGTGAGGATGCCTACGTATCCCCCTGCGTGGGTCAGAGCTACGCTATTCAAGATCGCCCCAGCTCCCAACAGGAAGAATGTTATCCAGAGCAGTAGGAATGTCACGAAAAGCCCCATGTTGGCCTTAAACGTCCCTATCCACATTGCGAACGTGAATATGCCGAAGGCTATGAGCACTAGACCTACTCCCTGTGCCGTAATGCCTCCGAAGATACCCAAGGCCGTGAGGAAGTACCACTCCCAGAAGGCACCATACGTGAAAAATGCCGTATATCCAAACGTGTTCCCGGCCCTCCACTCGAGGACTCCTGCGAGTAACTGGGCCAGACCGCCGTAAAAAGCTGCTAGCCCCAGTACCACTCCCGCTCCTTGAGACGACAATATCCCCGCATTAAACGTGCTTAACACTAGCGTCGTTAGAGCGAAACCGGACAGACCTAGCGGTGCCGGGTTTGCTCTCTTTTCGTATGACATGCATAGTACTAACAGTCCCATGTAATTAAAACTTTCTTTAATTATACGGAAAAATCTAAAACATATGGCGATAATACGACCCCTATATAAAAAGTTTAAACCCGAATGTAGTCAACGCAAGTTTTTAAGTGAAACCCCGCTAATTTCTACCATGAAGTTACTTTCCTTTTCTCCCGTACCAGGGGAAGGAAAGAGGGTAGGAGTTCTACTTGACGGCAGGGTAGTAGATTTAGCAAAAGCCTACGAGGTGGTGTTTGAGGCAAGTGCTCCCAACTGGTTCTTCGACTTGAAGGAGTTCGTTGCAGGGGGAGATGGGGCACTCCTCTTGGCTAAGGAGACCTTGTCCAAGCTGAAGGGAGTGGAGAGAGAGGTGTCCTACGACCCAGAGAAGATCGTTTATTACCCTCCCATTGAACGTCCAGAGAAGATCCTCCTACTAGCTGTAAACTACAAGTCCCACGGCAACGAGACCAGCACCTCCCCTCCCAAGGAGCCATATCTCTTCACGAAGTTCGCCAACGCCTTAGTGGGTCACAACCAGCCAGTGGTCTACCCGAAGGCGTCTAGCAGGGTGGACCACGAGGTGGAGCTTGCAGTTGTCATAGGCAAGAGGGGGAAGTATATCCCAAGGAGGGGGGCGTTCAACTACGTTTTTGGGTACACTATAGCCAACGACGTGAGCTTTAGGGACAAGCAGTTCCCCCCAGAACCTCCTTACGGGATGAGGTGGGTCCACGGGAAGGGCATGGACACGGCCATGCCCCTAGGGCCTTGGATAGTGACGAGGGACGAGCTTGATCCCAACTCTGTGAAGCTGACGCTCAAGGTGAACGGCGAGGTAAGGCAAGAGGGCTATGCTGAGGACATGATATTTAAGGTAGACGAGGTAATTGAGTACGCCTCAAACGGGATAACCCTCTCCCCTGGAGACGTGATCTCAACGGGCACCCCGCAGGGGGTGGCGCTGGCCACGGGGAGGTACTTGAAGCCAGGGGACATGATGGAGGCGGAGATAACTGGAATTGGAGTGCTCAGGAACTACCTAGTGGAGGAGAAGTGAGACCTCAGCGCCATCGCCATTCCCCTGTCCCACGTCGAGACCAGGAGCTTGTTTCCCTTCTCAACCTCCCTTGACAGTACTTCCAGGATCACTTTCCTCTTGTCCTCCGTTAGGTACTCCTCTGGGGCCTCAATCACTATCAACGCTCTATCCCTCACAGAGGCGAGCTCTAGGATCACAGTGGCCAAGGCTTTGACCCACTTGAGGGCAGAAGTAACTTGGACCCCTTGGTACTCCACTACCCCTCCGTCGACCTTTAGCCCTAGTGAGTTTTCACTCAGCACTCCTTTCCCTCTCCTCACCCTCTCCATTGCCATAACGCAGTTGCTTGAAAAGAGCTGTGCGACCTCCTGCTCGGTCAAGGCCGAGAAGGACGCGTTGAGAAGGAAGGGCCTTGACGGGGGTATGTAGACCATCTCTCTCACTCCCAACGTCCTCTCTAGTTCCTCCCTAAAGGAGGAGATGGTGGGCTCTACCAAGACCTCCGCCACGCTTACCATAAAGTCCTCGAAGGTGGATTGGGAGCCAATGGACTTCTCGTTGACCTCCTTTGCCGTAACCCTTAACACCTTGTTTAGCTCCTCCACGTCTACGTCCTTGTTCATCCCCCTGTCCTCTGGCACGTACTCGAGGTTCAAAGAGGCCCTCAAGTTCCCCTCATCGTAGGTGGAGTCCAGGCTCAGGAACATCCCCTTTACCCCGGTCAGCCTGCTGAGGTCTAGCCTTGTCTTCTCCCCAGTAGGGGTGGGACTCGCTTTAACCTCCTTACCGTCCACCTCCACCTTGACGCGTTTCCCTATTTCCTTAGCTACGTCAAACTCCACCTCGACCTCCACGGGGTCCTTCAGGGTTACCCTCCCCTTCTCCCACTTGAGCTTAGCTGAGGTGCTCAGCCTCTCGACCACTGATGGTAACGCGTATGAGGGGTTTACAAACCGGAAGTTCAGCTCCCTCACTATGGCCGAGAGCTCAAAGAGGGCGAAGAACGCCTCCCTGATCTGGTTTGAGAAGGCCCTTGAAGCCTTAAAGTAGAGGTCCCACGCTACTCTCCTCCTCAAGTTGGCGTAGCCCGTGGGGTCAAGGGCACTGAGAGACGTTACCAAGTCGTCTACCTCCTCCCCGTAGAGCACCGTAACGTCGTCTAGGAAGTAGTCCATTTTTCCAGTTGAAACCTTCATATCATATATTATGAAAAAACAGTTAAAACCTTGTGTAAGTCACTTGACGTCGTTCTGCTATGCGTGAAATAGATATATCGAAAACTTTTTATCTCGTGGAGTAGCTTTAGGTTACTATGGACATCAAGACTAGGACAATGGCTCTCCTTTCTGCAATGTTGTTAATAGTCAACTACGTGGAGACTATGGTAATCCCGGCCCTCCCAACTATAGAGACGGACTTCTCAATTTCCGCGACGCTCGCCGGGTGGATAACCTCCGCCTACATGATAGTCGCTGCGGCCACCTCTCCCCTTATGGGAAAGCTGGCAGACACATACGGCAAGAAGAGGATGTACACCATAGCTATCTTGTTCTACATCGTGGCGGTGGCCCTAGCTGGTTTCTCCCCAAACGTCTGGGTACTCATCGCGGCGAGGGCGATCCAAGGGGTCGGGTTCTCCATCTTCCCAATAGCAATCTCGATAATTACCGACTTGTACCCCAGGGAGAGGGTAGCCTTTGCCCAAGCCATACTCAGCGCAATCCTAGGCATAGGCCCTGCACTGGGGCTTCTCATAGGCTCCTACATAGTCCAAGACCTAGGCTGGCAGTACGCCTTCCACACGGCAGCTATCCTCTCGCTTGTGGTGTTCGCCCTCTCCGAGGTCTACTTACCTCACACTGGTCACAGGGTCGAGGAGAGGGTGGACGTGGTAGGGGCGACGCTAATAGGGCTGGCCACCGTGATGACGTTGGTTTACTTGACGGAGATACCGGACTGGGGTGAATTCTCTTTGCAGAACTTGTTGTTGCTGTTCTCGGGGATAGCGCTCTTCGGCGCCTTCATCGCCTTCGAGAGAAGGACAAGTGAGCCCCTCCTAAAGCTTGAGCTCTTTAAGGTAAGGAACTTCGCCGCTGCCAACTTGGTTGGGCTCATTTCGGGGGTTGGGATGTTCATGGTGTTCATCTTCCTGGTCTACTACTCTCAGCTACCCGCCCCATATGGCCTAGGCCTCTCCATAATACAGTCCGGGCTCTTGATGTCGCCAGTTGCCTTTGGGATGGTCATATTCGGGCCCTTGTTCGGTAGGCTACTGCCGAGGGTTGGACCCAAGCCCATAATGATCCTGGGGACTGTGCTGGGGATAGTCTCCTACTTCCTTTTTATAGTAAACAGGGCGACCCCACTTGCAATACTGGAGGACGGCTTCCTGTCCTCTGTGGGGCTTGTGGCAATAATCCTCCCCTTAGTGAACATGGTAGCACTCTCCCTCCCAGACGAGTACAGGACGACGGGGATGGGGATGAACACGTTGCTGAGGACGCTAGGGGGTTCAGCGGGACCAGTGATAGCCACCGTATTCATGGACTCCTACCAAGACCCCATAGTGATGATGTACAACAACCAGCCCCTAGTCCTGGGCTTTGTGCCCTCGGCTACGGCGTTCAACTACATATCCATAACGGGGATAGGGATAATGGTGCTCACCCTGATATCGGCTCTGCTCATAAAGAACTACACCTTCAGAGTTGTAACCAGAGCTTGACCAACTCCTTGGCGAGGCTGTAAAGCTCGTCCTCTACCTCCCTCACTTCCTCGACTATTTTCTTGTCCCCTCCGTACTCCTCAACCCACTTCTCCACGATCTTCGAGTCAACCTCAACGTGGAACTGAAGTGCAAGCGCCCTTTTGAACGCAAAAGCCTGGAAGTACTTGTCGCTATAAGCTAGGAGGGAGGAGCTCCGTGGAAGGGTAAACGTGTCACCGTGCCACTGGAACACCCTCCTCTCTCCAAGGTGGTTTAGGAACTTCACGGTGTGGACGCCTATCTCTGGGCCGAAGTGACCCTTGACCACTTCTCCACCGAGGGCCTTCGAGGTCAGCTGTGAGCCCAAGCAGACCCCCAACACCCTCTTCCCAGAGTCCACTGCTTCCCTTATCGCTTCCATCTCCTTATACAAGAAGGGGTACTTGTCTGCCTCGTAGACGCCCATGGGCCCTCCCATTACTATTAGTCCGTCAAAGCCCTTAGGGTAGTCGTCCCACGCCATGGCCTCCTTTACCTTGTCGTCCAAGAGGTCGACCAAGGTGCCAGGGCCCTCGATTGGATGGTTCTTTATTACAAGGTACATGTCTTAGTTTTCCCCGACAAGCTAATAAGCGATCTTAAACGACAATTTGAAAGGTTTAATTCCACGGCATGGGAACTGAGGGCTTTTCCCAAAATTTTTTAAAAGAGGCAAGGAAGCGGGTGGACAGTTTAAAAACATTAACTTATATCCTTATCTTAATATTAATTTCTCATGAAGCTTTTAGAGGCTACCATGGAAGAGGTCGGCGGAAAGGTTGGGCTCCTGCCGATAGGCAGTGTGGAGCAACATGGCCCACACTTGCCAATGGGGACAGACGCGATTATAGCTGAGGAAGTGGCGAGGAGGATAGAGGAGAGGTTCCCCGAGCACGTTCTACTCTTCCCCACACTCTACGTGGGATGTTCCCTGGAGCACAAGGGGTTCCCCTTCCTGGGGGTGAGGTACGTGACAATGGTCAGCTACCTCCTTGACCTGCTGGAGAGCTCCAAGTCGCTCAACTTGAGGGGGCTCGTCATAGTCAACGGCCACGGGGGAAACGAGAGCGTATTGGACATTGTGCAGAGGGAGTTCAACTTCTCCTCTCCCCCGTTCAAGGTACACGTGATCAACCTAGTGGGCAAGGACGCCCACTTGTTCGGCAATGTAGACCTCCACGCCGGCTCTGCGGAGACGTCGAAGATGAAGGCGATAAGGCCGTCGCTTGTCAGGGAACACAAGCTGAGGGAGGTGAAAGACCCGTGCGTGAAGGAAGGCGTCTTCACTGAGATAACCACTTACGAGGCAAGCCCCTACGGCATAATAAACGATGGCGACGTAGAGGTCAACGAGGACAAGGGGAGGGTGTCCATAGAGAAGGCTGTGGAGGAGATCTCCGAATTCATTAGAAGGAAGTACTTGGAGTAGATCTCACTTCTTCTGGTCCACTCGTTGGGCTTGCTGGGTCTGTTGCTTTGGGTAAAAGTATATTTTGCTACCTAGTACCATGTTGTTTGGGAGAATGGCAGTAGTGTTGTCCGCCTTCTGTATGTAGGTGAACAAGGTCGTTATCTCTTCTACTGTCCCTTCCTCCCCCTGCACGCTTACGTGGTCCTTTATCTTGAATGGCCTAGAGAGGAGGACGAAGAGCCCTGCCAGCGCTTGCCCCATTACCTGCTGTGAGGCAAACCCGACCACAATCCCTAGGAACCCACCCAAGGCGACCCCACTGGCAGCGCCTCCAACCGCACCCGCTATGGCCGCGACTAGCACCCCAACTCCTATTATCCTGAAGACGCTCCTCATGGACGCCGCGGTGGAGTGGTCGTACTTTAGCCTCAGGTTCCAGTACACTATGGCTATGAAAGCCTGCAAGATCAAGTAGCCAAATAACAACGCTAGTAAGACGTTGACGTAGGGCGCGTTTGCGTAGACCCCTTTCCCAGAGATTTCAAATGAAAAGACGGAAAAAGAAAGGCTGGATATGAAGGGAAAAACCAAGTTATTTACAACCGCTGCAACTATCGCGTAACCCACAATGACTAGGACTAACCTAACGGTGTTCTCCCCAATCTTCTTGACTATTTGGTCCCTGGAGTTAACCTCTTCGTCTTTCATTTTGGGGGAATTGAAAGTTGGCGTATTAAGCTTTTCTGCCTTAGGGCTTCCGGCCTTTCTTTGGCCCTATCTCCGTAGCTGACGACTGTCCGTGGAGGCGCTTTAGCGTCCCACCAATAACGCTAAAGGTCACACGCTCTCTACGTCCAACCTAAGCACCTTTATGGAGTTCGTTATACCTAAACTTTTTGAATTTAACACTAATTTTACAAACAAGGTATTAACCCTCGTATATTCGTATATAAGATATTTATTTAGTGCCAACAACGATAAATTATATATGACATCAAGGTGATTGAATGAGGACCTCCATTCAGGGGCTAAAGGATGATCACTCCTTTGTGGAGAAGTCTTTAAATGAGCTGACAGTTTACGACGTAGAGAAAATGAGGGGCACGCTAGCTCGCCTATTTGAAGTGACCAAGTTCCACATGTACGTGGAAGAGGAATACGTGTTCCCTAAAATAGAGGAGAAACCGTTGTCGAGGACACTGCTGTACCAGCACGTAGTGATCTGGAACCTCTTCAACGACCTTCTGAAGGAGGAGTACCCCAACTTTGACCACTTGAGACTACTTTTGGCGATGGTATCTCTCCACGCCTTCTTGGAGGAGGAAAGGGTTTACCCCTACTTTAAGGACACGACACTTGAGGTAGATGAGTTACCAAAAGGTTGGGAGCCCAGGTTCGCAAGGCCTTACGATAGCATGTTTGATAAGTAAGAAGACAAACCTCGCTTGGCGGGGTTTAAGGTTTTAACATGAAAACGATTTCCTTTTATGGCGCTTCCTTTGGCGAACTAAAGATGAGGAGCCCCGATTACTCCCGCAATTCCGGAAGCGTCAAAACCGCAGTTGTGA